>JAFSFU010000282.1 GCA_017435025.1 Lachnospiraceae bacterium | reverse complement strand
TTTATGATCGAGCCGCCGAAGAAATATTTCCGTCTGTTCCCGGGCAACGAAGTTCGCCTGATGAGTGCATACTTTGTGACATGTACCGGCTATGAGACAGATGAGAACGGTAACGTAACGGTTGTTCACTGTACTTATGATCCGGAGACAAAGAGCGGTTCCGGTTTCAATGCCCGCAAGGTAAAAGGTACCATTCATTGGGTATCTGCACCGACAGCAGGCGAAGTAGAGTGCCGTCTCTATGAGAATATCGTGGATGAAGAGAAGGGTAAACTGAACGATGATGGTACTCTGAATCTGAATCCGAATTCCAAGACGGTTGTGAAAGCTTTCGTTGAGCCGGCACTTATGGAAACAAAGGCGTATGACAGCTTCCAGTTTGTAAGAAACGGTTTCTTCTGTGTAGACTGCAAGGACAGTGTAGAAGGACAGCCGATCTACAACCGTATCGTTTCGCTGAAGAGTTCTTTCAAACTTCAGAAATAAGATTTGAAACATTTTGACACATAAGATAAATGAGGGATGCCCGCAGACAGGATTCATTGTGGACATCCCTTTTTTACCATGAGAACCCACCTGTGAACGTGGATGGGAAGTCAGATTAAAAGGCATCGAATGATTGTGTTTCATATGAGAGGATGATTGTGAATGAAATCAAATGAAACCAACAGAAAAAAACTTTGGATCGCAGCTGCGGTTGTTTTGATCGTGGTTATTGTGATCAGTATATTTGGTAAAAGAGAAACGCCGGATGATAACTGGGCAACGTCTGCATCGAAGGATATGAATGATAAAACTGTGGAGACCACTTCCGGTGATGATTTGCGTGGAGAAACCATGACAGTTGAGAGTGAAGTGCCGGTGAGTGAACAGGAATTGGAGCTGCTATCATCACTGTATGCCGCACTTAGCACGAGTTCTTATGTGGATGCGGCGCAAATTTTAAATGATCATGAAACAGAGTTCGAAATCCTGACAGATAAAACCCTGAATGGGGAAAAATACTATTATTTCGAAGTGAAAAATACGGACGGTCAGACGGTACCGAAAATGGATCAATTACCGATGTCCGGTACGATGGAAGGACTGGTTCTGACTCGGTATAATACGGCTTTTTATGGCGAATTTGAGGATGGTAAACCGAATGGAAATGCCTGTGTGATCCAGACAATGATCCTGGATGAACCGCGTTATACGTTTGCAGAAGGCATGTGGTCTGACGGAAAAATGAATGGAGAAGGAAAGACCGGATATCACTATTATCTCAACGCACCGGAGAGTGGATTTGTCTATACGGAAAAGAGCGGTAATTACCGAAATGACCAGTTGGATGGGGTATTTACCTATTTGACAGAAAATGGCGGTGGTGAGACATTGACCTGGGAAATCCAGGCGGTAAACGGTGCCACTGTGCTGACGGAAGAGTGGACTCATTATCCGTTTAGAAAAGAATATATGCTTTCCTCCAAAGAATCGGAGGAGCGCGCTTACGTTTTGTCGGAAGAACGGGCATCTGCAGTGATCTGGAACAACCTGATCACGTGGGATAACTAGGAGAGGATATTTTCCCTTTATAAAGTTTATTTTTATTTCATGAACAAACCCCCTTGTTTTGTAACAAGTGGGTTTTTTTCTATTGTGAGTGAGATTCAGAATCATTATAATCTTCTACATCCGAATGAAAAGTTTTGATTGAGGTGAAGAATTATGAAGATCAAGGGAAAGAACATCTGGATTGTTCTGGCATATTTGATTTTTTATCTTGTGTCATTTTTCTGGCTGGAGCAGATGGATGTGAAACACTATGTGGTACAGTGTTCGCTGGATGACAAGATTCCGTTCTGTGCGTATTTTATTGTACCGTATCTGCTGTGGTTCGTGTTTGTTGCGGCAACTGTTGCATATTTTGCATTGTTTAATGAGAGTGTGCGGGAATATGGGAGATTGATCGCAACTTTGGCTGCGGGCATGACAACCTTCCTGGTCGTATCTTATGTTTGTCCCAATATGCATTTGCTTCGGAAAACTCCAACGGAACCAGGGATCTTTTACGATGCGGTAAGGCTGCTTCACCGTGTTGATACATCGACCAATGTGTTCCCGAGCATTCACGTATTTAATGCAGTGGCCTGCTATCTGGCATTAAAGAATAATGATAAGTGCCGGAATAAGAAAGGATTCATGGCTGCTGTTCAGATTTTAACCGTATCGATCGTGCTGTCTACGATGTTTTTAAAACAGCACAGTATCATCGATGTACTGGGGGCATTGGTGTTTAACTGGATCTGCTACGGAATCTTTTATAAAGTGATTCCCGAGAACGAAGCGTTGGCTGCCCAAATACTGACTCGTGAGCAGATTTTCACGATACCCAATGCTTTGAGTCTGTTTCGCCTGATTCTGGCGGTTTTGTTTTGGGGAATCAGCTATCGGGGTTACTTGCCGAACCAGCAGATATGGCTGGTGGCAATTCTTTGTATTTCAGGAATTACTGATTTTCTGGATGGAAAGATTGCCCGAAAATACAATATGATCAGTGAGGTCGGAAAAATTTTAGATCCGATTGCCGATAAGGCGACACAGGGCGTATTGCTGATCCATCTGTTAGAAAGATACGAGCTGCTTCAGCTGGTAGTGATCATCTTTGTGGTGAAAGAATTCTGCATGCTGACCATGGGATCGAAAGTCCTGGGTGAAAAACAGCGAAACGATGGGGCGCAATGGTATGGCAAGGTTAATACAACTGTGTTTTATGTAGTCATGATTGTTTTGACACTGTTTCCGAATGTTCCGCTGTATGCTGCTAATTTTATGATCAGCATGAGTGCGTGCTGGATGCTGTATGCGTTTGTACGGTATATGCGGTTTTACAGAGAGGCATTGTCGGAGCGAAGAGCAGACTGATCCCGTAAAAAGGACATGGAGATCTTTGCCAGTTCTTCGGGTGTTTCTATCTGACCGGATTCAATCCAGTGAAGGAGGAGCATGTACATACCACCTGCAATAAATTGGATTTGATATTCGAGGGTTGGGTCACATGTAGTGATGCCTCCGATTTCACAGTATAGAATTCGAATGAATTGTGTAAAGTGATCAAGGATACCAGTGATCAGGCCTGCCTGATGAAGGTATTTTAAAAAGTGAGCCTGACTCTGAAAGGCGCGGAATAAGCGGATGCTGAATTCTTCTGATGTAATGTCTGGTTCCTGTTTGATTTCTGCAATGAACTGTTTGGCTCGATCATCAAAGTATTGCAGCAGAATATCCTCTTTGGAATCATAAGTCCGATAGTAGGTCATACGGGATACTCCGGCCACTTCGGCAATCTCGGAAATGGTGATTTCCTGAAAATCTTTTTGGTCCATGAGACGAACCAGAGCTGTAAAGAAGCATTCTTTTAATAAGGGGTTGTTGGTCTTTTTCTGTTTCATGTAGTCAATCCTTTGAGTATGAATAGTTTGTGTTACAAGTGTAACATGTGTAAACGAGGATTTCTATAAGTTAAAAAAAAGTTCAGAATTTGTTTAGAGATAGGATAGATTTATAAGGAGTTGTTCATGTTTGGATATGTGGTTTGCAATAAAGCAGAATTGACCAATGAAGAGATAGACCGATACCGGAGTGTATACTGCGGGCTCTGCATGGCGCTAAAAACACAGTACGGGCAGATTGAACGGTGCAGTTTGAATTATGATATGACATTTTTAGCATTGTTTCTTTCTTCCCTGTATGAGCCGGAGGAAAGGAAACGGGAGTTCCGGTGTGCAGTACACCCAATGAAGAAACGCTGTCGTCTGGAGAATTCTTATGTGGAATACGCGGCTGACATGACCATTTTGCTGGCTTATTACAAAAGTCTAGATGACTGGCAGGATGATAAGAATCTGATCAAGAAAAAATACGCAAAACATTTGAAGCGATATATGTCTGATCTGGAAAAGAAATATCCGAGGCAATGCAGGCAGATGGAAGTGAAAATCAGGGAGTTTTCGAAACTGGAAAAGAGTATGGACGCAATGTCGGATGAGCTCATCAACTGCTCGGGAGAACTGCTTTCGGAAATTTTTGTCTACCAGGAAGATTGCTGGAGCGGATATCTTCGAACCTTTGGGTATGAGATGGGGCGATTTATTTACCTGATGGATGCAGTTCTGGATTATGAAAAGGATATGAAGTCCGGAAATTATAATCCGTTTATACAATCCAAAATGAAAATGGAAGATGCGGAACAGGTGTTAAAGATCATGATCGGCAATGCAGTGGAGCAGTATGAGATGTTGCCGATGGTTCGCGATGACCGTTTGCTGAAAAATATTCTTTATAGCGGTGTATGGGCAAAGTATAACACCAAGGCAAAGGAGAAGGAGAAAAAGAATCATGACGGACGATCCGTATAAAGTGCTTGGGCTCAGTGAAGGAGCCTCAAAAGAGGAAATAAAGAAAGCATACAGAAAAAAGGCAAAGGAATTTCATCCGGATCTTCACCCCAACGACCCAGCTGCAGCAGAAATGATGAATAAAGTCAATGAGGCTTATGAACGCCTGATGAATCCGGAAAAATATGTGAAACAAGACCAGAAGAGCCGGAGCGGTCAAGGGAATTGGCAGGAGTTCAACTTTGATGACCTGTTCGGATTCGGCCGAAGGTATGTGGAGATTTTGAAGCCG
>JAFSFU010000035.1 GCA_017435025.1 Lachnospiraceae bacterium | reverse complement strand
TGTGTCATTTTGGAAATCCGTGGCTGATGGATGCTGCCGCAGTGGTGGAAAAGAATGAAAATGTGGCAACGGATCTTTCCGGACTGCTGGTTGGCAAGGTGAATTTTTCTGCACTGCTTAAAAAGCAGAGACTGTATCTGGACACACTGAAAACCTGGATTTCATATTGTGACTGCTACGATAAGTTTATGTTCGGCACAGATTGGCCGCTGGCGAACTACGAAGACTATATCGAGTTCATCCAGTGGCTGATTCCGGAATATGCCTGGGACCAGGTATTTCATCAGACGGCAGAACGGATTTACCAGTTATAAAACGACAGCGGGAATGTGCAGAGAAATTGTTACATTCCCGTTTCATTTTATTGCCAACTTTAGCACATTAAAATTTAACAGTTTAAAGCTTTTTGGTGTTGACGCGCGCGGGAAATGGTGGTAGAATCAGAACTGTTTAAAGAACACAATAAAATTTATGATAAACAGGAGAGAATAATTATGAAGAAATCAACAAAGTTATTATCCATGATTCTTGCAGGTGCAATGGTACTTTCTGTGACAGGCTGTTCTCCGAAAGCGGAAGAGACAACCGCTGCAGCTGCTGCGACAGAAGCAGCTACAGAGGCTGCATCAGAAGCGAAGGAAGAGAAGACGTCGACTTCGGACGAAACCTATAAAATCGGTGTTCTCCAGCTGGTTCAGCATGCTGCGCTTGATCAGTCAAATGAAGGTTTCTTCGCGGCGTTAGACGAAGCCGGAATCCAATATGAAGTGGATCAGCAGAACGCGTCCGGTGAGCAGGCCAACTGTCTGACGATTGCTGAAAAATTAGTTAATGATGGAAATGATCTGATCCTTGCGATTGCGACTCCGGCGGCTCAGGCTGTTGCAGGTGTTACCGAGGATATTCCGATTCTTTTGACTGCAGTTACCGATCCGGCAGCATCCGGTCTTGTAAATGACAACGCAAATCCGGGCGTGAATGTATCCGGTACCTCTGACCTGACTCCGGTAAAAGAGCAGATCGATCTGTTACATCAGCTTCTTCCGGATGCGGAAACCGTAGGTCTCTTATATTGTTCCGCTGAGAGCAACTCAGAACTTCAGATCGCGATGGCCAAAGAGGCATGCGATGCCATTGGTCTGAAATACGAAGAATACACTGTTCCGGGTTCCAATGAGATCCAGACAGTTGTAGAATCCATGGTTGGAAATGTGGATGCCATCTACTCCCCGACTGATAATGTAATCGCAGCAGGTATGGCGACTGTCGCAATGGTGGCAAATGATAACGGCATTCCGGCGATCGTTGGCGAGGCCGGTATGGTTGGTGCAGGTGGTCTTGCAACATACGGTATTGACTACTACCAGCTCGGCTACATGGCAGGTGAACAGGCAATTGAGATTCTTGTAAACGGTGCGGATGTTTCAACAATGCCGATCGGATATCTTCCGGCAGAACGTTGCGAACTTACTGTTAATAAGACCACAGCAGATACACTTGGAATTGATATTTCCGGTCTTGATGGAGCTGTTGTAGTAGAATAGGATTTTTTAGACCAGGTGAGGTGCTTTTGGGTGCCTTGCCTGGTTATCTGTATAAAGGTGACGGAGGATAAAAGATGAATTTAGTTGCATTACAGGGTGCTGCGGCACAAGGCGTTCTATGGGGAATTATGGTTCTTGGTGTGTACATCACGTACCGTCTGTTAAATATTTCTGACCTGACGGTTGACGGCAGTTTTGCTTTAGGCGGCTGTGTTTGTGCCACACTGATCATTGGTTACGGCATGAACCCGATTCTGGCACTGTTCATTTCTGCAGGTGCCGGCATGATCGCAGGTGCTGCAACCGGAGTCCTGCATACGGTGTTTGAAATCCCGGCAATTTTGGCAGGAATCCTGACTCAGATCTCCCTTTGGTCTGTAAACTTAAGGATCATGGGAGGAAAGAGTAACCTTCCATTATTAAAATTAGAAACTTTGATTTCCGGTGTTGGTGATAAGTTTGGAATTACACAGGCACAATCCTCCATGATCGTGGGTGTCATTGTCGCTCTGCTTCTTGTATGGGTATTATACTGGTTCTTTGGAACAGAGCTTGGAAGTGCTCTTCGTGCGACCGGATATAATGAAGATATGATCCGTGCCCTCGGCGTGGATACCAACAAGATGAAACTGCTGGCGCTTATGCTGGCGAATGGTCTTGTAAGCTTGTCTGGTGCTCTTGTATGTCAGCATCAGAAATACGCAGATATCAATATGGGACGCGGCGCCATTGTCATTGGCCTTGCAGCTATCGTTATCGGTGAAGTTCTCATGAGCCGTTTTATCAACTTTGGTGTAAAGCTTTTATCTGTTATCGTAGGTGCAGTTGTATATTTCCTGATCCGAGCGATCGTTCTGGATTTTGGTCTCAATACGAACGACATGAATCTGTTTACGGCACTGTTTGTTGCAGCAGCGCTCAGTATTCCGGTCATGATCGCAAAATGGAAAGCGAAACATGCTTACAGGGAAGATGGTGAGGAGGAAGAGGAAGTATGTTAACGATCACAAATGTAAGAAAGACATTCAATAAAGGAACGATCAATGAGAAAAAGGCGCTCTGCGGTATCAACCTCCATCTGAATCCGGGAGACTTTGTAACTGTGATTGGCGGTAACGGTGCGGGAAAATCTACCATGTTAAATATGATCGCCGGAGTGTACCCAATCGACTCCGGAAAAATTGAGATTGACGGAAATAATATTTCCCGTGAACCGGAACATAAGCGTGCAAAGTATATCGGTCGTGTTTTCCAGGATCCGATGCGAGGAACAGCTGCCGGTATGCAGATCCAGGAAAATCTGGCCCTGGCGCTGAGACGAGGACAGCGGCGTGGTCTCTCATGGGGAATCAATAAAAATGAGCTGGATTTTTATCGGGAAGCACTGACCAGGCTGGATCTGGGCTTACAGACACGTATGACGGCAAAAGTCGGACTTCTTTCCGGCGGTCAGAGACAGGCTCTGACGCTTTTAATGGCAACACTGGAGAGACCAAAGCTTTTGCTTTTGGATGAACATACCGCTGCTCTTGATCCGAAAACAGCCAGAAAAGTGCTGGAGCTGACAGATGAGATCGTAAGAGAGCAGGAACTGACCACACTTATGGTAACGCATAATATGAACGATGCGATCCAGTATGGGAACCGTTTGATCATGATGCATGATGGACGTGTGATCTACGATGTGGCCGGAGAGGAGAAGCGGAATCTGAAAGTGGAAAATCTTCTTAAGAAATTTGAGGAACACAGCGGTGAACAGTTTGCAAATGACCGCATGATGCTTGCAAAATAAACTATGTAAATGATGAAATATGAAAGAACCTGTCGATGGAAACTGATCTGTCTCAGGTTCTTTTTTTTGATTTGCGGCATACATATAATAACAGGCCGGAAAACTCGGACTTTTAAATAACGAATTATAAAGGAGAAATACTATGACAGAAAAAGGAATGGAAAATAACAGGGTATCCGTGATAGGAACGATCGTTTCAGAATTTACGTTCAGCCATGCAGTGTACGGAGAGGGATTTTATAT
>JAFSFU010000281.1 GCA_017435025.1 Lachnospiraceae bacterium | reverse complement strand
TGTGCCCGGATATACCTATATGGCACTTGACGGTATCGAAAACTGTGTTCACGCTTTGAGGGATATTGAAAACGGCAAAATCAAGAAATGCTTTATTGAAATGTCGGCGTGCGCCGTCCGAAAGCAATGACCAGAACCTGTTTCAGGCCATTCTTTTCCTGCTCACCAATCTTTGTTCCGCCAAGATAACAGCTTCCCAGATGTTTCGTTGTCAGATACAAGACGATCTGCTCCGCTAAAAAGCCTGCATTGCGGTATCCATCCGCGTTGTCCTCACAGTACACCAGCAGATAATACGGCGCCTCTGTCTTAAAAAAGCCTTTTGCACGCTCCTTTTTCCCCAACTGATCCAGGATCTCAAACTCCACACGGGAATCGCTGTTTAACGGCACCAGCGTTTCCATATACTTTTTAATCTTACATAAAATATCTTCGTCCACCGGCTCCATAAAAAATTTCCTTACAGAGCGGCGGTTATAAATCGCCTCATAAATATTCATACTGTCCCCCCATGAAATTAAATCAGTCCAGATACGAGCGGTACCACAACAACCGTCATCAGACCGGCAACTGCGATTGAAAGACTGCTCATAGCACCCTCAATCTCTCCCAGTTCTAACGCTTTCGCCGTTCCAATAGCATGAGCTGCAGTTCCAAGAGCCAGACCTTTCGCGATCGGCTCTTTGATTCCAATGATTCGGAACCATAATTCCGCGATCATATTGCCAAGAATACCTGTCAGGATAATGCTGACGATCGTAATCGTGACAATTCCCCCTGCTTCCTCCGATACACCCATACCGATCGCTGTGGTAATGGATTTTGGGAGCAGAGAGACATAGTAAACATGATCCAGTTTGAACAAAAATGACATAACAAAAATACTGACTGCACTTCCGAGCACACCGGAGGTGATTCCGATAACGACTGCTATCAGATTCTTCTTTAATAATTCCAGCTGCTTATACAGCGGAATCGCCAGACACACGGTTGCCGGTGTCAGGAAATAACTGATATAGCCGGCACCCTTGTTGTACTCGGCATACGGAATACCTGTTGTTTTCAACAATACGATAATCAGTACGATCGCAACCAACAGCGGATTCAGGAAACCCCATCCCAGTTTTTTCTTAAACTGCATTCCGATTATATATGCAAACACACTAATAAACAATCCAAAGTATAACGGCATCTACTTATCCCCTTTCTTCTGCTTCTTCAGTACCAACTCTGTGACTTTTCCGGTGACCGTCATAACGATCAGAGTAGAAACCACGGAGATCACAAGAAATGGAATCAGGATCGCCTTCAACTCCTCAAATTTATCAATCAGTCCGACTGCAGCAGGAATAAACATTAACGGCATCAGGTCCAGAAGCAGATTGCCGGTTGCTGCAACATCTTCCAGTTTGATCACCTTAAAACACAGCAATCCCAGAAGCAGGAACAATCCATATACACCTGCCGGAACCGGGAGCGGAACAACCTGATTTAACACTTCTCCCACCATCGTTATACCGAATATGATGGACACTTCTTTCAGATATTTCATATAACTTCTCCTCTTATGCCATGTATTATTACGAATATCTTATCATCACCGCTGATTCTGAGCAATAGCAAAAAAAAGTTTTCTATGCTATACTAAATCTATGATTTTATCAAAAGGAGTTCCGATCATCATGCCGGTTATTATACGATCACAGTTAAATTCTATCCAAAAGACTCAGATTCAATCTATTATCGACGCTGCATACACATTCGAACCAGTCACAATCACATTTCCGATGGATGATGCCGATTTTTACGTATTTTTCGAAACCGAAGGGGTCATTCGTTCCGCAGCTGCATTTTCAATGGAAGACGATGATACATGCGGATGTTGCGCATACACAGCTCCAAAATACCGCAAACAGGGTATGTTCTCTGAAATACTGGAAACTGCGATCGATGAGCTGCCGGAAGATACTCAATTTCTGTTCTATACCGACCACAAAAGCAAGGATACGCTGACTGTTCTTTCATCTTTGGAAGCAGAGTGCGTGATGGATGAGCATATGATGGAAATCGATGCTGCTTCCATCTCTCAACTCACCGAGAATCTGTCGCCTAATATGCAGAGCGGCCTTCAAATGACTGAATCTGTATTCGATGGTACACATACATTTTCCTACTCGGATGTTTTCGGTTCCGTCCGTATTTCTGTCTTCTCTTCTTACTACTATTTATATGGTTTTGAAATCGCAGAAAATCATCGCCAAAAGGGACATGGAACCAAACTCCTTCTTCAGGTATTAAAGGATTTATCGAATCGCAAAAATATGCCGGTACGTCTTCAGGTATCCGGTACAAATATACCTGCAATGCGATTATATAACAAAACAGGATTTCGGATCACCGAAACCCTGTCCTGTTATATTTACTGATCGATTGATATTTTATCTGCCAAGTTAACGATACGGGGACATAGGATTCTCCTTGTCCTCGATCTTTTGGCGGATTATTTGCATTCTTTGGTCAATCTGTGCAATGATCTCTGCACATTCAGTCAGCTCCTCACTGATCTCATCCATATCGTCCAGATCCTTCTTATATTTCATCTGATGATCCAGGCTTGCCCAGAAATCCATCGCGATCGTACGGATCTGTACTTCCACACGCATTTTTGTCTTGCGGTCACTGAAATGGACCGGAATCTCCACGATCATATGGTAACTGCGGTATCCATTTACTTTCGGGCTGCGGATATAGTCCTTTACCATCAGGACATTTACATCATCCTGATGCGCCAACATATTGACTACTGCATAAATATCGTCTACAAAAGAACAGATTACACGGATACCGGCCACATCATCCAGATTCTCTTTGATCGAATCCACCGTAATCGGGTGACCTCTCTTTTCCAGTTTTTTAATGATACTGCTTGGTCTCTTCACCCTGGATTTGATCATCTGAATCGGGTTGCGCTCGTTTCTTACTGCCAAATCGTCGTTTAGTACTTCCAGTTTTGTTTTCACTTCCCTGATCGCACAGGTATACATCATCATCAATTCACGGAACTGTTTTGCTTCATTTCTCAAACTGTCCGGAATCTCAACTACGCCGGGAGCGTTTACGGCAGATTGAACAAGTTCACCATTGGGATTCATATTGATGTTCATTCTGTACCCCCCTTTACTTTTTCCTAATACTATTATAGTCCAAATTTTGTCGTTCTACAATGTTACAAACCTTAAGAATGTATAAAACTTTTTCTCATCTCTTCTGTTTACAACATCGGCAAATAGTGATATTATGTTCATGGGAATAGTCCCAAAATACGAAATGTTGCAATCCTCAGGAGGGGTAGATCAGTATGAAAGTATTAGGATATTACAATGGTAATTATGGTCCGATCGAAGAGATGGTTGTACCGATGAATGACCGTGCCTGCTATTTCGGAGACGGTGTATATGAGGCAGCTCTCGCGAGAAATGGTAAGATCTTCGGTCTGAAGGAGCACCTTGATCGTTTTTATAACAGTGCAGGACTTATCAAAATGGAAGTTCCGTACACAAGAGAAGAGATCACTAAGATCCTTCTTGATCTTCTGAAAGAAATGGATGATAACGAAATCTTCGTTTACTGGCAGCTTACACGTGGTACAGCACCGCGTCAGCATCAGTTCCCGGATGAGAAGGTAAAAGCAAACCTTTGGATTTCTATGAAACCGGGCAAACACGCAGATCAGGATCACCGTCTGAAACTGACTGATATGGAAGATACTCGTTTCCTTCACTGCAATATCAAGACTCTGAACCTTCTTCCGAACGTTATGGCTGCACAGAAAGCAGAAGCTCTCGGATGCCACGAGTGCGTATTCCACCGCGGCGATATCGTTACAGAATGTGCGCACAGCAACGTGCACATTATCAAAGACGGTGTATTCAAGTCCCATCCGACCGACCACTATATCTTACCAGGTATCACAAGAATGCATATCATTCAGATCTGTAAGGAAATCGGTATTCCGGTTGATGAGACTCCGTTCACATTCCAGGAGTTAATGGAAGCAGACGAAGTAATCGTATCCAGTACTTCCAAGTTATGTTCCGTTGCAAATGAGATGAACGGTCAGCCGATCGGCGGCAAAGCTCCGGAACTTGTAAAGAAGATTCAGGAAGCATACCTCGAAAAATTTGATGCCGAAGTAGGTAAATAATCATTATGATTCAAACAGCCGCCGGAGCAATTCCGACGGCTGTTGCTTTTTTACTCTTATATCAGTCACTAATGTGCCAGCATCATTCTGTCGTTGGCAAATTCACCACCGCTCTCCTCTTCGAATTTTTCCATCAGATCAGCAACTTTTAACTTCTGTTTTTCTTCTCCGGAAACATCGTAAATAATACTTCCATTGTGCATCATGATCAGACGATTTCCGTAACGGATCGCGTCTTTCATATTATGGGTGATCATCAGCGTAGTCAGCTGATTCTCCGTAACCACCTTATTTGTTATATCCAACACCTTCTGGGCTGTTTTCGGATCCAGTGCTGCGGTATGCTCATCCAGTAAAAGCAGCTCCGGCTGTTTGATCGTTGCCATCAAAAGAGTCAATGCCTGACGCTGACCTCCTGACAGCAGTCCCACCTTAGAATCCAGTCTTGTTTCCAGACCGAGATCCAGAGTTTTTAACAATTCAACAAACTGTTCTCTCTCCTTATTACTGATTCCCCAGCGGAAACTTCTCTTCTTTCCACGGCGAAGTGCCATTGCCAAATTCTCCTCGATCCACATATCACCGGCCGTTCCAAGGAGCGGATCCTGGAATACACGGCCAATATAGGCAGCCCGTTTATACGCCGGATCTTTTGTCACATCATTTCCCGCGATCACAATATTACCATTCTCAACACCAAAAGAACCTGCAATCGCATTGAGCATCGTTGATTTTCCTGCTCCGTTTCCTCCGATGACAGTAACGAAATCTCCCTTTTTCAGATAAAGATTAAAATTAATGAGTGCATCTTTCTGTACTGGAGTTCCGATATTAAATGACTTATAAACATTGGTCATATGTAACATTTAATGTCCCTCCTTTACCGACGACTTCACTGCTGCAGCATCTTTCAAGCCCGGCATCACCAGTGCGATCACTACGATAATAGCGGTAATCAGCTTCATATCATCTGCTGTGATCTTGACGATCAGATCTGCACTCAGACTGATTCGAAGTACGAAAGCTATGATAATTCGATATACGATCGAGCCGATCACAACACCGGTCAGACGGTGGACATATGTCCTTTTGCTGTAAAGAACTTCACCGATCATAATCGCTGCAAGACCAATTACAATGGTGCCAACGCCCATATTAATATCCGCATAGCCCTGGTACTGTGCAAGCAGTCCACCTGACATAGCCACCAGACCGTTTCCTAACACAAGGCCAAACACAATATATGTTTTTGTATTGCCGCCCATGGCCTCAACCATCTGCGGGTTATTGCCGGTTGCCCGGACTGCACATCCAATCTCTGTTCCAAAGAAACAATAAATTGCTGCGATCAGAATCACAACAAAGATCACGCCGATCAAAAGTCCTGCCCACTTGGACGGCACTCCCATCTCCTTCACCAAGCTAAAGATCGTCACCTGATTGAGGAGACCAAAGTTTGCTTTTCCCATAATTCGGAGATTGATGGAGTACAGACCAAACTGAGTCAAGATTCCTGCCAGAAGATCCGGAATTTTAAACTTTGTATGAAGGAAGCCGGTCATTGCACCCGCAAGCATTCCGCCGATCGCCGCAAGCAGGATTGCCAGCAGCGGATGTACTCCTGCTGCCACATAGACAGCAGAGATTGCACCTCCCAAAGTCAGACTTCCATCAACCGTTAAGTCTGCATAATTTAATACCCGATAGGTCATATAAAGACCCAGAGCCATGATCGCCCAGATGATACCAAGGGTAACACCGCCCTGAATATCCCATAACCAGTTTGTCCACGCCATAATATCAGTTTCCCTTTTTGATTAGTATTTTGTAGCTGCCTTATCTAATACGGATGCCGGAATTTCCACACCAACACTTGCTGCAAATGTCTCATTTACAACCATCGCACACTCTTTCTGAGTTTCCACTGCAATCTCGGATGCCGCCTCACCTTCGAGAACGCGAACCGCCTGCGCAGCTGTCTGCTTACCCAGTTCATAATAATCAATCGCGGTTGTTGCAATGCCGCCCTCTGCGATCATCGCTTCTACTGCACAGAAGACCGGAATCTGGTTCTCTACTGCCGCTGCGTTTACCGTTGTCATTGCACTTGCAAATGCATTGTCGGATGGAATATAGATTGCATCTGCCATGCCTACCACAGAAGAGATGACCTGCGGTATATCATTGGAGGAAGAGGAGGTCTGAATGATCACTTCCATACCGAGTGCTTCCGCTGCTGCCTTTGCTTCCTCTGCCTGGATTTCAGAGTTCGCTTCACTGGAAGTATAGAGGATCGCAAGTTTCTTTGCTTCCGGAAGAACTTCCTTGATCACTGCGATCTGATCTGCGATTACAGGCATATCCAGTGTACCGGTTACATTTTTGCCCGGTGCTTCGTTACTCTCTACAAGGCCTGCACTTACTGCATCTGTGACAGCTGTAAACAGTACCGGAATTTCTGTTTCCTGGAATACATTTACTGCAGACTGAGCTGCCGGAGTTGCGATCGCAAGAACCATATCTGCCTGATTACTTGCAAATACGTTGCAGATCTGCTGACAGTTGCTCACTTCACCGGATGCATTCTGGAAATCCAGTTTCAAATTATCACCATCCACATAACCTGCCTCAGCAAGTCCGTCAACAAAACCTTGATACGCTTCGTCCAGAGATTCATGCTGCATATACTGGATCACGCCAATATTTACAGATTCCGCCACTGCTTCTTCTTTTTCTGCCGCTTCCGTTTCCTTCTCTGCTTCTGTCTTTGCTTCTGTTGCTGCCTCAGTCGCAGCTGTCGTTGTCTCCTCCGCATTGCTGGAACAACCAGTCATTGCTCCTAAGATCATAGCACCTGCCAACATAAGACTTAATACGTGTTTTTTCATAATTGTTTCTCCTCGCATGTTTATTCAAAATCTGTTCACAATTATACGTCCAGGGCTTGCAGATTGCAAATATCGCATTTGCATGTTATCATAAGTTTTTCTTATGTATTAAAGACAAAAAAGGCACCAATCCAAACGGATTGGCGCCTTGTATTAAGCTTTTAATTATAACTGCGGACCAGCAACAACTAATGCCTTACCAGCTTCGTTGCCTTCGTATTTAGCGAAGTTCTTAATGAATCTAGATGCAAGATCTTTTGCCTTCTCTTCCCACTGAGCAGCATCAGCGTATGTATTACGCGGATCAAGGATGTTTGTATCTACACCCGGAAGCTCTGTCGGAACTTCGAAGTTGAAGAACGGGATGGACTTTGTGGAAGCTTTCTCGATGGAACCGTCGAGGATTGCATCGATGATACCACGTGTGTCCTTAATGGAGATACGTTTGCCTGTACCGTTCCAACCTGTGTTTACTAAGTAAGCCTTGGAACCGTTAGCTTCCATTCTCTTAACTAACTCTTCTGCATACTTTGTCGGATGAAGCTCTAAGAAAGCCTGACCGAAGCAAGCGGAGAATGTCGGAGTCGGCTCTGTGATACCACGCTCTGTACCAGCAAGTTTTGCTGTGAAACCAGATAAGAAGTAGTACTTTGTCTGTTCCGGAGTCAGAATGGATACCGGCGGAAGTACACCGAAAGCATCTGCGGAAAGGAAGATTACGTTCTTAGCTGCCGGAGCTGCGGATACCGGACGAACGATATTCTCAATGTGGTTGATCGGGTAGGATACACGTGTATTCTCTGTTACGCTCTTATCAGCGAAATCGATCTTACCTTCAGCATCAACAGTTACGTTCTCTAAAAGTGCATTGCGACGGATAGCGTTGTAGATATCCGGCTCGGACTCTTTATCAAGGTTGATAACTTTTGCGTAGCAGCCACCCTCGAAGTTGAAGATACCGTTATCATCCCAGCCGTGCTCGTCATCACCGATCAGGAGACGTTTCGGGTCTGTGGATAATGTTGTCTTACCTGTACCGGAAAGACCGAAGAAGATAGCTGTGTTCTCGCCGTTCATATCTGCGTTTGCGGAGCAGTGCATGGAAGCGATACCGTTTAACGGAAGGAAGTAGTTCATCATAGAGAAGAGACCCTTCTTCATTTCGCCGCCGTACCATGTGTTAAGGATAACCTGCTCTTTGCTTGTAACGTTGAATGCTACAGCTGTTTCGGAGTTAAGACCTAACTCTTTGTAGTTGTCAACTTTTGCCTTGGAAGCGTTGTAAACAACGAAATCCGGCTCGAATACTTCGAGTTCTTCAGCTGTCGGCTGGATGAACATATTCTTTACGAAATGAGCCTGCCAAGCAACTTCAACGATGAAACGAACGTTAAGTCTTGTATCAGCGTTTGCACCACAGAAAGCATCTACAACGTAGAGCTTCTTGTTGGAAAGTTCTTTCTGTGCAAGAGCTTTTAACTCTGCCCATACTTCTTCGCTGATCGGATGGTTGTCGTTCTTATACTCGTCGGATGTCCACCAAACTGTATCTTTGGACTTTTCATCCATAACGATGTATTTGTCTTTCGGGGAACGACCTGTGTAAATACCTGTCATAACGTTAACAGCGCCGAGTTCTGTCATCTGAGCTTTCTCGTAACCCTCTAAGCCCTCTTTCATTTCCTCTTCGAATAATAATTCGTAAGACGGATTGCATACGATCTCTGTTGCACCAGTGATACCATACTTTTCTAAATTCATAATAGCCATTGGAATCTACCCCTTTTCTTTTTTATTGATAAGCATCAATACAGATACTATCATTATACAAGATTTTACCAGAAAAGTATAGTCTAAAAGTGGACTTCTTATGTTCTCAAATAAGAACATTCTTAAACTGTTTTAAGTTAGTTTTTCGCCGACAATTGCCATCTGTTCCTCTGTCGGCTCCCAGTCAAAACGGATTTCTGCCAACATTTTATCATAACAAACGAGGTATGTATTTCTCGCACCATATTCCAGATCATACAAACGATATACTTCTTTTGCTCCCCAGGGGGCCTCATCTTCTTTTCTATAATCCAGATCCTGGATTGGACGCTGCTCTTCCTGTTCATAGATCATACGATTCTTGCACATATCATAAAGCGCCGGGACATGAACAACCACAAGTGTATACTCAAGCTGCGGAATATCTGCGTAGTTTTCCGCATCAAAACGCGGTCCCTGATGCATCACCAACTGACTCAGCAGGATGGACGAATCCCCTCGTTTTTCCCGAATATATCCATCATAATCAATCTCGATCAGGTCCTCTACGATCAGAGGCAGTTCATCCTGATGGATCACCCAGGTAATACCGCCGTGCTCATATGTCTCTTCTCCGTTCTCTGCAAAAAGGCCTTTGTTGGAAGCTTTTAAAATACCGAATCCAATGAGACCCATAAGCCCAAACGCAAAGATAAAATCCACGGCCATTGTCACGGCAAAATTGACTTTCTTTGATACCTTTTTTCTTTTAAGAAACTCTTTGGTTCCGTTTACGATCACAATGAGAAGCGGCATATAGATAAACATCATGATGCCGACCACCCGACGCAAAAGCGGACCGCTCAGAAGATAGCTAATCACCCAATAAACCACACCGATTCCAACCACCAGAAGAACGCCTTTTTGAAGTTTAGCGGTACTGGATGAACTTAGAAATTCCCCCTGTTCAGCTGCAATTTTCGCTTTTGAATACCACTTATAATACACGATTAGTTCAACCGCACACAGCACTGCAAGAAGCAGCGTAGTAAAACCACTGAACAGACTGGAAGGACTGGCAAGCAGACCAATCGGATCGCCGAACAGACGAGAAAGGAACATTGCCCCATTGAGAACCGCCACCACCATCAATAAAAGATACGATGGAAGCATACCACGTTTTACTGACCTATGAATGGTTTGCAGCTCCAAAACCGGCTCTGTTTCAATCGGTACCGGATCTTCATTTTCGTTATAAAAAATCTGCAGCTGCGCGGAAGTACATGCCAGTTTCCATCCGGTATGCGCACAGAATTCATGGAACATTTTCTGTTCTTCGGAGGGTTCCGGATCAAATTCTGAAGCCTTCGGATAATAAGATACGGCAAACCGGATTTTCTTCGGTTCCATACGACGATATTTCCATCCAAAATTCGTAAGTTTTTCAATCATCCAGCCCTTTTCTGCCATTTTTTCCAGATGAACTGCAATGCCTGTATGATCAAAAAAAGAAAATATTTCCAAACGTCTCAACGTATTCTTCATCCAATTACCTCCTTCCAAAAACCAAATGGTAATCTGCAAGCTGCGCCTCAAGGCGGGCACATTCCTTTTCCAACATCTCTCTTCCCTTATCTGTGAGGATATAACTGCGGCGGCGGCCCTCCACTTTCGTCTCCCGGATCATCTCTGCCTCAAGGAACTGTTCCAGCAGCGTATAAAGCGTTCCGGAACCAATCTTCACCCGGTGATCCGTCATTTCGGGAACCCTGTCCAAAATATCCATACCGTAGCATTCCTCTTTCAGGCAAAGCAACGCGTAAAACATCTGTTCCGTCAACGTCTGAAATTTTACTCTTGCCACAGGTTCCACCTCCTTTTCTCGAATATCGAGTATCTTTATTTTTATTATATCTCGAATATCGAGAATGTCAATATAGGGGAGAAAACAGTACGGAACTTCTTTTCTTATTTCATAAGTTCATCGGAAAGTCTGAGAATTTCAGGAGCGATCTTCTCACGCTCTTTTTTTAAGGTACGGTTATACAGCGGGTAAGCAAGGCAAACAGGCATAATGCCAACAATTCCGATCACAATGCCTAAGAGCATCCCAACGTCTTGATGAATACCAAGTATTCCGCTCAGGTCGGACATTATGAGACTCATACCAAATCCCATTATCAAAGCTCCTGCAATTCCAGCGACAAGTGCAGCAGCTGTTGCTTTGGAACTGACACTTGCATCCAGTCGGCGAAGCTGATCCATCTTGTCTTCTCGTTCAGTGGTCGTTTCATATTTCTTACGAATGTTTTGAATTTCTGTCTGCTCCTTGGCAGAGTAGGTATAGTTAAAAGTCTCTGTATCCCTGTTCTCCATTTGATTTCTCCTCTTGAATTTTCATTTCTTTGATTCTCTTTGTACTCCGCACAATCATAACCACAGCTATCGTTATCACAAATGCAGAGACGGCAGCTCCGGTTGCTCCAAGCATTATTCTTCGCGAAACAAGGGACATCGAGCCATCATTGAAGGTAGTAAGCATGGTTGATTCCAATGTCAGCATCGATACACAGGCGGCGGCCATGCTGATCATTTTACTTGCAGACAATATGGGACTGTTATATTTCCGGTACTTGATAAGATTGATGATCGCCATGGTAAATGTTGTGAATGTATATGCAGCCATGGCAATCGCAGTAATCATGTTATGCTCAAAAGTACGATTCCAATAAACCATAAAGAAAATGATCAGAGCTAACGCAGTGTTCATGACAAGGAATATCCATCCACAAAAACGGTATCGTTTTAATTCGGCTTCCATATTCTCGCCGGGCTTATTCTTGCGTAAGTAATGCACAAGATAAAATCGCATGAAAGCAAGACAAATATAATACCCACCAAGTGAATAATACCAAAAAGTGTGATGACAGAAGCCAAGCCACAACTGAAAGACTGCATAAATCGCATTCCATACGGATGAGCCATAAAGCATGGTATTTGCGCGCAACTGCAGATCACCAACCCATAGTTTTACATACTTGTTCTCACTCCTGATTGCTTTGAAAAATCGAATCAGGTTAGGTATCCGTAAACACCAAATCATAAGAGTATAGGTGGCAAACACATAGGATACATACGCTGGAATCGATTCTGTTCCGATATATACCATCGAAAATATAAGAAATATCGTTGCAATCGGAAGTAAAACAACCATGACCGCAGCATGTGGATATAAAATTGATTTAATTCGTTTTCGCCAATCCATGTCACACCTTTTCAATCTTCACCGTAAAGGTCGTGCCTTTCCCAATCATACTTTCTACATTGATTTCTCCCTGCATAATGTCCACCACGCGCTTAACAAGAGCCAGTCCAAGTCCATTTCCCTGAGTGGAATGCGACATATCACCTTGATAAAACTTTTCAAAAATATGCGAGCCAACATCCACAGTCATACCACATCCGGTATCTTTTACTTTAATAACAGCATGACGACCGGTAACAGCAAGTGATACACTGACCGTTCCTCCTGCTTCGGTAAACTTAAACGCATTAGAAAACAGATTACTCCACACAAGAGACAACAATTCTGCATCCGCCTTAACTTTTACATTTTCCGCAATATCGGTCTCTATCTCAATGCTGGCCTTTTCCCAAACATGCTCATACTGCAACAGACACTCGCAGAGCTGTTCACCTAAATCAAACACTTCCATCTTCGGAAAGATCTGTTGATTTTCCAGGCGATTTAATTTCAAAATATTGATCATCATATCTGCCATGCGCCGGGACGCATCGGTAACACCCTTTGCATATTCGATACGTTTTTCCTGTGACAGATCTGCTGCCTGCAACAAAGTTCCATAATTCTGCATAACAGAAAGCGGTGTTTTCATTTCATGAGACACGTTTGCAACAAAATCTGTTCGCAGCGTTTCGATACTTGACAATTCCTGTGCCATGGAATTAATCGCTGTAATGATTTGATTAAACCCCTCTGATACAGTTCCTTGCATAGGAGAAATACGAACAGAAAAATCACCTTTCATGATCTTTTCGGCAGCGTCGGTGATGATTTTTACAGGTCGATCCACAGAAATTTTACGACGAATATAATCGATCAATGTAAAAAGGATTGTAATGATCAACACGTTGACAAGTGTAATTTTTGCAGCGGATGCAAGATTGGATGCTGTAAAAGTTAAGTCCATCGTGTCAGCCAATACATTCAAAAACAGCATCATACAACAGGAAATTGCAAATCCTACCGTTAAAAAGAAAATGAAGAACCCGCTGATCATTCTCAACACCTTTTGTAAGGTCAGATTTTTCATTTGATCACCGCCTTATATCCCAAGCCATGAACAGTCTTTATTTCAAAATCCTCGCAAGCAGACAATTTCTGACGGAGCTTCGTCATATATACATCGACGGCTCTTGGTGCTGTTCCGGTATCCACATCCCAAAACTCATCCATCAGCTGTGTTCGTGTAAAAGTCTTTTTAGGGTAAGACAGAAGCTTATACAAGATGTTGAACTCACGGCTTGTCAACAAGATCTCATTATTTCCTAAATAGGCGGTATGCTCGTCCGCGTCCATGACAAAGCTGCCAATCTCAAGTTTCCTGCTGGATGCAATTTTTGCACGACGCAAAAGAGCACCAATGCGCAGAAACAATTCATCCAGATCAATCGGTTTGACCATATAATCATCCACACCGATACGAAATCCGCGTTGTTTCGATGCAATATCATCACGAGCTGTCATGAACAAGATCGGAATCTCGTTGTTCACATAACGAACACTCCTCGCAAATTCAAAACCATCCACCCCCGGCATCATAATATCCGAAACAATAAGGTCAATCGTATTTCCATCTAATGCGTCATAGGCTTCATTCGCATTTAGGCAGCTAACCGCTTCGTACCCGCTGTTATTCAAAAAGGCACATACTGTCCTATTCAGTTCCTTGTCATCCTCCAAAACCAATATCTTAAACATCGTATCATCTCCGAAAAATCCATTAATAACGGTATTATATCATGTAATTGTTAAGGTTTTGTTTGCATTTAGCGAATCAGATGTCTTTTTTGAAAAACGAAAAGATGGAGCTACATCGCCAATGACAAAGCCCCATCTTTACTATGCATATTATTTGCTCATGATCTTGTCGCTGAGTGCAATAATCTCGTCAGCGTATTTCTTGCGACGGGAAGACAAAATACTCTTATACAAAGGATAGTTCGCAATTGCACAAACCAAACCAACAACACCTACAACAATACCGGGTGCCATCGGCTTCTCAATACCAATCATTGCACCTATGTCGGTCATGACAAGACTCATTCCTGCCCCCATAATGATTGCACTGATGCTGCCAAAAACAACAGAAAAGACATTTGCCGGGCGCTTAACTTTTCTATCAAGTTCTCTCAGATCGTCCAGTTCAGTATTCTCTTTTTCCGTGTACTCTGTTCTGATTTTCTGCACAAGAAAATCCTTGTCATTCTTATTCATAATCATTACCCCTTTCATTTTTGGAAAGCCTTTTCTTGGCATCCTCCACACTCTCACCATCCTTGGTAAACAATACCTCGACACATTTATCAGTAATCTTGCCAAAGTCTTCGACTACACCTGCTTCAATCTTCTTATAACCGCTGACTACACTATCCTCGATCTTCTTGTAACCTTTGACTGCGCTCTCCGCAATCTCCTCATTTACTTCTACAAATCTAGACATATCTGTAATCTCCTTTTCTTGATTTTGTGACCTTATTATACTTATCGGTTGTTTGCGAGATTTTTGAGAAATGTTTGTGTTTTGTTAAAATAAAAAATGCCCGCAGGATTTCTCCCACGGGCGACGTGTTGTTTAGCTATCTAAAGGCTTATATTCCGTTACAGTTTTCAAATAGGTTTCGGGATCGCCGTTCAAAATAAGGTCGGCATACTCCAACGGTGTTATGATTATCGCTTTTTCCACCCAATATTGC
>JAFSFU010000280.1 GCA_017435025.1 Lachnospiraceae bacterium | reverse complement strand
TTCTCGTAATACGGGAATTTCAGTTTTCCGTGTTCCATGTAGCCTTCGCCGATCTTGAAATCGCCTCGGATCAAGTTTCGGCCCTCCGCTGTGAAATACAGCTTTCCGTACTTCGCCGGGCGAAGGATCGTATTTTTCACATAAGTGAGAACTTTACGTTTTCTTGTGCCCTTCGGCAAAATCTTATTGACGATCTTGTGGCACTTGCGGAGCACTTTCCAGATGATGGATTCGTGCTTTGCCAGATACTGCAGGGTCTTCGCAATCTCCGCATTTTCACGGCGCAGATCTGCGATGATCACATCCAGGTTTGCCACATGGTTGTTGGTCAAGCGCTGCACTTCCTGCTGTTTTACGATAGTCACGTCCTTCTCGGCAATCTCTGCCTTCAGGTTCTCGCACCACTCTTTTACGATTTTCAATTCATTTTCACGATCCAGCAGATATTCCAGAGACTTCGCCTCCTGTTCATACTGCTTCATGTACTGGAAATTGCCTTCACCATGGACATATGCCTGGAATGCAGTCTCCATCTGCATGAAAATATCCTGCAGTTCTGCATTAATTCCAAAATGCTCGAAAATCTCTTCCTGATCGCATTTCAGAACATTTTCATATCTGCGGTAGAAATAAAGCAGGTTTCTGAAATGTAAGAATTTCGCCGGAATCGGGAAATCAAATACCCACTCGTAGTCGATACCGTAAACGGTTCCGTCGGAAACCATCAGGTTCTCAAAGAGGCCGTCCACATTGGAAACTGCCACAATACGGTCAGACATTTCCGGAACATCGCCAAATACAGCTTTGAACGCAGCGCCAGGAATGAATTTCTCGTCCTTTGCCTGCACATCACCATCTGCGGCTCCCGCAAAATCCTCCGGGAACACCAGCGCCATCGCTTCCTCCAGCGCCTCATACGGTACCTCGCCCATCTGAATCTGCTCGCCAAGAACATCTCCGATGGTCTCACCCTTTAAATATTCAAATTTAACAGTCTTTCCTCCGTGCAGAAACTCCGGTTTCAGGAATTTCACAGCCGGATTCAAGTCCTTGATCTTCTCAAATTTATCCTCAAACGAACGGATATGAGCGATTCCGGCCTCTGCCAGAGCCGTCTTCTCCACAGACAGAGTTCCGTTCTCACGAACGATCGCCGTCTTAAGCTGGAATTTTTCCGCTCTTGTTCGGTTGTATTTTACAAACTCAATCTGTCTCATTTCGTTCCTTTCTCCCAAACTCCAAGGAAGGAGTTGTTGAATTTCGTAAACATGCCATTCTGACATGCCTTTGCCATGGCCTCTTCCTCACTGCCGAACCAGAAACCCGGTCCGTCGTAACGCGCGGAAATGTTGGTCACATCTCCTGTTTCCGGAAGATAATGGTCAGAATACACAGCCACCGGATAACGGTAATCCGGTACCGGATAATACATGGTAAAACTGCCGCCCCATGTCGTTGTCAGTTCTTCAAACAGGCTGCGAAACTCCGGTTCCAGATAAGAATTCTCCTGCTTCGGAGCCCCCATCCAGTAACGGACACCGGTCTCATTTTCCACCGCTGCCAGCATCACTCCGCCCGTTTTCAGATAATCTGCCGCCTCGCGGAGCAGTTCTGCTGCCTCTTCTTTTTTACACTCCATCAGGAATCCGCCAAGGACAATATAGTCAAACGGACGGAACATGATGTCCTTAATATCGCTCGCTTCAGTGCCAGATTTTGATTTATATACCTTGAACAGTTCCGCGTTTCTTCCCGCAATGCCGATGGCAGAATTTCCATCAGACTCGGCTTTCAGCTTCGCAAGCTCATTCTTCTTCCACTGCACCTGGTCACGCAGGTCGCCGCGCACGTAAGTCACATTGCTGCGCTCCCCATGGCGGATGCGGTTCACCTCCAGATTTTCATCTCTCGGGTCCAAAACTACCACTTCCCCTGCGCGCTCTGCGAGAATTCCTGTGAAAGAACCATAGTCGGAACCGATCTGCAGCACACGGGCATCCGGCTCAAACTCCACCCATTCCACAAGATTTTCTCTCAGCGGAGAAAACGCATAAAGGCACTGCGGGCAGTTTTCGCCCGCAAGTGCCGCATTCACATCATTATCATACTTTTTCAGTAAATCCAGAATATCGTAACTAAAATCGTTCATATATTTCTCCTGCGCTACGCCCTCGTCAGAGTCGTCTCAACTTCCGACTCCATGTCATAAACGCCAACGGTATTTTTATTGGAAATCACTGTAATATTGGCCACATTATACAGTCTGTGGTACACCACATGTTCCTCTCCCTCAAAACCGGTACAGCTCATGGACAGCAGATACTCGCCGCCCTGCAGCGTCATCTTCTGGGTAAAGGAAACATCGTACACATCACCTGGACCAACCGGCTTCACATCTGCACCCTCGTACATGGTATTGGTTCCGGACAGATCCGTTCCTTTTTTGTCACGGATCGTATATGTGAAGATCGGATTCTGAAGTTTTTCGTTAAAGCGAATCCGCTCCTTGATCGTAAACATCTCGCCCTTGATCAGAAGATTGGTCAGATTGCCGCGGGCATCAAAAAGGCCCAGATCAAAAATCTCTGCTCTTCCGTCACCGTACTCGGTGCGGTCAGAATTGATGGTAATCTTGTCTTTCATGAGACCTGCATCCGCTCCGTTATGGGCTGCTGCCGCCTCCTTGCTGGACAGAACCTTCTTTTCTGAACCCTCGATCTCCATGCCTCCGGAGAAATCATTTTCCAACTCCTCACGAAGAGAATCCATCTGGTTTGCGAGAATCTTCTTATATAAATCCACCATGCGGCCCGGCTCGCCCTCTGCAATGAACTCACCTTTGTTCAGCAGGACCACCTTGTCACAGTATTTGATGATACTTCCCATGTCATGGGTAACCATCAGGATTGTTGTTCCATTCTGACGGATTTCCTCCATGCGGCGGTAACATTTCGCCTGGAAGAACACATCACCGACGGAAAGCGCCTCATCGACAATCAGGATCTCCGGCTCCACGTTGATGGCCAGCGCAAACGCCAGTCGCACAAACATACCGCTGGAGTAAGTCTTGACCGGCTGATGCACGAAATCTCCGATATCCGCGAAATCCAGGATATCCTGAAGTTTCTCGTCCATCTCCTTCTTCGTAAAACCCATCATGGTACCGTTCATGTAGATATTCTCAATTCCGGTATAGTCCATGTTGAAGCCCGCGCCCAGTTCCAGCAGCGCGGAAATCTTTCCGTCCACATTCACCTCGCCTGTGGTCGGTGTCAGGACACCGGTGATGATCTTTAAGATCGTCGATTTACCGGAGCCGTTGGTTCCGATAATACCGACCGTCTGTCCCTTTTCCACATGGAAGCTCAGACCGTTCAGAGCATAGAAATCCTTGTGGTAGCTCTTGTGCTTCGGATGCAGAGATTCCTTCAAACGGTCGATCGGTTTCTCATATAATCGATATACTTTTGTAACGTCTTTTACTTCAATTGCATTTACGGACATTAGTCCCTCCTACAACTATAATACATCAGAAAAATGCGGGCGCAGACGCTTGAACACTTTAAGGCCCACCAGCATGATCACGACGGTCACCACCCAGAAATACAGTCCAAGGGTCGGACGCATCCAGAACCCGTCTCCGGTCAGCATGCTGTCACGATAACCGGCCGCAATATAATAGAACGGATTCAGCTTTAAAATAAACGGAGCCATGGTCAAGCCTTTGTCTAAGAACAGCTGCTCGCTGTACATGATCGGTGTCAGCCACATGCCAAACTGCAGACAGATGCTGACGATCTGTGCCATATCCTTAAAGAACACCTGGATCGCACTGGTAAAATAAGAGATCGCCAGGGCCAGCATGGATGCCGCAAACGCATAGTAGATCACCTGTAACCAGGAAATCTCCGGCGTTCTTCCGCTGATCAGGAATACCACAAACATGATCGCCACGAAGAATGCGTGCACAAACAGGCAGGAGATCAGCTTGATGATCGGCAGCATCTCCACCTTGAACACCACTTTTTTTACCAGATAATTGTACTCCTGCAGACATCCCGTTCCGCAGTTCAACGCTTCTGCAAAGAAGAACCACGGCGCAATACCCGGAACCAGCCACTCCACATAGGACGCGTTCGGAACCGGCGGCGCACTCTTAAATCCGATCGGACCGAAGATCAGCCAGTAGATCAGCACCGTAACGATCGGCTGCACAAACATCCAAACAATACCGAAATAAGAGCCCACAAACCGCTTTCTGAAATCCGCCTTCGCCAGATCCCAGATCAGGCGGCGGTTCTTCACCAGATCTTTTAATAGAGAAATCACATAATTCACGTTAAATAAACCCTCTTATTTCTCGAATTTGAAAATCTCGTCAAACTTGCCCCACTTTGTATCTTTCTCAGAAAGGAGCACTTCCATATCCTCTGTGATCGGCCATTTTACACCGATGGTCTCGTCGTTCCAGAGAAGACCGCCCTCATCGCCCGGATGATAGAAGTCTGTACACTTATAGGCAAACTCTGCCTCATCGGAGAGTACCAGGAAACCATGGGCAAAACCTTCCGGAATGTAGAACTGCTTCTTATTCTCAGCAGTCAGCTCCACGCCGTACCACTTGCCGTAAGTTTCAGAATTTGTTCTCAGATCCACTGCCACATCAAATACAGAACCGCGGATCGCACGAACCAGCTTGCCCTGCGGATACTGCTTCTGGAAATGGAGGCCTCTTAAAACACCTTTTACAGACATGGACTGGTTGTCCTGCACGAACACCATATCCAGACCGGCTTCCTTCATATCATTCTGGTTGTATGTTTCTACAAAATAGCCGCGCGCATCCTTAAACACCGTCGGCTCGATCACATAAAGACCTTCGATCACTTTTCCATCTACCTCACATGGAGTAACTGTAATTTTTCCCATATTGAAATTCTCCTTTTCAATTAAATTACTTAAACATATATCATACCACTATAATCGCATACTGACAATACTAAACAATCGCAGAACCACGTAACAATCCAATGCGCATATACAATAGATCAGCTTTCTGTCATCCCCGGACGTCCGCACCACACAATCATTCTTCATGCACATAAGCACGAACGGAATCACCGGGATCAGATATCGTCCCTGCACTCCTTCAATCACCGTAGAACTGAGCGGTGTCCAGCCCACCAGCATCGCAGTCATCAGCCCTGCAAGGCAGACAAACGCCAGGAAACAGATCCATATCTTCTGTCCCCTTTTCATATATAAAGCCTCTCCTGCACTGCGAATACTGAGAAGTACCAGGCAGGTTCCCATTGCAAGACTCACCAAAAACGGGACTGAAAGTACCGGATCTAAATTTCCAAGGCTGCTTCCAAATAACTGCAGCATCCACTCGTCGCCCAGATGCACCAGCGAATTGTACATGATACGGATATACATGATTGGATTATGCAGGATCAGCGGAATGCTGAATCCTTCCTCCGCAGCCCAGGATACATAGGTATCTGAGCCGGTCGCATAGGTCGCAATGGTAGAACGGTTGACCAGCACCATCGAAACTGCAAATGCCGCTAAAACGGTACCGGCTGATATTATCCAGTTTTTCCAGCCGCCAAATTTCTTCACCGGAATCAATAGTGCAAATCCCAACATAACCGCATATACCATCTTACACGGTCCGAAAGCAGCAGCCGTCACAGCCAGAATCACAATGTCACGCTTCTGCACCATCGGTTTTGCATAAGCCAGATACATGCAATAACTTCCGAAAAAGATGCAC
>JAFSFU010000279.1 GCA_017435025.1 Lachnospiraceae bacterium | reverse complement strand
GAAGTATTAATCGCCACGCTGGATTCCTTCCCCGCAAAGCAATATTGGAAAGAACTCGTGACCGTTTTAGAAGAGAACGAACTATGTGCCAAGGCTAACGATAAGAATCTTGTCGTATCCTGGGTTGGTTAAGAAAGGAGGAATGAATCATGGCAAATGTACCTTTGTTCGCAAACTGGACCTGGAAAATGCCCTTGCCGGAACCTTTTGATAAGGTTACCAATAATGTAAGTACAACCCATTATTCCAAGTACTGCACCATATCTACAAGAAGATCCACCCTGCATGCTTATGTACTGCAGGCGATCCTCTCTTATCTCGAAATGGATACCTCAATTACACCTGGCAGTGCATCTAAGTGTGCCATCGGCACACAAAAGGACAGAACCATTGCAGAATATGTCAGTCGGACTGGTGAAATTCATGCTGTTGTTTTCAATATCAAAGCCGGAAAATTCGTTGCTGGCCGATTTGATGATGTCACTTCTGCTCCGCGTGTTTACTCCTTAAAAGAACGTGGTAACACAGGTTCCGCACTATTCTTTGCTTTGATGCCTATTGCACTGAATGATGATGAATTCCGGGAAAACTATGATTTACTGGGACGTTGTAAAAATGACGGTTATTCTGACATGGATGAAGCTGAGAAAGCAGCTTTTATCCTTTGCGATAATCTGTATCGCCGGATCACAAGTGCTTCTGTACTTTCCGGAGATGGTATTTCCATCAATATTCAGAATACGGGAAATCTTCAGCAATTGACACCACTGCAATTGAATAAAGGAACTTATTCACCAAATAGTGTCCTGTTTGGCTCATTTCAGATATTGAAAGGATCCGTTTCATCCGGTAGTAACATATCAACTGACAAAAATGACTTTGTGGGAAAATATCCACTCTCTGCAAGAACGCTTACTGCTGAAGAATCTCTAATGGTTCCAAAGCTTGAAGACTGGTATGTAATCCCTCCGGAAGTAGTGACTATCTGCCAGCATGCACATCTGACATCCTCCGGCATCCAGCCAATGCGTAACTTTATGATGCGTGGTCCGGCTGGAACCGGTAAAACAGAAGGTGCGAAAGCTATTGCTGCAGGTCTTGGTCTTCCGTATATGTATTACACCTGTTCTGCAAATACAGAGATCTATGATTTTTTAGGTCAGATGTTACCCGATACCATGGAGAAACCACTTTATCAGAAAGAATACCCCTCTCTTATTGATGTCCAGATGGATCCGCCTTCTGCGTATAAAAAGTTAACCGGCATATATGACGAATCCATTACGGATGCAGAAGTATATGACAAACTGTTAGAAACAATGCGACAGGATGCGGAAGCACTTGTTGCCGACAACGCAACCGGTCAGAAGTTTCGCTATGTGGAAACCCCTCTGATCAAAGCGATCCGGAACGGATATCTTATAGAAATTCAGGAACCTACCGTTATTGCCAATCCTGGTGTATTGGTTGGTTTAAATGCATTGCTCGACAGATGTGCAAGTATACCACTGACTACCGGCGAGGTAGTTCAAAGACATCCGGATACTGTCGTAGTCATTACTACTAACAATAACTATGCCGGATGCCGGGATATGAATCAGTCCGTTATCTCCAGAATGAACCTTATCCTGGACATGGAAGCTCCAGATGTGGATACAATGGCAGAGCGCGTCATGAAGATCACAGGATGTACGGACAGAACCATGGTTACTGATATGGCTACTGCTGTTCAGGAAATCAGTGAACACTGTAAAGAAACCTTGATCAATGACGGAAGCTGTGGAGTTCGAGAGCTGATCAACTGGGTACAGTCCTATATGATATGTAACAGTGTACTGGATGCAGCTAAGATCACGGTTCTTTCTTCTGTATCGGGAGATCCTGAAAACCGTGCTGACATCCTCACATCATGTTTGGAGCAAAAATTCGCAGCTTAGGAGAAATATTTATGAAGGACTTAGTAAATGAGCAGGAAATTCTAATGAATTGTTCCAGAAATATACGTTATCTTCGATTAAGTCGCTTTCCCAAACTTTCACAGCAAATGCTTGGAAGAATTCTTGGTGTAACGCGACAAAGTATTTCCAGATATGAATCTGCTTCCTGCTTGCCTCCTACATACATATTGGCATCCATGGCCAGATATTTTGGATATACCACCGAAGAATTACTTTCAGAAAAACTACCTATCATGAAAGGATGTGAATTTAACAATGAGAACCTCTCATCTGGCGATCAAACGCCGGATTCATGAATTAAAAAGTAAAATGACCGATGAACAGATATTTTCATCCAGCCAATTTGCAGCTTATTTAACAGATATCGCTGAAGGAATCACCAGACGTTATCGCCGAGCATGTAAAGTGGTTACCTTTTGGGACACTTCTGATCATGCGGATATTGCTCACACAGATAACCGCCTCATTCATGTGAATGCCGGCAATTATCTGACACAAAGCTTTCCCACCAGAAGCCTGAAAACGGACAGTCTCATAGGTATTGTAGGTCATGAGTGTGGACATATGCTGTACTCAGATTTCACCATGCTTGCAACCTATGCCCAGACATTGACCAGCGGACGTTTTTATCCACAGGTACCGGAAGACCTCTCTCCAAAACAGGAAAATAGTCTTTTGGAAATCCTACAGTATTTTGATGATGATGATAAAGCTGTCATTACTGCTATCAGCCACATTACCCATTCTCTTGTGAATATCATGGAGGATATGTATATTGAAGGCCGCATGTGTGATGCCTTTCCGGGAAATGTCAAAACCGGCATTCTACTAAACAATCTTCGCTTTGCCGAGGATATGGAAAGTGTATCGGAACAGATCGACAAGCAGCATCATGAAGTATTCATCATTATCAATTTGTTGATCCAGTATGCGAAAACCGGAGATATCAACAACCTCCATGGCTATAAAGGACCTTATCTGAACACGCTTTATGATTGCATTTCCTATATAGACGATGCAGCATATGATGATGATGCCAGGGCACGTTTTGATGCAGCCAATAAAATGCTGCTGTTTGTCTGGCCATACATGAAAAGCTTTATCGAAAAGGTCCGGGAAGACATCAAAAACGGCACCAACAATGCCACTTCTGATATGAACGGTCAATTGGCTCAGGGTATCCCGATGCCTTCCAGCGGTGGTAAGCCTTTAGCAAAGGGAAAGTGCAAGCGTCATGATCCTTCTGATGATACCGAAGAAATGGAGCAACTTCAAAAGGTTCTGGATTATGAAACCGGACGTATCGCACTGGAAAAAACAGAAGACATTGAGGATGACGGTGGTGGCGGTATCAACAAAAATACAGATTATGCAGGCGCCGGATATGTATCTCAGGCAGCTCAGGATATGCAGCGTATCATGACACAGCTCGCGGAAGATACAGCCTATGCACAGTATGAAGAGGAACTTGCCGAAGAACTTCAACAGGAATCAGACAAAATCCGATATGGTAACGCCCATACAGGGATACAGGTAAATATTAACCGTATGTCTTACGTGGACACTTCCTACATGGAAGCCTATCAGAAAGTAGCTCCTCCTCTTCTGCTTATCTCTAAACGTCTGCAGAAACAAATTTCTCAAATCCTCAAAGATTACAAGGAAGGAGGAAAGCTGGATAACCTGCCTATGGGCAAACGATTAAATGCTCGAAATGCCTTCCGTAATGACGGGAAAATCTTCTATAAACTGAAGCTTCCAAATGACAGGATCGATATCGCTATTGCTATCTTAAATGATGAAAGTGGCTCCATGAGCAGTTGTGACCGTATCACACATGCCCGCTCCGCTTCCATTATCCTGCATGATTTCTGCAAAGGTTTGGATATTCCCATTGCTATCTACGGGCATACGGAAGATTACGACGATAGTGTTCAGCTCTATGCGTATGCGGAATATGATTCCGTTGATAACAAGGATCAATACCGTCTGATGGATATGAGTGCCAGAGGATGCAACCGTGATGGTGCAGCACTCCGATATGTGGCTGAACGTCTTATGACCAGGCCGGAGGCAATCAAGCTTTTGATTCTCATATCAGATGGACAGCCAGCCGGTACCGGCTATTACGGGACAGAGGCTGAAGCAGATCTACGAGGAATTAAGAAAGAGTACACTGCAAAAGGTATCCACCTGTTTGCTGCAGCTATTGGCAGTGACAAGCCAAACATCCAAAGAATCTATAAGGATGGATTTCTGGACATTACGAATCTGGAGAAACTCCCTGTAAATCTTGGGAAGCTGATCATCCAGCAAATTAAAACACAGATTGTCGCCTAATATAATAATGAAAGAAGGGATTAACAAATGAACGATGAATATATTTCAAGACAGATTTCTGTCTACAAAAACAACAAGGTACTCTTAGAGTTTCAGGATAAGCTGAAAGCTGCCTCTATTCCCTCTTATGCCCACATCCATGCTGATGGTGAAATAGGTCCGGATGGCAAAAAGCGGCATTCTCTTATCGGCATCCAGATGATCGATTACTCCAATGGAACCGGATCCAATTCTAAAATCGTCAATGTAAATATCTCTCCTGAAGAGGCGAAGTTCATCCTGTCACGCATTACTGCGGGATTTCAGAATTATACCTTCCAGCAGGAGAAAATCTTTGGAGCGAAAGATGAAAAAGGTTACTCTTCCGTAACAAAGATACGGATTGTCCGAGCAGAAAAGGACAGCAAAGGAAATGTAAGAAAACTTCCCTGGTATATCGAAGTTGAGAACGGAAAAGGCATACCGCTGACAAATGCAAACGGCGGTACCTATATGAAGAGTGGTTCTTATGTGCAAAAGCATATGGTAAATGCCAGTTTAAGCGACCTGGAGTTGTTCCAGCTTTTAAGCCGCGTTTCTTCTTATATTGATGCCTGGGAAAAGGTTGTGGGTCCTTCTGTTATACAACAAGGAAGATCTGCTCTTGCCAACCGTCAAAATAACAATCAATATAATGCAGCCTGATGATCAATGAAAAATAGTACAGTTTATGAAGGGAATATCATATCATGGTATTCCCTTTTTGAAAGGAGTCCTATATGAAAAACAATCAAGTAACCGGTGTACTCAGACGTGTAGACGATCTTGGACGTATCGTACTTCCAAAAGAATATCGCCGCGCCATGCACATAAATGAAAATGATCCTTTAGAGATCATTCTTTGTGACAATCAGATTCATATCCACAAATACCATCCACTAAAAACGATACAATCCTTATGCAAGCAGTATCTTCGTGCATTTGCTCAAAACTGTAGTGCACCTATCATCATCTGTAATACAGATAGTATTCTTGAAGTCCGTGGCGTATCACTTGCCAACACTGCAAGACTATCCGAGGATGTTATTTCACTTATCCACTCTGGAAAGCAATACAGCATCCAAAAGGATGATCCCTTAAATCTACTCCGTGATGGTAACTATCAGATCGACAGTTTATATCCGGTAACATATGGGGCAGAACCGGCAGGTGCAGTAATCCTTTTGCATTACAGAAACCTGACAGAACTGGAAACAGGTTATGCAAAATTTCTTGCAGATTTATTATCACAGGCAATACAGGAGGTAGCTTAATCATGAATTACAATCAATTTAAAGAAAGATTACTTGCAGAAATAAATAATCGTATGTCAAAACTAGGTATCGAAAGTGTCATTCTTCCAATAAATATACGCTTTCAGACGGAAGATACGTTATATATCGGAATCAATCAAGAAAAACCCCAGCCGATCGAAACTCTACCCTTGTTCATGACGATGCAAAGCGGTAAGAAATCCCTATCGGACCTGGTAACCATTTTGCTTGACTCCTATTATACATGTAACAACCTGCCTGCTGAGTTATGCGAAGACAAGTTGGTATGTGGTCTGATCAACAAGGACTATCATAAGGATTTGTTAAAAAGCATACCACATATTCCATTTTTTGATATGGCAATTGTTCTGTCAAAACCGGTTGTATTATCAGATGGAACCATCGTGCATATGCTGGTCAATGATGCTACATTAAGTGCATCCGGATATAAAATGACCGATCTATACTGGCCCGCATTGAAACGAACCTTTGAGAAGCATCCTTCCAAACTTGTTTCCCCGGCAATGCATCTTAAAGAGCATTTCTCGGATTTTGACCCAACAGATGTTGCGTACATGATGAAAAGCTCATGCATGAGATTTCTGGAGGATACATTTCCCCGCCGTGTCTTTATACTCACCTGCGAGAAATACATGTATGGAGGAACCGCCATTTTGAATTATATGCTATTGCAGAATATTGCAGAGCAGATGCAATCCAACCTATACTTTTTACCTTATACACAGGATGCGTTTGTTGTGATTGCACTTCAGGAAAAGATACCGGATCGTGTGATAAACGAAATCAATAAAAAAATTCCTCCTGTGGATGCATCCACAACTCTGTCGGAACAGATTTTGTTCTATGACAGGCTTTCAAAAAAGATCACTGAAATTCCATTAATGTAAGGAGGTTTATTACTTTATGAATGAATTGCTTGGTATTACCTTATTGTATGAGAGTCTTGTTCCTATAGAAAAAGTGCAGCATATAACCTTGTCTGTTGGGACGGTTACTCTCCTTCTATCAGAAGACCTTCCACTGGATTTCAAAGAAACACGCACCGCTTATGATACGGTATCATCTTCAGGTGGTAGATTCTATGTCATTTTGACAGAATTGAATCCGAATGCTTTTCTGTCGGAATATAAAAAGCTGGGAATTTCTCCAGAAGACTTTTCCTACGAATTCTTTCGTATGCACCGGTCTTCTGCTTATGTAACTGAGGTTTACACGGAAGCCTACATACGTGACAAAAAAATTCCGTTACCACTGACACTCAAGAAAATGCATCTGTACTTTGCCAACGGCCTTGTCTTAGACTATACAGATCGCATCAGTGTATTTGCACTAAATAAACTCGCGGAGGTGGCATGATATGTTATCTATTGTACACAGTCAAATGAAACATCCGACTACAAAGAAGAACATTCAAGTAACCGGTACACTTACAAATATCTTAGTTCCAGGGGCACCTGCAGTTTATCTGCATCACGGTAACTTAATTCGAACTACCGTTGTGGAAGCTATACTGGAAGCAGCTCCGGATCATGTCCGTTTTGAAACCAAAAATACAATCTATACCTTGTCGTATATTCAAAACGCCATATCCGGCTCAAATACAGCATAATACAATTGTTCAGAGGGACTCTTTGCAGTCCCTCTCTATATGGAGGATGGTATGCATGCCAATAAGATACAGCCAGAACAATCTCTCAGAGATCTGTTTCTGCAACAACTCAATTTATTAAAAGTGAATAGAGAAAAGGTCCCCTTAGATATTCTGAAAACAGAATACAAAGCAGGCTATGAAAAGCTTTGCCGGGATCTGAAAACAAATGGTTCCCTGTATGCAAAACAACTCACACTATCCGGTATCCGTTTTCATAAGGATTATATACAGGAAGGTGCTGAACGGATCAATCGCATCATTGAACAATCTGGGCTTATGAAACAGCTGTCAAAGGCAGTATTTGTGTATCAGGATATCGTGGACTTTGAAATTATCTGTGGCAAATTACAAGCAGAAATTTCTAGGGAAGCTGACGTTTTTTACCGGGAGCATCTGGGGATTCTCATAACAGAGGAATGCCTGGTTTCTCCAGACACATTGCCAATGGTATTCAGTATGGTAAATGGATGTGTATTGGTAGATGACAAATGGATACCAAAAGAAGAATTTACAAAAAAACTGCAAAATACAAATTGTAATACGGAGGATAACACATGACAAGAAAATATATTCCCAACCAAAACTTATGCATTGATGGACGTAACATCCCCTACCCGGTATTCACAGCATGCGGATACCTTACGGAACATGACCATATAGAGGATGTTGGAGAATTTTGCGAAAGCCACAAAGAATTAGTAGAGCTGCTTAATCAGATCATCGCCTTAAAGCAGAGCTGCTTTCTGCTACGGCATACCTCACATAGCTGCGGTAGTTTAAGCGATAGCTTGTATGATCTGAAGCTCCGTCTGATTCAGGAGCTGCAAGAAAAATTCAACTACCCCTTTGATGATGACTGGATGGACTCACTTATACCATTTGATTAAAAGGAAAGGAAACAAAAATGCAGATAATAGTAGAAATACCTGAGGAAGAATTAAAAGAAACTGTAAAGTGCGTCGTTGCAAACAAGCTCTATGCAGATTATTCCTCTGACAGAAGATTAATGCAACGTGTCATTGCAGAATGTATCAGAGAAATTATTTACAAAGATAAGGCAGAAATTGTCGATAAAATTGTAGCACGGGCTAGCAGGGAATGTAAAAGCAAAGCAGTTAAGAAACTTCTGGATACTATAGGAGACGATTAAGAAATGCATGAATTATTATTCAGAGGACAGACACGCAAAAAAGGGCAGAAAGTCAATTTGAAAAGGGAACCTATTGATGGTAATTGGGTATATGGAGGAATCTTTCAGGGAAGCGGATGCTACTCTGTTCTCTATACCTATGATCCCATTGAGAAACGGACGGTCTATTCAGACACAGTTGGTCAATACACCGGATTTGAAGATAAAGATAGTATAAAAATCTTTGAAGACGATATCATGATGCTCGATCACTGTATCTATGTGGTTGAATGGCATGACGGTGGTTTCTACGCTGTACTCAGGACTCCTACTGATTCTTCTGCACCGCTGTTCCTGCGTGATCTTGTAGAAAAAGGCGCTGTAGTTATCGGCAATATCCACGACAATCCAGATCTACTAAAATAATAACAATCGAAAGGAATACAATATGATACTAAACACACAAGAAGAAAAATTTATTTACAACGGTATCACCTATAAGGTAGGTGG
>JAFSFU010000034.1 GCA_017435025.1 Lachnospiraceae bacterium | reverse complement strand
TGTGCCGTCATCTGCCATGTGTGGGATGCTGTGCCGAGCGTTGACGTAGCCATATTGAGCTGGGCTGTCGGCATTACATAGCTGGCGTCACCCACATCCGTAGAACCTGCCATCGGTGCACCATTCCAGTTGATCGGTGCAATTTCCGTATGGAGCGGTCGTTCCATAATACCATCCAGAGCATCGGCACCGAACATTTTACGGAACGATGACTTTTTCGCCTCCAGTTCGGACGGTGTAGAGGTTTCCAAAAGGAACTTCTTTGCCAGCGCAAAATCCTCTTCGCTGTACTCAGCCGGCCCGATTTCCTTCATACATTCATACATCAGCTCAGTCAGCACGCGGTTCGGCATATAGTCAGACAGTCCGGCATAAAGCTCGTATGTCATTTCCGTACCGGTCATTTTCGCCGCACCTTCCGCCACATCGATCACACGCTTGTAGATTTCCTGTACTTGCCAGGACTTCGGAGCGCGGACGAAATAATGAACACAGCTGTGCCCCTGCACCACGTTCGGAGCAATTCCGCCCACATCACGATATGCATAATGGATTCTCGCCTCCGGGATAATATGCTCCCTTAAGTAATTGACACCAACGCTCATCAGTTCTGCCGCATCCAGAGCGGAACGTCCCTGCTCCGGAGATGCCGCTGCATGAGCTGTCACACCTTTAAAGCGGAAAAATACGCTGACATTCGCCAGTGTAGATACGGTCCATGCCTCGTTGGTGTCGGAAGGATGCCAGGTAAGTGCTGCATCAACCCCGTCAAAAATACCGTCACGGGCCATAATTGTTTTACCATTTCCTTTTTCTTCACTTGGACATCCAAAAAGAATAACCGTTCCTTTTCCAGAATTCTCTTCCAGGTATTTTTTCATAGCCAAAGCCGCCGCAAACGCACCGGCACCCAAAAGATTATGACCGCAGCCATGACCATCCGGATTCGGATCTTCCGTCGGAATACGCATCGTGCAGCCGCCTTTCTGGGACAGTTCCGGAAGTGCATCGTATTCAGCCAACAGACCGATCACCGGTTTTCCTTCTCCGTAAACAGCTTTAAAAGCTGTCGGCATTCCTCCGAGTCCCATTTCCACGGCAAATCCCTCGTCTTTCAGAACCTTCTCATAAAGTTCTGCCGTTTTGAACTCGTGAAAACCCAGTTCTGCGTAATCAAAAATACGATCGCTGACCTCAAGGATCAGATCTTTTTTCTCTTCAACCGCCTGGATGACAAACTGCTTTCTATCCATACATTTCCTCCTTTGAAGATGCTTCATTCTATGAATCAATTTTAACATTTTCTTAGTGTTTGTCAAACATCTCTTCCCTGTTTTTTTACAATAATATTCCCTGGATAAAACGCATCCTCTGTTCCTCCTGCCGTTCCAGATTCTGTATTTTCTCTGTCTGTCGGCCAGGCACCCAGGCTTTGTTTGCATTATAATAAAAATTGATCTGTTTCCAGTATTTCTCGGGATATAAAAAAAGATAATACAAACATGATCGTTCCATGGCGGTTAACGGCAGGATCCTCTCATAGGCATCCATAGCCGCCTCTCCGATCATCGGATTCCAGTCATGTTTTTCCATAATCTTCCTAAGAAAATCATACAGATCTTCCACTTGAAATCCCAGATGCATTTTGTTAAATTCCGTGACAGCCACATAATCTTTTCCCATCAAAACATGATGCTGATTTAATTCTCCATGACAGATATAACGATTTGCTCCTTCGCCTTCACAGAACAACTGCCTCATTCCCTCCTGCGCTTCCAGTGCCTGTTCATAAAACCGTCCATAACTGCCAATAACCGTCAGTTCAAAATCATTTTTCTTTTGCTTTCCACGAATAAAATTTCTGACTTTTCTCAGTTCCCGGTTGTGCTTTTCCATTGCCTCGCATGGCAAGGGAGAAACCATAGACTTCATATTCCAGTCCTCTCTGGTCCCTATCTGTCGCATGGCTTTGTGCAATACTGCAATCTGCCTTGTCGCGGAAAGTATCTCTCTGGTATCTTTCAGATCGCATTCTCTGTCGTGAAACCAATCTTTTACAATGTACCTGGTTCCATCCTCCGCCACGGTAACCAGTTCGTCTTCTTTGTTCCTCACATACTGGTCCACTCGCAGTGTTTCAGCACCTGTCACTGCATTCAGAACCATCTCTTCAAATTCCAAACGTTTTACTGTCCCCTTATATTCCTTCAGAAGTTTCAAGCCATCACCGGTCTCAAAGATCCACGAGCCGCGACCTTTTCTCACACTGTTCACCTGCAGATCATACTTTTCAACGATTTCCACACTCCAGTCAATCACAGTATCCCCTCCATATTCCTTCCTAAAGCTATTTCAGAATATGAAAAGGCCGGCAAAATTATGTACTAATTTTGCCAGCCTTCTTGTTATTACTTATTGATATGAGAGTCCATTCTCTCTTTAAGTTTCTCCAATAAGATTGATTTTTCGTTGAGAGCCGGATCTTCCAACACCAGATTCAGAAGCCATGCAAGCACTTCTCCGAATTCCTTTCCCTGCTTCATGCCGGCTTTCATCAGATCCCCGCCATTTACTGCCAGAGTTTTCAAAGAGATGCAGTCGCCGTCCTCTTCGATCTCCTGCCACAATCTGCGGATCTCTTCTACCGATCGGTCGCCGTCTAACGCCTTCAGCATCAGGCAGCCCTCAAACTGATAGCGGGACATGCGGCTCAGAAATCTGCGGATCTGTGGTTTCTTTGGTTCTAAGGGAGTCTGCGCTGCTTCCACCATCATCCTTCCGTTGTCAATGGTTTCATTATCCAGTTTCAGCCCCTTTAAGATCATACGGACTTTCGTTGAATCCATATGGCGCAGGAAACCTGCCCAACGAATGGATTTTTCTTTCGGAAGAGTTTTTAACTCTTGCCAGGTTCCCTTTTCTTCCGCAAAAACTTCCGGGAAGTCAGCAGTTACATACGGACTGATGCCGGTTGCCTCCACCATTCTCACTTTTTCAGGATAATTTGAGAGAAGCAGCTTCGTCATTTCCACCTGGATACGCTCCTTGCTCACCTTTTTCAGGTTCGGCGCGATATCCGAAATCGCATGGTAAGTCTCATCTTCAATCTCAAATCCCAGCTGAGCTGCAAATCGAATAGCTCGAAGGATTCGAAGAGCATCCTCGGTAAAGCGATCATGGGCACATCCCACACAACGAATCATTTTATTCTCGAGATCTTCCATTCCACCGAACTCATCTACGATCCCGGTCTCATGACTGTAAGCCATGGCCTTGATCGTAAAATCACGGCGCTTCAGATCTTCTTTCAGATTGGAGGTGAATTCCACCGAATCCGGATGACGACCGTCATGGTACTCTCCATCGATTCGATAGGTTGTTACTTCATAGCCATTTCGATTTTTGATGATCGTTACGGTTCCGTGCTGCAGACCGGTATCTACCGTCTTGCCGAATATTCCTTTTACTTCCTCCGGTTTCGCTGAAGTTGTAATATCCCAGTCCCCCGGCTCTCTGTTAAGAAGTGTATCACGGACACAGCCGCCCACTGCAAACGCTTCAAAACCATGGTCTCTGATTTTTCCGATAATCCACTCCACATCGCGAGGCATTTCAATCCGCATATTTACACACTCCTTTCTTTTTGAAATACCGGGCAGAAATCCAGTTCTGCCCGGCAGTTAAAATCATCTGTATCTTAGTATGCTTTGCCCCAGTATACCATCTTGGTTGCCGGTTTGCCACAGCATACACATGTCTCGCCAAGGTTTTCCTGTGCGAACGGCATACATCTGGAAGTTACACCAACTTCCTCTTTTAACTTGTTCTCGCACTCCTGGCATCCACACCACATAGCACGGATGAAGCCCGGCTTGTTGTCTGCGATGTCTTTCATCTCTTCCATATTGTGAGCATCGTATGTGTGCTCCTCACGGTGCTGTCTTGCACGCTCTAACATATCTTTCTGGATTGTCTCTAAGAGTTCTGCAACCTTCTCATTGATCTCAGATAATGCAACTGTGATCTTTTCGTGTGTATCACGACGAACGAGAACCGCCTGACCTGCTTCGATATCCTTCGGTCCTAACTCGATACGTACCGGAATACCGCGCATCTCGGACTCACTGAACTTCCAGCCCGGGCTCTTATCGGAATCATCTACTTTTACGCGGAAGTTGGAAAGTACATTCTTAACTTCGTAAGCTTTGTCCAGAACGCCTTCCTGCTGCTGACGGATCGGAACGATCACAACCTGAGTCGGAGCAACCATTGGCGGTAATACGAGACCGCTGTTGTCACCGTGTACCATGATGATAGCACCGATGAGACGTGTTGTCATACCCCAGGATGTCTGGTGAACATGCTTTAACTGGTTGTCCTTATCGGAGAACTGGATACCAAACGCCTTCGCGAAACCGTCACCAAAGTTGTGGGATGTACCGGACTGAAGCGCTTTACCATCGTGCATAAGAGCCTCGATTGTGTAAGTAGCCTCCGCACCTGCAAATTTCTCCTTATCAGTCTTCTGACCGCGAACAACCGGAATTGCGAGAACTTCCTCACAGAAATCAGCATATACGTTTAACATCTGGATGGTTCTCTCCTGAGCCTCCTCTGCTGTTGCATGTGCTGTATGGCCTTCCTGCCATAAGAATTCTCTGGAGCGAAGGAACGGTCTTGTTGTCTTCTCCCAACGAACAACGGAACACCACTGGTTGTATAACTTCGGAAGATCACGGTAGGACTGGATATCCTTTGCATAGAAATCACAGAACAGTGTCTCGGAAGTCGGACGTACACACATACGCTCCTGTAACGGCTCAAGTCCACCGTGTGTTACCCATGCAACCTCCGGTGCGAAACCTTCTACATGATCTTTCTCTTTCTGGAGAAGGCTCTCCGGAATGAACATCGGCATGTATACGTTTCTTACGCCTGTCTCTTTGAATCTTCTGTCCAGTTCGCTCTGAATATTTTCCCAGATCGCTTATCCGTCCGGTTTGATTACCATACAGCCTTTTACGCTGGAGTAATCGATCAATTCTGCTTTTTTAACTACATCTGTGTACCACTGCGCGAAATCTACTTCCATAGAAGTGATCGCTTCGACCATTTTCTTGTCTTTAGCCATGACTTTATCTCCTTTTAATTTGAATCTGATTTTGTTTGGGCGAATTTTATTTCTGGGAACACCTTTTATAATCGTGTGCCTCATTCATAAGTATCTATATGAAAAAACAGCTTCAAAAAATACTCATTTTCCCTAACGTCGGTATTTTTTCAATCTACTTTTTTGTATAGATACTTTCTTTGCCATTTGGGGACAAAAAAGGCTGACACTCCCAACAAAGGGACCGTCAGCCGGCGTTACCACCCAATTTAGCTCCCTCTTAGGGGAACTCTCCTCATTTTCCTTTAACGCAGGAATACGTTGTGCTTCTTTCACACAAAGCTCCGAGGCCGGTTCAGACGCACGCGCTCATAAAAGACTCTCACCATTGTCCTTCTCTCTGGAATGCCGCTTTTACACTTACTTTTCCTCTTCTAAGCTGTTGATATTATGGCTCATATACACTGGATTTTAAAGGATTTCAATACGTTTGTCAAGAGTGTTTCTCCAACAGCAAACAAAAGGAGCCGCATACGCGACTCCTTCTCTTTTAGGGGATGTTCAACTATAACCTGAAAACTTTATCTTAATATCTTATAACTCTGTCTTCCATAAACCATGGAGGTTGCAGTATGCATATACAGCCACCGGCTTCTCTTCACCCATCTCGAAGGTTACGAACGGTGCCTCACCCGGTTTCATTTCTTTGCGCTGGCCACCTCTCTCTGTCTCCACATATACCCACTCGATGAAGTGCTCCGGCACCATCGGATGATCTACGGAACCAACGTTCACTTTCACTACACTGCCTTCCACCTCAACTGCCGGAACATGCTTTTCACCGCTTGCTTCCACAGTGTTCGGTACTAACTCTTCCATCGGCTGTCCGCAGCAGAACAACGGAACTCCGGATGCCTTAACCATTTTTACTAAATTACCACAACGACGGCAAACATAAAATTTCACATTACTCATAACATTTCCTCCTATAATTATCTTTTGTATTTTATTCTTTCCTCAATAAAATCTTTCGTTATGCTTTTAAGCCAAGGGAGATCATCTCCAGAATCTCTTCTTTTCCTTTTGCTCCTACGGAACGATTGACGATCTTTCCATTGTTGACTACCAGCAATGTCGGGATGCTGAGAACCTGGAACTGAATCGCCAGTTTCTGCTGTTCATCTACGTTAACCTTGCAAACCTTAATATCATCTTGCTCATTGGCAATCTCTTCTACGATCGGAAGTACCATCTGACACGGTCCGCACCACGGTGCCCAAAAATCTACCAGTACCGGGCGGTCACTTTCCATGATTTCCTGCTGAAAATTTTCTCTTGTTATATTTAAAGCTGCCATTGTAAGTCCTCCTTATTTAACTGCTTTCTTTGTTCTGTTCTTTATGGCTACATGATATCACGTTTTCCCTTGTCTTTCTGTGATATTGTCACCTAAACGAACTGTTTTTAAAAATTATTCTCGAGTATTTTCAACCGGAAATTTCTTCCAAATCATACGTCCAGGTTCCACCCATGATCCGCATGGTAGATCATCTGCTTTGTCATGCCGCCGTCAATACAGATATTTTCCCCTGTGATAAATCCTGCCCTGTCGGAACAAAGAAACAGAACCATATACGCAATATCCAGCGGATTTCCTACGCGTCCCACCGGCTGCTGCACCGCATCGGCGCCCTCGTAAATTGTATAATCCGTATCGATCCATCCGGGGGAGATAGAATTCACTCGTACCTTTCCTGCCAGACTCACTGCCAGCGCATGGGTCAAAGCTGCGATTCCTCCTTTCGCCGCTGTATAACTCTCTGTCTCTTTCTGGCTCATGCGGTCACGGGAGGAAGAAATATTGATCACAGATGCATTTGGTGCAAAATGATTCATAAACAGCTTTGTAAGGTAAAACGCTGCGGTAACTCCCACCGACAACGCATAGGTAAACTCCTCGTAAGATGCCTCAGAGATTCCTTTGCTGAGCGGAGCTGCATTGTTGATCAGATAATCCACGTGACCACAATCTGCGATCACTTTGGCAGCAAATCGTTCCAATGTCTCTTTATCAGCCAGATCCCCCTGAAAGTATTCATTTTCCAACAGATCAATTACGCAGACTTTTGCACCTGCTTTTGAAAATTCCTCACAAATACATTTTCCGATTCCGTGGGCTCCACCGGTCACAACCACTACTTTATCCTTAAACTTCATACTGCCTCTTCTTCGTCCATGTTTTCTTTTACACGCTTTGTCTCTTTTTCCCGATTCCAAAGATAACTGATACGAACCTCTGTGCCATTGGCAATTCGTTCGATATTGGCCCTGTGTTTATAAATGACCACCACACCGACTGCCGCAAACAAAATACCGACCGCAAGGCTGCCGCCGCTTAAGATATAGAGTGCCGGGAGAATGCAGGCCAATGATATGGTAATGACAATTATGTAATCGAGAATCAGCGCTGCGGCAATCTCCAAAATCGCCAAACGGATAAACAACCGTTTATTATATGCCAGAACTCCTCCTACCATGCAGGCAAGACCTTTACCGCCTTTGAACTTCATGGTAGCCGGAAACATATGTCCCAGTACGCAGAATGCAGCGGCAACTTCCTTTGCAACGGCACATGCCGGCAAAATACATGCCGCCAGCGATGTCACAAAATACGCTTTCAGAATATCAAGAACAGCGGTGATCAATCCGGCTTTTGCTCCAAACAGAAGAACCATATTGGATGCGCCCGCATTACCGGAACCTTCTTTCCGGACATCAATCCCTTTTCTGCTGCCGATCAGATATGCCGGATTAAAACAGCCAACCGAATATCCCATCAGACCACACAACAATACATCCATACGATCCCCCCTTAATTCTAATTCTGTTCCTGTCTCGCATACATGCCAACACCAACAATAACAACCAGTGCACCAATGATCTGTATTACACCAGGGATCTCATTAAACAGGAAGATTGCATTGATGGATGCAAAGACCGGACCAGCCAGTTTTGCAGTACTTACGTACGTCGGCTTCAGGTATTTTAAACTCCAGCTGAACACACTGTGTCCCATCAGGTTACAGAAAAGTGCCAGACAGAATGCCATTGCCCAGTTGATCGGCTCATAACCGAACACCGGAACACCGGACACAAGAACCACTCCGATCAGAGTGATAAAACTTACACAATATAAAATATATGTATAAACCGTTGTACTGATATGATCACGCTGTCTGGTTCCGATCAGTGTATACGCTGCCATCAGGATCGCTGCCAATGTAGCCAGGAAATCACCCCAGAGTGCACTTTCACTGCCGCCGCCGCTATGATCCGATGTGGCAACAATGATCGTTCCGAAAAGAGCAACTCCGATCGCAACAAATTCTTTCGCTTTCAGACGCTTTCCGAAAAACAGAATATATCCGATCGCTGCGAACACAACTTCCGTATTGCAGAGAACCGTAGAACTTGCCACGGATGTATATTTCAAAGACTCGAACCACACGAACAGGTGAAACGCGAAGAAGAAACCGGATGCAGCACAAAATGCAACATCTTTCTTATTCAGTGAGAATAACTCACTTCTTGTATTTTTGTTTATAAATACATACGGTGTCAGCATTAGAACGGCCATACCGAGACGGTACATCGCCGCCACACTGCTGGGAGCTGTCATCGTCTTTACAAAAGCCGAGGACAGGGAGCAGCAGAACACACCGATAAATAAAATCAATTTGGGCATTAAATTGGATTTGTTTTCAGAGACTTTCATTTCTTCCTCCTGTGTACGCCGGGGCAGCGCAGTATTTCCTCCCCGCTCTATTATTGTAATCTTCTATCGAGGCAAAGTCAATGTCTTTCCTCCTGCCAATACAGATTGAGAAGATCCATGATCACCAAAAGCCCCACCGGACCGAGAAGCACTCCGGGAAAACCAAACAATTGTAAACCTACATACATGGAAATCAACGTTTCCAATGCGGAGAGTCCCATCTTATCACCCATGATCTTGGTTTCCATGAACTGTCTCACAAAATAACACACCACATATAAGCCAAGAAGAATCGCTCCGTTCATCCACTCCCCGCGAATCAACAGAAATCCTCCCCATGGAATCAAGATCACACCGGAACCAAGAAACGGCAGAGCATCTGTCAAACCGATTCCGATTCCCAGAAGCAGCGAATATGGATTCCTGATCAGCAGAAGTCCCATCACACAGAGAACAGAAGTTACTGCCAGAATCATGATCTGCGTTTTTAACCATGCATTTCCGACCACCGCCAGCCGCCGACCGATCATTGCAAATTCTTTATGAAAAAGGGATTCGCTCTTTTTCTCACGAATCTCTTCCGTTTCCTGCAAAAACAATAAGGTCGCAATAAAAAACAATACAAAGAATATCAATATACCGACCAGGCTTTTAATAACAGCAACGGAATTGTTCATGATTGCCGGCATAGTGGCTCCTTTCACTGCCTCTCCCAATTCAGTGACCATATCTGCAGCAACATTCACAAGGCTATCTTCCTTCAATCCAAATATACGTTCTGTATCCCTGCACAATTTTGTCAGTATCCCATCCAATCGGGACAACCAACTGGGAAACATACGCCAAAAACGATCGAGCTGTTCAAATACTTTTCTCAGCAGCAGATAAATTCCCGTCACCATCGACATCAAAAGTATCACCAATTCTACAGTTCCAATCAAGATTACCGGAACTTGACATCTTTTTCCACGAATGCCCCACCGCAGACGATACTCGAAAAAGCGAACCGAAGGCCGCAGACACAGTGCCGTTCCGTATGCAAGCAAAAAAGGAACTACAAGGGGCAGCAGATACCGAAATACCAAATAAACTGCCCCCGTAATTCCACATAACAACCATATTTTCTTCAGTTTTCTACCAGGATCTGCCATGGAACCACCCGCTTCTTGATTTGTACTTCCTTTGTACAGTCCTTAGTATAAGCCGGATTCCTGAGATTATTCCAAACCTTTGAATTTATCAAATGCACTTCCGGAAGGTTCCATGGAAAATTCCATCCATTTTCCGGTAGTCGGATGGGTGAATGCGAGAGATACCGCACAAAGAGCAAGCGGAACTCTTCCGGTTCCTGCGAAAGCCGGATTATAACGGCCATCGCCGTAAAGCGGCAAATCACGAGAGGAAAACTGCACACGGATCTGATGGTGTCTTCCTGTCTTCAGGTGAATGCGAACCAGACTTAACAGTCCCTCCGGCGTTTCCACCGTATGTTTCCATTCATAGGACAATTCTGCCCTCTTTGCATCCTTTTCCCCCTTATCCACAACCTGTGAATAATTCCCATCCACTGTTTTCTTTAAGTAATCCACAAAGTTATCCACATGATTCACAGGTTTTCCACATACAACTGCCTCATAAAATTTTTCCATTTTGTGGTTTTGAACCTGCTCACTCAGCACAGCTGCAGCCTTTTTCGACTTTGCATAAACCATAACGCCGGACACCGGCTTGTCCAGCCTGTGGATAACCGCCACATATGGTTCCTTTCCCGGTGTGCATAATTTGTTGATAACCATATGTTTACGGATCTCACTGAGCATATCCGGTGCAAACTTTTTGGCCGCCTGTGATTCTACCCCGGCCGGTTTGACCACCACAATGATATCTTTGTCTTCATATAACACTTTTAACATAGGTACTCCTAAATAAATTGATTTTCAAAATAACTTCTTGCATAACAGACGCAGAAGTGGTATATTATATTCTATAACATAGTTTTAAAAACTACATGTTAAAATATCGATATTTTATGAGAGTTTGAATCTAAATTTTTCAACCTGGAGGTCACAACATGAAATTACACATCAAAGATCCGGGCAGCGCTCTGACCCATTTCATCGCAATGATCCTTGCCATGATCGCAGCAATTCCGCTTCTTTTAAAAGCACTCCACCACTCCGGATGGTTCTGCGTCGGCGCTCTGGCAATCTTCATTGGCAGCATGATTCTTCTCTATGCAGCCAGCACCATTTATCATACCTTCGATATTTCTGAACACGTAAACCAGATTCTCCGAAAGATCGATCACATGATGATCTTCATACTGATCGCCGGCACCTACACGCCGGTCTGCCTGATTGTTCTGGGAAACCCGGTTGGTTATCGACTTCTTGCAATCGTGTGGTCCATTGCCATCGCAGGAATCCTGATCAAAGCCTTTTGGATCAACTGCCCAAAGTGGTTCTCCTCCTGTATTTATATTGCCATGGGCTGGGTCTGCTTATCTGCGATACGGACCATTCTGGCATCCCTGACTCGCGGTGCCTTTTTATGGCTTCTGGCAGGCGGCATCATCTATACCATCGGCGGCATCATTTATGCCCTGAAACTTCCCATCTTCAACTCAAAACACAGCAACTTCGGATCCCACGAAATCTTTCATCTGTTTGTCATGGGAGGCAGTTTCTGCCATTATGTGATGATGTTTCAATATGTCGCAGTTTAAAAAATCTGAATCTTCATCCGGTTATAACACAAGAGTTCCGCCTAAACAGCGGAACTCTTATTTCATTATCTTTTCCTGTTTCTCTTTTCCGCTAACAGACGATTGAACTCTTCCTCCGCACCGGCTCCTTCTTCCAGGAGACGCTGTCTGCGTCTTTCACGGCGTCTGGCAGCAGCCTCAGCTTCCCTCTTTCGTTCCTTAGAGATCCAGTAATAAGCGCCGCCTCCTACTGCTGCAAGAAGCAAAATAACCACCACCGGAACAACCGGGAAATTAATTTTGATCGGTTCCTTTTCTTCCTCAGGTTCTGTTTTCTCTACCGGTTCCGCATCCGCTGCTGCATCCGTCTCTTCCGGCACGGCAGCTTCATGTTCCACTGCATCTGTCTCCGCTGCATTTGTTTCTTCCGGTGCAGACCAATCCTTCAAAAGAAGGTACGCCTGTCCAACCTTACGTTCATTATAAACATACTGTAAAAGACCGACTGCATTCTCCGGATGATCTTCCGGCATATCTGCCAGTGTCAGTTCCGCATCAGCAAACACCGCATCCTTCGGCAGTGTGATCATGCGGTCCGGTTCGATCATAAGCTCTGACGGCTGATAACTCTCACCGTTCAGTTCCACTGCAGTATCTCCGGCCACATAACTTGTCTCGTTTTCAGCAATATTTACATTGTAAAAATCAGCGAAACCAAAGCGAAGCAATTCTTTTCCATCTACGAAGTACTGACGCGGACTTCCCTTTAGGATAACAGACACCAAACGTCTTCCGTCTTTCTCGGCATATGTAACAAGAGTATTGCCTGCTTTCAAAAGATAACCGGTCTTTCCGGCTACTGCCTCCGGACAGTAATACGGACTGTCAGTATCTTCTGTAATGACCAGACGGTGCTCCTGATTTACTGTAATTCCATCCGGATGCTGATTTAACGGTCCAATCTTACGACTCTCTGTGGAGCTGATCTCCAACAACTTTTCATTGCTGTAAGCTGCAGATGCGATCAGACACATATCATACGCCGAAACGTTCTGTGTATCACCGTTAAGACCGGACGGGTTCTCAAAATGACTCTCCTTGCATCCCAGTTCTACCAGCTTTTCATTCATCATATCCACAAACGCAGGGATACTGCCGGCCACGTGCTCTGCGAGCGCGTTGGCAGACTGGTTTACAGACTGCAAAAGCAATGCATACAACGCATCCTCCACGGTCATCGTATCACCGATCTCCAGACTCAGTTTGTTTCCGCTGTCTGCCTCCACACTCATCATAGCTGTTTCCGAAAACGTCACCGTCTCCGAAAGATCATCCACATGTTCCAAAACGACTAACGCCGTAAGAATTTTCGTAATACTTGCCGGTGGATATTCCACATGGCTGTTCTGACCAAAGATCATTGTCCCTGAATCCACATCCATCAGGGCACCTGCTTCTGCCTGGATACCGGTATCATACGGCCATTCCGGCTTTGCATATGCAGTCATTGTGAACGCCTGACATAATGCCAGAATTCCACAGAACAGTCTTCCAAATCTACGTTTCACTCTCATTTCCTCCCAGTTGTTCCTTTGTTTCACCTGCTGCACAGGTTCCTTTTATCAGACGCTCCTTCTCTTTTCTTGTGAGTTTTTTAATAGCAAACTCACGGCGCATTGCCTCTTCCTTCGTCTGAAATTCCTCATAATAAACCAGTACTACCGGTCTTCTTGCTTTTGTATATTTTGCACCTAGCCCGGAATTATGGGCCTTCACCCGTTTTTCCAGATCATTGGTCCAGCCACAATACAGTGTATGATCTGCACATTCCAGCAGATAGGTGTAATTCATGCTCCAACCGTCCTTTTCTATGTAAACGGTAATGGCATCTGCAAGCCTGTCACTACCGTCCCGGGCATATCACATGCTCCGGATCTATATAAAGCACCGGCCGGATGCGTTTTCGCTATCAATGACTTCCGGCTTATACTCTATTATATGGTATTTTCTCCGAAATGCAACCTTTCATTCTGTCACAATTTTCTAAAGAATTATGAAAATTTTCGTAAGAAATCCTGCCGGATCTTTTTCATCAGGATCAGTCTGTCTCCCGGATGGATGGTGCTGCCGATCAGGCCGTTGGTCTCCATGATCTCTTCCACACTGGTATGGAATTTTCGTGCGATCTTCCACAAAGAATCCCCCGGCTGTACCACGTATCCAACCATTCCCGGCATCTTTTTTAACGCCTCCATATCCAGTGGCTCCTCCTGAATCCCAAAGATCACCTGCTCGCAGACCGGATTCAAAACAAAAACATCCATCGTCAGAACTGCCTTGATCTCTGCGGTATCCCCGCCCAGCATAACGGCCGAGAGCTGTTCCAGCCCTGCTTCCAGCTGATACATGCTGTCTGCATGGATTCCGGGAACTTCTGCCTCCACCTGGAATGGGATCAGCTCCTTATGTACTGCTACAGGAGAATGATCCTCGGCTGTCAGATATAAGATCTGTGTCTCCAGAATCCCTTCCACGCGCAATCCGCCTTCCACGATCCGCACTTCGTCAATTTTTACATTTCCATCCCCATGACAGATCTGCAGGATCCGATTCCCCCCGGTCAGGAGAACCTTTTCCTGTACCTTATGCTTCAACATGTTCCGCGCTGCAATCTGGTCAAAACATACCTTTTTCATATCCGGCAAAAGTTCCCTGTCCAGCGCATAAAGATCATTCAGAATCTCCACTTCATGTTCCTCATAAAGGCGGATATCCAGCTCCAGGACTGCATCTACGGAAAGTTCCCGCATCTCCCCGTCGGAATCCGGATTCACATCCATGGACTTATGTACCAAACGCACCGTAATAAACGGAATCATGTCCTCATCTGCTTCATGCAGCTCCACATCTCCCGAAAATGGAATTGTCTCTTCCAGGCACTGGATCGGTATCTGACTGTCTGCTCCTGAGTACACGACGAACACCAAAACTTCGCCTTCCAAATGAATCCGTCCATCCAACGGTTTTGTACTGACCGCTCGAAGTTTCATATCCTGCCAGAGCAGCTTATCCATATCCGGCTTATTTCCGGGCAATGTCAGGACCTCCTTCACGCGGAAGGTATCTTTTCTCCGCACTGCCAGTTCTGCCACATCGATCTCACGCTTCAGTGTCTCCACCGCTCCGTCCGACCGCACGTCCTCCGCTGCTGTGACTGTCTCAATACCCTCTCCCTGCAGCATCAAAGTTACAAGAGCTTTCACATCCAGTTTTCTGGAATTGATAGTGCTGATATGCAGATCATCCAGTTCCCAATTGACCCGTACCTGATCCTCGCTCCCCAGTTCCGGCATGTTGATCCCCTCATCAAATGGTATATTCCCTGCCAGTGTCATCATCGAACCAGATGGCGACCGGTAGAGAACCCGGAAGGCCATTTTCCCTTTCACGATTGCTCTCTCTCCCTGGTTTTTCACAGACTCGATAAGAATCTCGCCGCTTTCCATCACCAGTTCTTCCACGTCATCCATCATGTCCGGCACATTGAAATCCTCATCCAGCGTGATCTGTGCCGTGACACTCCGACCGCGACGGTTCATATGAATATGTTTTTTGATCAGTTCCATCATGAAAAACGCCACCAAACCTTTCCAAAGCCAATGCTTTATGAAAGTGTATGATGGCGTTTCGTGTTTTAGTACTCTTCTAAGAAGTGATGTCTTTCCCCGTTTTTTACATATCCAATGCAGGCATCCAGGTTGACATTTCCCACACTCTTGAAAATATTGGTTTCAATATAAGGATTGGTCTGGCGGAAACCGGCGATCAGCTTCTTCATTTCTTTTCGCTTGGACATTTCCTCATTGCGGTTGCGGTCGCTCTCCTCCGTAAACTTACATGCGCACTGCAGGAAACGAAGATTATTATATTCTTTCCATGCAAGGATATCCGCCTCCTTAACCAGATACAGCGGACGGATCAGTTCCATGCCCTCAAAATTCGTGCTGTGCAGCTTCGGCATCATCGTATTGACCTGTGCCCCGTACAGCATGCTCATAAGAATCGTTTCGATCACATCGTCATAATGATGTCCCAGGGCAATCTTGTTGCATCCCAGTTTCCTGGCATTGGCATACAGGTTGCCGCGGCGCATTCTGGCACAGAGATAACAGGGCGAATCATGGACATCAGCCACCACATCAAAAATATCGGATTCAAAAATATGAACCGGGATTCCCAGCGTCTTCGCATTCTCTTCGATCAGCTGACGGTTTTCCGGACGATATCCCGGGTCCATTACCAGGAATTTCAGTCCGAATTCCATTTTCCCGTGGCGCAAGATCTCCTGCATGCATTTCGCCAGCAGCATGGAGTCTTTTCCACCGGAAATGCAGACCGCAATATTGTCACCTTCCTGGATCATCTCATATTCGTTCAACGCTTTTACAAACGGTCTCCAGATTTCTTTGCGGAACCGCTTAATAATGCTTTTTTCTATTTCACGGGTTCTGAGCTCTGTTTCAGTCATTTACTCTCATCCTCTGTTTCATAATTGGAATCATTCTGTATTTTCAATCGTCTCATTTTATCAGAAACCGAACGGAATGTAAATACTCTACTTAAACACCACCGGCTCTTCGCAGAACGCTGTCTTGACAACCAAAACCGGGTATGATTCTTCTGATCCCTTTGCCTCATCTTTCTCCGGTCCCAAAAGTTCCGTTTTATAAACGATTGAGTTTTCGGTCAGATACAATTCTTTTACCACGATGCTGTATCCTCCGCTCTTTTGTGCTCCGGCACCGATCACGATGTACATGTCTTGTCCGTCCGCGTATGTAAGCTTGAAAGGTTCCTTCTTTTTCTCAAGGATCATTTCTTTCAGTTCCTGCGGAACATCGTTTTCTCCCACGACCGTGTACTCCAGATCCTCCAGTTTTTCCTGATCCTTCGCTCCTGCAGAACATCCGCTAAAAGCGATACATCCAAGGACAAATAAAAACAGTATTCCGATCACAAGTTTTTTCGACATAAAAAATAAAAGGCTCCCATCGAACTTTTTATCATTCTATTGGGAGACCTTTTCTTTTATTCGTTTTATCAATTAGTCATTATCCGGAAGAAGTTTGATCTTCACAGAAATCATCTTCACCAGCTGTCCCTCTTTTAAGGTTGGCTGGATATCACCGATATAGGTGGAGAACGGAAGATTGGAATCAAATTCCTCCATCTCTACTGTGATCCAGTTATTTGCCGCGTCTCTTGCATTTTCAATTGCGTCCTCCAGATCCGGCCCATCCGCCTCGCAGCACTCCAGATCCGGGAATTCTGCATGATAACCTTTTCCATCCTCATGCGGTGTAAAAATTGCCGGGTAAGTAAATGTCATATCTCGTTACTCCTTTATTTTTCTCTCTTCATACGAAGCAGTTTACCATTTTTCAGACCTGTGTATTCACCGTTCTGAACAGCGATACCGCCATTTACGATTACATACTCGATACCGTCGTTGCGGCGGAACGGATGATCGTAATCGGCATGCGCCTTAATATTGGCATAATCGAAGATTGTAATATCTGCGTTCATGCCCTCTTTCAGCTTACCGATCATCGGAAGGCCATATACCTCGGACGGCATACCGGTCATGCGATAGATCGCATCTTCCAGTGTCCATAATCCATGGTCACGGATCAGTTCCAGACGGCGAACCATGGTCGCCATTCCGCGCGGATGGCTTCCTGCCTTCTTCTCACGGTCAACCACTGCTGTATAGTCACTCCAGTCACTGCCGGACATTACCCACGGCTGCTTCATAAAGTTCAGAAGATCACTCTCGTTCTGTGCAAAGTAAATGCCCTGTACGATACCCTCGTTTGCTGCAAGCAGGTCAATGCATGCGTCAAACGGAGTCTTGCCCTGCTCCTCTGCGATCTGTGCCAATGTCTTACCAACATGCTCCTCTGTCTTGTAAGCACCTGCAATCAGGCATCCCTCATAACCTGCGGAGTAAATGTTGCTCTCAAACTCATCGTACTCGTTGAAAATGGACCACTCGGCCTGTTTGCGGAGCTCTGCACTTTCAGCCAGCTTGCGAAGGCCCGCTTCCTTACCTTCTGTCAGATATTTCGGCGGAATCTGGGAGATCAGCGGAGCAGAACCGCCGGTAAACGGATACTGGTCAGCTGTAATGGTCATTCCCGCCTTCTGATTCTCTTCGATGTATTTGATAATATCAACGCTGTTACCCTCGTTGTGGTGACCGATTACCTTAATATGGGAAATATTAACCGGAATTCCACTGGCACGGCCGATCACCAGTGCCTCTTCGATGGAGTCCTTTAACTGGTTGCCTTCACCGCGGATATGGGTTGTATAAACACCGCCGTACTCATTGGCAACCTTAGCGATCTCGATCAGTTCCTCTGTACCTGCGAAAACAGACGGAGTATATACAAGACCGGTGGAGAAACCAAGGCATCCGCATTCCATAGCCTCTTTCATCAGGTCACGCATCTGCTGAAGCTGCTCTTCGTTCGGTGTGCCTGCACCAAAGCCCATTACTTTTCCGCGAATCGGTCCCTGACCTGCAAAGAATGCCAGGTTTGCACCGTGCGGGATACTGTCTACATAGTTGAAATAAGAAGTATAGCTTTCACAGATCTTCACATACTCTTCTTTGGAAATTCCGCGGGACGGATCAAATTCACCGTAATACGGAGCCACCATGGAGCCACACTGACCTGCTAACTCAGTGGTAGCACCATCTTCCAGGTGATTATAACCGGTACTCTCCAAATTCAGCACAGTGCCATCGGAATGTGTATGGGTATCAATGAAACCCGGAGTCACAAAGAGACCTTTCGCATCGATCACCTGTGCGGCTTTGTCCTCAATCTTAGCTGCAATCTTCGCGATCTTGCCATCTTTCACAGCCACATCGGCCATAAAACGCGGTGCACCTGTACCGTCGATCACAGTACCGTTTTCAATCAAAAGATCATACATCATGTCATTCTCCTTTACTGTCTTGTATTCTTTGTATTCAAAATATCAACGATTGTTTTCTCCGTTCCCACCATACCCGGCGATGCAATGAGACCCATGTTTCGCATGGTCTCCTCCGGTGTTGCGCCATTGATGCCGTGGGCGTTGAAAATATAGACGTTGTTCATTGCCATATTGACCGACTGATAAGCCGCATCCACAGCCACCACGCCTTTCATCGTACATCCCTGGTTTCCTCCGTCACAGATCATACCGGTGATGCTGCAGGACATATTGTTGATGGTCTTCTCCATATCGGACGTACTGCCGCCGCGAAGAAGTACCAAGCCGCATGCCATACCGGTACCTGCCGCGATCGCACAGCCGCAGAATGCAGAAAGTTTGCCGGAGTATTCTTTTATGTACATACAGATCAGATAGCTGAGAACCGTTGCTCTGTAGAGCTGTTCCTCCATATAGCCGTTGACTTTATAGGCTGCATAGAGAGGCATCGTCGCAATAATTCCGTGGGCACCGGAACCGGTGATGCTCATCGCCGGTCGGCTCAGTCCGATCACGCGGGCCTCGATGGCTGCATTGCAGAACAAGGACGCAGTCTTCTGTTCATCTTTGGAGATAAGCTCTCCGCCGTTGGCTGCCAGAAGGTACGGTGCGTAAGTTGTCTTTTCATTTCGAAGACCTTCCTGCATCAGTTCCCAGTTCATCTCATAAGCCGCTTTTACAAATTCAATCTCTTCCACCGGAACTGTCTTTGCATACGTATGCATTTCTTCCAATGTATATTTATGGATCAGGTGCTGCTCTTCCTGCTCAGTTTCTGCCTTCTGTGCCTGTTCGAACACCACATTTCCATTCTCCGTAATCTTCACGATATTGGTGTGGGAATCGCGGATTGTCACAGTCGCTGTGGATTCGCCCGCATTCGCCTCTGCTGTCACCGTTGCCTCGATAAAAATGCGGCTGGTCACTTCAGTCATTTCCACCTTAATGATTCCGGCTTCCACCATCGCTCTCGCTTCCGCCATTTCCTCCTCGGTGATTCCGTCCAGACATTCCAGCCCCTTCTTCGGGTCTGCCGCCACCGCACCGAGAGCCGCAGCATGGTAATTGCCCACCTCACTGATGCCCGGGATACCGCATGTGAACGCATTTTTAAACATACCGCTATTAAGGCGAAGAACTACGCTCTTTATCTTTCCCTTTACGTGCTCACGGGCTGTGGACACCGCAAAGGCAATGGCACCCGGTTCCGTCACACCGAGAGCAGGTCTCATATCATCAAAAATCAATTTCGTCAATTCATGCATCGTCATGTCCTCCATGATTTTCTCTTACCCTTTAGTATAACATGAGATTGAGTCATTGTAACGAAAATATTTAAAAAACCCGGCGCCAAAATGACGCCGGGTGAAAAATTTTATTTCATTAAGCAAGAATCGGCTTTAATGCCTCTGCAAGAGCATCCTTCTGAGCCTTAGCCTCAGCAACATCTTTACCAAGAGTTGTGAAGTAAGTCTTGATCTTCGGCTCTGTACCGGACGGACGAACAACAACAGTTGCGCCACCCTCAAGAGAGTAGATCAGAACGTTTGCAGACGGAAGACCTGTCTCTTCTGTCTTCTTGTAGTCAACAGCCTTCACTACCTTGTAACCAGCGATCTCTGCCGGCGGATTCTCACGAAGGCCCTGCATAATGCCAGCCATCTTATCCATACCGGTAAGACCCGGGAACTCGAAGCTGTCAACGATGTTGAGGTAACGACCGTACTGAGCATAGATCTCCTCAAGACGCTGTTTGATGGAGCTGCCGATGCTTCTGTAGTAAGCAGCCATCTCACAGATTAACATGGAACCGATAACAGCATCTTTATCACGAACATACGGACCAGCAAGGTAACCGTAGCTCTCTTCGAAACCGAAGATGAAGCGGTCAACTTCACCAGCTGCCTCAAGGTTTGCGATCTGGTCACCGATCCACTTAAAGCCTGTCAGAACGTTTCTCATCTCAACGCCGTAGTGAGCAGCAACTGCATCAGCAAGCGGTGTGGAAACGATGGACTTAACAGCTACCGGGTTAGCCGGCATTGTGCCTTTTTCGATACGGCCTGCACAGATATAGTCAAGGAGCAGAACGCCCATCTCGTTACCATTTACAAGCTCATATGTACCGTCCGGGCACTTCATAGCGATACCAACACGGTCAGCATCCGGGTCAGTAGCTAACATCAGGTCAGCACCTGTCTCTTCAGCCAGCTTCAGACCTAATTCAAGAGCTGCATAGATTTCCGGGTTCGGATAGCTGCAGGTTGTGAAGTAACCGTTCGGGTACTCCTGCTCCGGAACGATTGTGATATCTGTGATACCCATATCGTCAAGAACTTTTGTTACCGGTACAAGACCAGAACCGTTTAACGGGCTGTAAACCAGCTTTAAGCCGGCTGTCTTAGCCAGACCCGGACGAACCTGACGGGACTCGATCGCATCGTAAAGAGCTTTCTTACAGTCATCGCCAACAAAACGGATCAAACCTCTCTCAACGCCTTCTGCGAAGGAAATGTGCTGTGCACCTGTGAGAACGTCTGTCTTCTGGATCTCTTCATAAACGATAGCAGCTGCATCATCTGTCATCTGGCAGCCGTCCGGACCGTAAGCCTTGTAACCATTGTACTTAGCCGGGTTATGGGAAGCAGTTACCATAATACCTGCGTTACAGTTGTAGTAACGAGTTGCAAAGGAAAGTGCCGGTACCGGCATAAGAGCATCGTAAATTCTTACATTGATTCCGTTTGCTGCAAGAACGCCTGCTGCTTCCTTAGCGAAAACATCACTCTTTAAACGGCTGTCGTAGCTGATTGCAACTAACTGATTGCCGCCCTGTGTTTTTACCCAGTTAGCAAGACCCTGTGTTGCCTGACGAACAACATGGATATTCATACGGTTTGTACCTGCACCGAGAACACCACGAAGACCTGCTGTACCAAACTTAAGTGCTACTGCGAAACGATCCTTAATTTCTTCGTCATTACCTTCAATTTTTGCAAGCTCCGGCTTTAAATCACAATCTTCAAGATCTGCCGCAAGCCAGCGCTTGTACTCTTCCTGATACATGTTAAGCACCCCCATAATATTTTAAACAAGACATATTTTTATAAATATAATATACCTTTTTCAAACTGGGATGTCAATCTAAAGCGACATGTCAGTTCGGGTTTTCAGACATATGGCTGGGACAAATTTACTCCGAACAGCTTGAAACGCAAACCGCACAAATCCAAACGGGGCAACGGATACCCAAAGTATATATAGATAAAAATTACTTTCTGGTATACCAAAATCTTGCGAAATCACCGAATTTCAGCCGTTTTTTCCCGCTCAAAGTATCTATAGGGAAAAATCATTTCACACTATACTCATTTTGCATAAATCCGGTATATTTTCATATAAAAATCTGCTATATATACCGGACTCATCAAATCTGATCCTCTCTGCTGCACGCCATTAGCCTTTGCTCGTATTTCTCCTTCGTCGCCAAACCACCGCGGATGTGACGCTCTGCCTTGTTGATATCTAGCACAATCCGGGCCTGTGCTGCAAGACCTGGATTGATGTGTGACAGCCTGTCAGTGACATCCTTGTGGAAGGTGGTCGCAATTTGGACATTTCTATTTCCCTATTTTATGTAGATATTATTGT
>JAFSFU010000278.1 GCA_017435025.1 Lachnospiraceae bacterium | reverse complement strand
GTCTGGAGGCACAATTTAAGACTCCGGGCAGCAAGAAACTTATGACTGCAAAGTTTCATAAAAATCCCGAGGGAAAAAGCGAGATCCGAAGCAAAGAGGCTTTGGAGCAGATTCTGAAAACTTTGGAAAATCAGAAATATGTGGTAAAAGAGATCAAAAACGGAGAGAGAAGCAAAAAGGCTCCGATTCCGTTTACAACCAGTACGCTGCAGCAGGAAGCATCAAAAGCTCTGAATTTCTCTACCCAGAAGACAATGCGGCTTGCACAGCAGTTATACGAAGGTGTGGAAGTAAAGGGACATGGAACCATTGGTCTTATCACCTACCTTCGTACCGATTCTACACGTATCTCCGAAGAGGCAGATCAGGCTGCAAAGGAGTTTATCGGTGCGCAGTACGGAACACAGTATGTGGCAGCAGGAGATGGAGGAAAGAAGAATTCCGGAAAGATTCAGGATGCGCACGAGGCGATCCGTCCAACCAACATTGCTCTGACACCGGTAAAGGTAAAAGAATCATTGCCGAGAGATTTGTTCCGCCTGTATCAGCTGATCTGGAAACGCTTTGCGGCAAGCAGAATGACAGCTGCAGTTTATGAGACTACAAATGTGAAGATCCTTGCTGGTGGAAACAGCTTTACGATGTCTGCATCCAGACTGAAATTTGATGGTTTTATGTCGGTATACACAGAGGCGGATGATAAGGATGAAAAGAATCAGATTCTGACCAACTTGGAAGTTGGGCAGGAACTGGAATTGGCAGATCTTGTAAGTGCTCAGCATTTTACACAGCCGCCGGCCCATTACACAGAGGCATCTCTCGTAAAAGCTCTGGAGGAACAGGGCATCGGACGTCCAAGTACCTATGCGCCAACCATTACGACAATTCTGGCCAGAAGATATGTTACAAAAGAAAACAAGAATCTTTATGTGACAGAAATCGGAGAAGTTGTAAATAAGATCATGAAAGAACGTTTCCCGAGTATTGTGGATCTTACGTTCACTGCCAACCTGGAATATCTGCTGGATCGCGTCGGTGATGGAACCATGCAGTGGAAGACGGTTGTCAGAAACTTTTATCCGGATCTTATTGAAGCGGTAAATGAGGCTAAAGAGAATCTGGAGACGACCCGCATTGCAGATGAAGTGACAGATGAGATTTGTGAGCTCTGTGGACGAAATATGGTCATCAAATACGGACCGCATGGAAAGTTCCTTGCATGCCCGGGATTCCCGGACTGCAAGAATACAAAGCCGTATTTAGAAAAAATCGGCATTCCTTGTCCGAAGTGCGGTAAGGATGTTGTGATCAAGAAAACGAAGAAGGGACGCAAGTTCTTTGGCTGTGAGGCAAATCCGGAATGTGATTTTATGGCATGGCAGAAGCCTTCGATCGAGAAATGCCCGGAATGCGGCGGGTATATGCTGGAAAAGGGAAATAAACTGGCATGTGCGGATGCGCAGTGTGGATTTGTTAAAAATAAGAAGTAAGCGAAAAGTATTAAGTTTGCGTAAAGAATAAACAGTTTATAAAACGCCTAAAAATTATCTTGAAGATGATTTTGGGCGTTTTTTGTAAATTTTTTGAAATTATCCGAAAAAGTCTTGATATTCCGGAAATATCGTGCTACAATTAGCATGATAATAGAATTTTATTAAACGATACCATGAAGTAAGGGAGGTTTTCGGAAAATGAGTGTTGAATTATTGGATAAGACCAGGAAAATTAATAAACTACTGCACAACAACAATTCGCACAAAGTTGTATTCAATGATATCTGTAAGGTTTTAAGTGAGATCTTGCTTTCAAACATTCTTGTAATCAGTAAAAAAGGCAAAGTTTTAGGTGTTAGTATCTGTCCGGGAGTGGATGAGATTCATGAACTGATTGAAGATAAAGTGGGTGGATACATTGATAAGATGTTAAACGAAAGACTCCTCAGTGTACTTTCCACAAAGGAAAATGTGAATCTTGCAACCTTTGGTTTTGCAGAAGAGAATGTAAAGAAATATCAGGCGATCATTACACCGATCGATATCGCAGGCGAGCGTCTCGGTACTCTGTTTATCTACAAATGTGACGAGCAGTACAATATTGATGATATTATCCTCAGCGAATATGGTACAACTGTAGTGGGACTGGAAATGATGCGTTCCGTAAATGAAGAGAATGCAGAAGAGTCCAGAAAAATCCAGATTGTGAAATCTGCGATCAGTACATTGTCCTTCTCCGAGTTAGAGGCGATTACTCATATCTTTGATGAGTTAGATGGAAATGAGGGTATCCTTGTTGCCAGCAAGATTGCAGACCGCGTAGGAATTACACGTTCCGTAATTGTAAACGCACTTCGTAAATTTGAAAGTGCCGGTGTGATCGAGTCCAGATCCTCCGGTATGAAAGGAACTTATATTAAGGTTCTGAACGATGTGATTTTCGAGGAATTGAAATCTTTAAAAGCGGCAAATAATAAGTAAAAGAATATAGCTGTTTAAAAAATCGGGACTTCTTAGAAGGGGTCCTGATTTTTGTTTTAATACTTGTCAAAACAGTTAAAAAAACTTGAAAAATATTGAAAAAAAGACTTGCATGAAAAATACAGTTGTGATAATATAGAAAAGCTGATATTATGCACGTCTGCGGATTCTGAGAGTGGTGCTCCCGGTGGAGCCGGAGAGTCTTTGAGGAAGTAGGATGCAGACGGAAGAGATGAACCAAATGGAGGAAAGAAAAATGAGCGTAATTTCTATGAAACAGCTTCTGGAAGCCGGCGTACACTTTGGCCACCAGACAAGAAGATGGAACCCGAAAATGGCTCCGTACATTTTTACAGAGAGAAATGGTATTTATATCATCGATCTTCAGAAGTCCGTAGGTAAAGTTGACGAGGCTTACAAGGCAATCTCTGACATCGCTGCTGAAGGCGGCACAATCCTTTTCGTAGGTACAAAGAAGCAGGCTCAGGATGCTATCAAGACAGAGGCAGAGCGTTGCAACATGTACTATGTAAACGAGAGATGGCTGGGCGGTATGCTCACAAACTTCAAGACAATCCAGTCCAGAATCGCTAGACTGAAAGCTATCGAGAAGATGTCTGAGGACGGAACATTTGATGTTCTTCCGAAGAAGGAAGTTATCGAGCTTAAGAAGGAATGGGAGAAGCTTGAGAAGAACCTTGGCGGTATCAAAGAAATGAAGAAGATCCCGGATGCTATCTTCGTAGTTGACCCGAAGAAGGAAAGAATCTGTATCCAGGAAGCACACACACTTGGTATTCCGCTTATCGGTATCGCTGATACAAACTGTGATCCGGAAGAACTGGATTACGTTATCCCGGGTAACGATGACGCTATCAGAGCCGTTAAACTGATCGTTTCCAAGATGGCTGATGCAGTTATCGAAGCTAACCAGGGCGAAGCAGCAGTAGTTGAAGAAGTTGCAGAAGAGGCAGTAGAGGCTTAATTCTGAATGATAGTTCCCGATGCCGGAAACGGCAGAAGGTAGTTTGATTTTCATATATTCGGAGGAAAACGAACATGGCAGCAGTAACAGCAGCAATGGTAAAAGAATTAAGAGAAATGACAGGCGCTGGTATGATGGACTGTAAGAAAGCTCTTACAGCTACAGAAGGCGACATGG
>JAFSFU010000277.1 GCA_017435025.1 Lachnospiraceae bacterium | reverse complement strand
CAGAAAAGATTTTGGAGCGTAGCAGCCACCCAGGGTGGTGTGATTGGTCTGGTGCTGGCGGCATCGATGTCGTTGTAATTCTGCTCGAAGCAGACGCGGCAGGAGAGGGACATCGGGAATTTCTGGGCGTAGGTCTGTCCAAGGAATCCGGTGATGATCTGCACACCTTTGTCGTGGGTCTGTCCGCTCATACGGGCTTCTTTTTCGATGTTTACAATGCCGGATTTTCCGACGTAGGTGGTGGCGGTGATGCGGGACGGGGTTCCGAATGCATAGCTGCCCATGTCGAGGACGGCGAGACCGTTGATCTGGCCGATTTCGGCACCGTCAGTGTCGATCATAATCACGCCTTCATCCAGCATTTCGTCCATTTTTTCTTTGTAGAGCATCAAACGCTGTTCTTTTTCTGTGATCGCTTTGCGGACATGGTCGGCAGTAACAACCGCAGCGCTGCTCATTTGTGCCCATGTAAATGCTTCGCCTAAAATCTCCGATAAATAGTTGAATCTCGTCGATAATTTGTCTTGCCTGGATGCAGAACGGGAGGAATGTTCGATGATGGCGCAGACGGCGCTCACGTCGAATTCCAAAGTATGTTCACGCTCCACAAAGCCCTTGATGAACTGGGCGATCTTACATATGTTTTCATCAGTCCGCGGCATTTCGTAGTCGAAATCTGCACGGATTTTGAATGACTTGTCAAATTCTTCATCATACTGGCTGAGTACATCGTAGTAGTAATCACTGCCGATCATGATGACTTTGAGCTGGGCCGGGATTGGCTCCGGCTGCAGGGTTGGAACGGCAGTGGTGACAGCCAGTTCACGGATGGAATCCATGTCGATCTCTTTGGTCTTGATCACGCGGCGGAGCGCCTCCCATGCATGTGGGGCAGAGAGAATATCCTGAGCTTGCACGATCAGGTAGCCGCCGTTGGCTTGATGGAACAGACCGGCCTTGATTTTCATAAAATCGGTGGTCAGCGTACCGAATTCATTGTCGTACTCAGTCTCACCCATGAGGTTTGTGTATGTCGGATTGAAGGTCACAACTACAGGTGCACCTTTGGTTTCTGAATGATCTACGATCAGGTTGACACGGTATTTTAATGTCACATCCTCATCCGGTTTCTTAGCGAGCATTGGGATAAGGGATGCGAGGGCATCTTCCTGAGACTCGGAAGTGTCGATAAATTGGTCCAAATGGTCGAGGACATCGTTCTGCATAGCTGTTATGTATGAAACCGCCCGGTCGTAGGACTGATAGCAGTCCAGTAATTCCTGCACGTGTCGGCCGATGGCAAACATGCCGATTTTGCGGTTCAGTTCATCGATCTTCTGCTCGCATTCTTTTTCCAGACGCTGGGTCTCACGGAATACGAGACCGGCTTTTTCCTGAATCAGCTGAGAACGTTCATCAATGTTAGCCTGTTCTTCTTCCGGAAGTGCGTCAAATGCCTCATCCTCCAACGGTTCTCCGTTTACAAGTGGAATAAAATATATGCCGGCTTCAGTATTTTTAATCTGAAAATTGTACTCTGCAGCGAAGGCATGGAGCTCAGACAGGATCTCATCCTGCTTTTGTTCATAGCTGTGCAGAAGTGCCATTTTTTGTTTTTCGTAATCCTCAGACTGGAGTGCTTTTGGAAGTTCTTTCTTGAAAATTGCTACCAGTTTTGCCATGTCCTCTTTGAAATGCTTTCCTGTACCGGCCTCAAAGTAGAGGGCGATCGGTTTTTTCGGATTTTGGAAGTTGTATACATAGCACCAATCGGTCGGAACCGGCTCAGTAGCTGCCAGTTTTTCTGTGCTGCGGCAAGCGTAAGTAGTCTTTCCGGTGCCGGATGGGCCGGACATGTAGACGTTGTAGCCCTTCATTTTTACAGCCAGACCAAAATCAAAGGCTTTCACCGCGCGCTCCTGACCGATGATACCTTCCAAAGGCTCCAATTCTGCGGTTGTCTGGAAAGAAAAACTGTCCGGATTACAATAATTTTTTAGTTGGGTGTCGTCGAGTTCGTAGGGTTTCTTCATGATGATGCCTCCTTCAAAACGCAGGATCGGGATGTTGACATGACGGCTTCTCTAATTATATTTTATCATATATTTGTCAGGGACGGGAGATAGAATGATGAATAATTAGACAAAAGAAAAAGAATGAGGGAATATTGCAAAATAGGCCAGCCGGTTTCATGATGAGCCCGGCTGGCTAATGTGATTATTCATTATTTTTTATATAACACACGGATGGAGTTCAGTACACAGAGCATTGCAACACCGGAGTCTGCAAATACGGCCATCCACATGGATGCGATGCCGAATAAGCCGAGGACCATGACGAGTGCTTTGATCGCCAGTGCGAATATTACGTTCTGGTATGCGATCGCGCCTGTCTGTTTTGCGATGCGGATGGACTCTGGGATGGCTTCCATGCTGGAAGTCATGAAGACTACATCTGCTGCCTCGATGGCCGCGTCTGCACCACTGCCCATTGCAGCGCCAACGTCTGCGCCTGCGAGTACCGGAGCATCGTTGATACCGTCACCGACGAACATTGCGTTTCCGTGTTCTTCACGGAGCGCCTTGAGCGTGTCGAGTTTATCGCCCGGAAGAAGCTTGGAGTATACGGTGTCGATTCCGGTTGCGGATGCAACGGCTTTGGCGGTCTCTTCACCGTCACCTGTGAGCATTGCTGTGTGGATGCCAAGTTTCTTTAAGGAAGCAATGGCATCTGCAGACTCAGGTTTGATAGTATCGGCGATGGAGATGGAGCCAATGTATGTACCGTCTTTTGCGAGGAGAACCGTTGTTGCGGACGGATCTTCTTTAACAGAAGTCATGTCCACATGATGATCTTCGAGGAATAATTTGTTGCCGCAGAGGATCACGCCTGCGTGTGTCACAGCGCGGATGCCTTTGCCGGAAATTTCCTGGATATCATCCGGAGTTTCAAATGTAAGGCCTTTTTCCTGTGCAGCCATGAGGATGCTGTTTCCAATCGGATGAGTGGAAGCAGTTTCACAGGCTGCGGCAAGAGCCAGGAGTTCATTCTCGGACATGTCATTTTCCGGATAGATGTGCTGTACCACGAAGTTTCCTTTTGTGATGGTACCGGTCTTATCCATAACAACTGTTTTTACATTTTTCAGTGCTTCAAGAGCAACGCCGCCCTTGAAGAGGATGCCCTGTTTGGAACCAGCGCCGATTCCGGAGAAGAATGCAAGCGGTACGCTCAGTACGAGTGCACACGGACAGCTGATTACCAGGAAGGTGAGGGCAGTGTATACCCAGTGATTCCAATCGCCGGTGATAATGGACGGAACGATCGCTGTCGCAGCTGCGAGTGCAACGACAAATGGTGTGTATACACGTGCAAATTTTGTGATGAAACGTTCTACCTGCGGTTTGCTTGCAGCAGCATTTTCAACAGAATCCAGGATTCTTGTTACCATGGATTCGGAAAGCTCTTTTTCAACTCTCATTTTTAGGAGGCCGGATGTGTTTACGCAGCCGGAAATGACGGATGTACCCGGTTTTGCTGCTACCGGAACCGGTTCGCCTGTGATCGGAGAGGTGTCGATGCGGCTTTCACCGTCTACGACAATACCGTCCAGCGGAATTCTATCGCCCGGACGAACATGGATGATCTGACCGACTTCACAAAGTTCAGCCGGAATCTCGCGTGTGGAACCGTTTGTCTCAAGGAGGACAGTTTCCGGACGAAGGTCAACGGCTTCCATGATCTGGCTGCGGCTCTTTTCAACGGCTCTGTGCTCAAATGCCTGACCGATGCGGTAGAAGAGCATGACACCGACTGCTTCTGCATACTCGTGGATTGCGAATGCGCCGATGGTTGCGATACTCATCAGGAAGTTTTCGTCCATGACATGGCCGGTTTTCATGTTCTTGAGTGCTGTCTTTAACACATCTTTACCGAGAATGATGTATCCGATTACAAAACATGCGAGAGATGCCATCGGAATCGGTCCGGAAAGAAGGATACCGATCAGGAAGAGGGCAGCACCTGCAAGGATTTCTTTTTTGTCGTTCTTATGCTCATCATGGTCAGAAGTTGGCTGAGCTTTTGTACCGTCTTCGCGAACGGTGATTCTTGTGCCCGGCTCAATGCGGTCTGCGATCTCCTGCATCTGTGGGAGAAGTTCTGTGCCCTTTTTGGAGTAGACACGGAGCTGTCTGGTTGCGAACGTAAGAACCGCATCGTCAACATCCGGAAGTTCGCGAATCTTTGCCTCAATCTTTGCGGAGCAGTTTGCGCAGTCGATGTTTTCTAAGTTGTATACAACGCAGTCTTTCTTGACCGGTTTCTGGCGTACTTCGATGACTGTGCCCGGTTCAATCTTGTCTGCAATTTCCTGCATCTTTGGTAAGAGTGCAGTGCCGGCAGTAGAATAAACGCGGAGCTGTCTGGTCGCGAAGGTGAGGATTGCGTCATCGACCTCCGGGAGCTCTTTGATGCGCTGCTCGATTTTCGCAGAGCAGTTTGCACAATCGATGTTCTTCATTACGTATACGATGCACGGAGCTTTGGAGGTTGTAACTGTAGCCGCATGCTCATGATGATCATGGTGATGGTGTTCGTGGTGGTGATGAT
>JAFSFU010000276.1 GCA_017435025.1 Lachnospiraceae bacterium | reverse complement strand
CAGACGGAAATATTTCTTCGGCGGCTCGATCATAAAGTCTTCTCTTTCGATATAGAGTTCGCGGGAGAACGGAACCAGTCTCTCGCCCAACTCCGGATTCTCCAGATTGTTCGGTACCGGCAGCATCTCTGTCTGACCTTCCGGATAGTTGTCGATCACCAGTTTCACCGGATCAAGAACAGCCATCATACGCGGTTTCTTGATCTTCAGATCTTCACGGATACAGTACTCAAGCATTGCATAGTCAACGGAACTGTTCGCCTTAGATACACCAACCAGATCCACAAACATGCGCAGTGCTTCCGGAGTATAACCTCTTCTTCTTAAAGCAGCGATCGTAACAAGACGCGGATCATCCCATCCGTCTACGATACCGTCTTCTACCAGTTTCTTAATATATCTCTTACCTGTAACAACATTGGTAAGGTACAGTTTTGCAAATTCAATCTGTCTCGGCGGATTTTCAAATTCGCACTCTTTTACCACCCAGTCATACAACGGTCTGTGATCCTCGAATTCCAGAGTACAGATGGAGTGTGTGATATTTTCAATTGCATCCTCGATCGGATGTGCAAAGTCATACATCGGGTAGATGCACCACTTATCACCGGTATTGTGGTGGGTCATACGAGCCACACGATAGATAACCGGGTCACGCATATTAATATTCGGGGATGCCATATCGATCTTCGCACGGAGAACTTTCTCACCGTCAGCATAAACACCGTTCTTCATATCCTCGAACAGTTTCAGGTTCTCTTCCACGCTTCTGTCGCGGTACGGGCTGTTCTTACCAGGTGTCTTGAAATCACCGCGGTACTCTCTGATCTCATCTGCTGTCAGATCACATACGAACGCCTTACCTTTCTTGATCAGAAGGACTGCACATTCATACATTTTCTCGAAATAGTCGGAAGCAAAGAACAGTCTGTCATCAAATTCTGCACCAAGCCATTTTACGTCAGCAATGATGGACTCTACATACTCAGTTTTTTCTTTTGTCGGGTTTGTATCATCAAAGCGGAGGTTGAACTTACCGCCATATTCTTTTGCAAGTCCGGAGTTTAAGATAATGGACTTTGCGTGTCCGATATGAAGGTAGCCGTTCGGCTCCGGTGGAAATCTGGTCTGGACATGATTGTATACTCCCTCTGCAAGATCTTTGTCAATCTCCTGCTGGATAAAGTGTCTGGAAACAACTTCTTTTGTCTCCTCTACCGGCATAATATTTTCAGCCATAATCATTCCTCCAAAAAAATTGATATAATAAAGCATTCTATCACACTTCATCTCTTTTTTAAAGACCGAATTTTATGATACCAACGCAATTTTTTGTACATACTTATCTTATCGTCTCCATGATGCAAAACAAAAACATTTCAGCATAAGAAAGAAGGTAACCTATGAAACATAAAAATGATGTCAGAAAAATCGTTCTGATCGGAACCGGCATGGTCGGTATGAGCTTCGCATATTGTCTTTTGAATCAGACGATCTGCGACGAGCTGGTGCTCATTGATCTGGATAGAAAGAGAGCAGAAGGCGAAGCCATGGACCTAAATCACGGTCTCGCTTTTGCTCCCGGAAACATGAACATCTACGCCGGTGGCTATCAGGACTGCCACAACGCTGACATTGTGACAATCTGTGCCGGTGTGGCTCAAAAACCGGGAGAAACACGCCTTGATCTATTAAAAAGAAATGCCGATGTCTTTCAATCCATTGTTGAACCGGTTGTCACATCCGGTTTCTCCGGTATTTTCCTTATCGCCACCAACCCGGTTGATATCATGGCCCATATCACTCAGAAAATTTCCGGTTTTCCACCGGAACGTGTGATTGGCAGCGGTACTGCACTCGACTCTGCAAGACTCCGCTATCTGCTCGGCCAGGCCCTTCATGTTGACCCACGCAACATTCACGCCTATGTCATGGGGGAACATGGAGATTCTGAATTTGTTCCCTGGAGTCAGGCATTGCTGTCTACGAAACCGATTCTTCAGATATGCAAAGAGACCAACCTTTGTCAGACTTCCGGTAGTAACCTAAATCACGAAATTCTCTCCTCCATTGCCAACGAAGTAAAAAATGCCGCCTACGCGATCATTGACGCCAAACGTGCCACTTATTACGGTATCGGAATGGCACTCACACGAATCTGCAAATCCATCCTCGGAAACGAAAACAGTGTCCTCACTGTGTCTGCATTTCTGAATGGAGAATACAAACACGAAAATGTCTATGCAGGTGTACCATGTATTTTAAATCAGAACGGAGTCCGCAGAATTCTGGAATTGGATCTCACCGATGATGAAATGGAAAAATTTGATCACTCCTGTCAGATTCTTCGAAATACCATTCAACAGCTGAGTTTATAAGAATAAAACAGCAGTCCGTGTGAATCATACACACAGACTGCTGTTATTATTTCTATCATTCCTACTTTTTCAAGTTACAGATCAAGGTCGATGAACTCGAAATCGTCATTCTCGTCGGCTTCAACTTTTACCGGCGCTGCTTTCTTTACCGGTTCTGCCTTGGTCGGCTCAGATGCCTTCACCGTTTTCTTTTTCACCGGCTGAACCTGAATCTCTTCCTCAAGCTCTACCATTTCGAGGTCTTCCTCAGGCTCCATATAACGCTCCTTCGCTTTCGCTGCGCGTCTGCGCTCCGTCGGAACAAACTCTTTGACCGGTTCCTTCTCCACATACTCTTTCGGTTTTCGTGTAAGAAGAAGCACGATCAGGATAATTACGACCAGAATTACTGCCGCAAAGAGACCCACGATGATCCAGCCACGCAGTTTATAATCTTCAAGAAGATTATTGTAATCATTTGCAACCGATTCATATTTTGTTCTCAGATCAGCCGCATCCGGATCCTCAAAATATCTCTGAAGTGTCATTTCCTTCTGATCATAACGATAGAAGTTTCTCTCACCATTTTCATTCTGACCATATACAACGCAGTATTCCGGAGATTCATTTCCGCCATTCCATACCCATCCATCAACCGTATGAGCACCAATGTCGATAGTACAATTAGCAAAGTTTTCCGGCAGAACAGTTCCCTCCGGAATTTCTTCCGGCGGAAGAACGATGATCGTTTTCTCGGCCATACGAACGATCACATACGGAGCAAGGATATTCGTATCAGCATCATAGATGAAGAAATCAAATGCACCGTTCTCGTTTGTCATATAGAGAAGAATGTTACCCATCGCATCCGATGCTGCCTGCACCGGTGTTCCGTTATATGTGAAATCTGTCACAGCGAAACCTTCCGGAAGTTCAACGCCTTCCAGGCTCTCAACTACGGTCCAGTTGCCGTCAAGGACGTTCTGCGCAGAACCTGCACTTGTCGGAACGTCAACGGCACCTGCGGATTCCTCCGGAAGCTGCTCCGTTTTTGTTACAAGAATTGTATAGGTTTTTGTTGTCTCGCCGTCTTCTGCCGTTACTTTACATGTAACTGTGTTCTCGCCCATCTGCAGACCTTCGTTTCCGCTCACAGAAACATTTGCCTTGCTGTCCTTTGCAGGAGCACTGACAGTCAGTTTTTCCACATCTGCGCCCACGATGGCTGTATATTCTGTCACATCGGCAGAGAACGCCGGTGTCAGCTCACCCGGATCAATGGTAAGTGATTCCAAAGATGCCTCTTTGGAGTGAGTCTCCGGAGCTGTCACCTTTACCGCAGAACTTCCCAAATGTTCGATCGTTACAGTACGGGAATCTGCGTCGTAAACTTCCTGAGAAGTAATTTTAATATTGGAAGTGCCGGCTTTTAACGCCTTAAACTTCAATGTAAAACTGAAAGTCTTCTGATCAGTAGATTCCATTGAGCCAAGAACGCGGATGGAACCTGCGCCGCCATTTGCACCGGTACCACTCACAAACTCTAACGCGGAGGAATCGTACTGCAGGCGCACATCCGATGCACCAAGAGTGCCGTCGGAGGTTGCGATCTTCATTGTTACAGACACCTGATTTCAAACGGTTACCGTCGGGTCAGAAAAAGTAATCTTTCCTGTCGCAGCATAGGAAACCAACATCTGGGCCGGGAATGCAATCATAAGCAAAGCCAGAGTCAGGATCATCGCTGCCAGTCTCTTTATCTTCATATTCATTTTGTCTCCTTATTTTCCGGTCATTACTAAATCAGCTTCTGAAGAGCCGTTGCGTCAGCAGATGTGATCTTACCATCACCATTCATATCCGCTGCTGTCTTCTTGGCTCCACTTAAAACATTCTCTCCAAGAATCTGTCTCTTAATCAGAATCAAGTCCAGAATCGTTACTTTGCCGTCACCGTTACAGTCACCTTTTTTCAAGGCAGTCTGTGTGGATGACGCTGCTGTCTGCTGCGGAGCAGCCGTTGTCTGTGTTGGGGCAGCGGCCGTCGTCTGTGCCGGAGCCGCTGTTGTTTGTACCGGAACTTCGGTCTCTGCCGGTGCGGCCGGCAATGCTGCTGAAGTCTCCGGAACTACAGACTGCGGAGCACCCGGTCCACCAGGCTGTACAATAGAGGCTGTTCCACTGGAACCGCCCGGTCCTACACCGACTTCTACATCCTGTTTACCACCCATATTCTGCGGAGATACTGCTGTAACCGGTTTTGTCTCCTGCGGCTTTGAAGTCTGTGCTGCCGTTGACTGCGGAATCTTCACTGCTGCAGTTGTCTCTGTTGTACTGCTTGTCGGAGCACCCGGTCCGTTTGCAGAACCCTGCACCACTGCAGAACTGCTGCCCGGCGCACCCGGTCCATTGGAAGAACCGCCGCTGTTCTGGTTAACGTTAACTACCGGAGCATTGGACTGACGCACTACGTTCAGTTTATAGATACGGATATCTCCATTTTCTGCTTTAACCTGAACAGAAATTGTATTATTGCCGCTCTGAAGACCGATAGTACCTGCTCCGGATACCGTTGCCTTCGAATCGATTGTCGTTGCATTGATCGCGATCTTATCCACAGATGGATTTACGATCACATCGTAACTCTCTGTATTCATATTGAACGTCGGAGTCAGTGCATAACCGTTGACGCTCAGTACGGACAGCTTGTTGTTCGGACTGCCTGTAATCGTCGGTTTTGCGCATGCTGTTTCCGGCATATTGTTAAATACCGGAATCTTAAATACAAGAGTCTCATTCTTCATTACATCCGTATAGGCACGGGAAAGTTTTGCACCCTCTCCGGCTGCCGCTTCCACGTTTGTCATATACTGATGCTTATATAAATTGCTTCCCTGAACATTGAACTTCTTCAGATAGAAGGTATCCTGTCCGGCTTTCACATAATTTTCACCGTAGTAAATCGCTCCACCCACAATGGACTTCTCAATGGAATTCCACGGGCGTCCATAACTTCCGCTTTGGGACGCATACCAAAGTCCACGTGTCACAGCAGACATAGAACCGGACTGATAAGCACCGATATTAAAGAAGTTATAATATCCCTTATAACCGGCTGTTGTACCGGAAATACTGCCTGATTTGCCGTTTCCCTGCTCTTGAATGATCATGGCCGCGATCACATACGGGTTCACACCGGACTGTTCCGCCGCTTTCATAATAATATCTGCATATGTCTGACCTTCCGGAACCGGAGAAGTACTGGACGCACCTGTATTATCACCGGTAATGGAGGACGCATCCATACCCGGGCCATATTCAACGGTCGGTGTTGCTAGCACCTGCATCTTGCGGGTACTGGATGTAATCTGGGACGGTCCTTCTAAGCTTACATTGGAGTCACCGCCGGATGTACCCGGAGCATTCGTTACCGTTCCGGAATTTTCTGAGGAAACGGATCTGTTTGTCGCACCCGGACCACCGGTCGCACCAGGACCGGCAGATGTTTCTGATGTTACATTGCGATTCACATAACCAGGTCCAAGGCGCTCTTCATCCTCGCTGATAGAACCCGGAGTTGCAGAAGAACTGTCATTGGAGTCAGCTCCAACAGACACTGCCTCTTTTTCCAGGAAAGTGCCTTTTACCATACTTTCAAGTCCTGTTTTTGTCTGGTGTGCACTGTCGTAAGAATGCTTCAAAAACTGGAACACATAAGTATCATTTAAGAAGTTACGCGGATCCATATAGTACGCTACGATCTCTTCCGATGCAGCTACCCATGTCGCACCATCAAAGCCGGTCCACTTACCTGTATTCCAGTCATAAGCACCGTACTCTGTAGACTTCCAGGAAGAAATACTTCCAGTATCAACAAGATTGGCACCTACCAGAGACTCATTATCGATCACGGTCTGCCAGTCGAGTCCTGTCTTCTGTGCCTGGAACACCCATGTCGGATGCTCTGCATGCAGAGTTCTAAGGGACTCCTTATAACTGTCCGGAAATCCCTGCTGACGCATATACGCTTCAAAGTCCGAATCCTGCGCATAGCTTACCGGAAACTTGATATAAGCAGAAGACGCATATCCTTCCAGTGTAGACGCACCGGATGTAAAGCGGATCTTATACCAGGTTGTACCTGCACTGTCCTTCGTTTCTCCGATTACTGTCACAGCAGTTCCGTGAGACAGTTTTTTTACAATGGAATTTCCGGTGCCAGGGCCGCTTCTTACGTTCAATGTGGTTGCATTGACGGTTGCAGAACGATGTGTATCCGCATAAGCGATTCCCGGATATTCACTTAAAAATCCTGTGCCTCCAATGGACTCAGCCAGTAAAAACGCACCCAACACGCCGGCCATGACTCTCTTTATCCTATTTTTCTTCATAATATTATCACTCCCATGTCCATCTTCCTATTTTACAGAAAATGGCACCAATCGTATTATACTGACAAATAGTCTTTCCTGTCAACCACACAAAAACAAAGTTCACCATTTTGCCACCAATTACCACAATTTTGTAAGAATTTCTTAAAACATTTATAGATAAAAAATCCGCCCACACAGCATTGCGCCATGCGGACGGATCTATCAACATATTTGATTTTCAACTGCATATTTGCAGACGTTTAACCAGCAATCTTATACCGGGTAAACCTTATTCTCTTTGTCAGCCTTCTTCGGATCTACCTTTGTCTGCTGAGCTTCACGGTACTCAAAGAAGTCTTTTGCTACTGCCGGGAACAGAGCGTAGGATAATACGTCCTCGTCCTGCTGCTTCCACTGAGCAACTTCCTGCTCAAACTTCGGAAGCTGCGGCTCAAGAAGGTCTGCCGGACGGCATGTGATCGGAGTCTCGTCACCGATGATCTTCTTCTGAACTTCCTTGTTAAACGGCTTAACAGTCTGACCGAATTCACCCATCATGATCTTCTTGGACTCTTTTGTTACCATCTTATAACGCTCGCCTGCAAGAACGTTTAATACAGCCTGTGTACCAACGATCTGAGAGGACGGTGTTACCAGCGGCGGCTCACCGAAGTCTTTTCTTACTCTCGGAATTTCCTCAAGAACTTCACGGTACTTATCTTCCTGACCTGCTTCCTTTAACTGGCTAACAAGGTTGGAAAGCATACCGCCCGGTACCTGGTACTGGAGAGTCTTAATGTTAACGCCCATAACCTTCGGGTTCAGAAGGCCTGTCTTAAGAGCTTCTTCACGGATCGGTGTGAAGTAGTCAGCGATCTCAGCAAGAAGATTCTGGTCAAATCCCGGATCATAGATGGTACCGCGGAATGTCTCTGCCATAACTTCAGTTGCCGGCTGGGATGTACCAAGAGCTAACGGGGACATCGCACAGTCGATGATCTCACAGCCTGCTTCAACAGCCTTTAAGTATGTCATAGAAGCAACACCGGATGTGTAGTGTGTATGAAGATCGATCGGAAGTGTTGTACCTTCCTTAAGAGCCTTAACAAGCTCATCTGCCTTATACGGAGTCAGAAGACCAGCCATATCCTTGATACAGATGGAGTTACATCCCATTTCCTCGAGTTCACGAGCGATGTTCTTCCAGTAATCAAGTGTATAAGCATCGCCAAGTGTGTAGGATAAAGCTACCTGTACATGGCCACCTTCTTTATTTGTAGCATCAACGGCTGTCTTAAGGTTTCTGATATCGTTTAAGCAGTCGAAGATACGGATGATATCGATACCGTTTGCGATGGACTTCTGAACGAAGTATTCTACAACGTCATCGGAATAGTGGTTGTAACCAAGAATGTTCTGGCCACGGAATAACATCTGTAACTTTGTATTCTTGAAACCATCTCTTAATTTTCTAAGTCTCTCCCACGGATCTTCCTTTAAGAAACGAAGGGAAGCATCGAAAGTAGCACCGCCCCAGCACTCAACTGCATGGTAGCCTACTTTATCCATCTTCTCGATGATCGGGAGCATCTGGTCTGTAGACATTCTGGTAGCAAGTAAGGACTGGTGAGCATCACGAAGGACTGTTTCCACAATCTTTACCGGCTTTTTCTGCATCTCTGCCATTTTATTTTCCTCCTAGATTGAATCAAATTAAACACCGAAGATAGCCATAAAGGTACCGGCCGCAACGGCTGTACCGATAACACCTGCTACGTTCGGACCCATCGCATGCATCAGAAGGAAGTTGGTCGGATCTGCCTCTGCACCAACCTTCTGGGATACACGGGCTGCCATCGGAACCGCGGATACACCGGCAGAACCGATCAGCGGGTTAACTTTACCACCAGACAGTTTGCACATGATCTTACCGAAAAGAACACCTGCTGCTGTACCGAAGCAGAATGCGATAAGACCAAGGGCAACGATCTTAAGGGTAGTAACTTTTAAGAATGCCTCAGCACTTGTTGTAGCACCTACAGAAAGGCCAAGAACGATAACTACGATATACATAAGTGCGTTGGAAGCTGTCTCCTGAAGCTGTTTTACAACACCGCACTCACGGAACAGGTTACCAACCATCAGCATACCAACCAGCGGAGCGGTTGTCGGCAGGATCATACATACAATAATTGTAACGATGATCGGGAATAAGATCTTCTCCAGCTTGGATACCGGACGAAGCTGCTCCATTTTGATCTTTCTCTCTTCTTCTGTTGTGAAGAGTTT
>JAFSFU010000033.1 GCA_017435025.1 Lachnospiraceae bacterium | reverse complement strand
TATGTCGTAAAAATATGAAATTGCAACGTGTATGGTCTATAATGATTCGTGAATGACAAAAAGTGCATTTCGCGTTCTTACATAGGAGAAAAGGATATGGAGCTACAGTGGGTAATATTTGAGTTTATAATCAGTTTTTTAGAGATGCTGACATCATGCTATTTTATTACGAGAGTGTTTCGTAAGGTCATTAATAACCATAGCGAAATAGCAGAACTGATTGTGTTTTCTCTGGGCGGTGCACTTTTGCTTTCCCTTAGGGAAAATGGAATCCTGCCTATTCCGGATTACCTGCCCGCAGTACTGATTGTTGGGGCATATGCTTTTTTCAAATGCGGAGCCAAATGGTGGAGTGCAGTGTTATGGGCATTGCTTAACTATCTGTTGATTGGAATCGTGGTGATCACCATCAATTCGAGTATGAGCGTTGTGCTGGACGTTCCCTTGGAGGAACTTCGTATCAGAGCTGATTTTAGGATCATGAAGCGTGTAGTGGTGCGGCTGGGACATATATTTGCATCGGCTTTTGTTGCACTGGCTTTAAACAAAATGCATAGACAACGAGTGACACATCGTAAAGAATCCGGATTAATTATTGTTGCGGTCATTAGTATTTTAATATTAATGGGATTATGGAACATCCAGTTTTCTTTGACAGAGGAGCTTGTGCAGATGTTTAATATCTGTATCTGTTTACTGGTTCTGTGTATTAATTTTGTACTGCTGCTTTTCAGAGAATTATTGTCCAGAGTTCAAATTGATAATAAAGAATTGAAAGAGCAGAATCAGTTAATCCATCAGCAGATCCGAAATCAGAATGAATTGAATGAGATGTATAACTGTATGCGGGGACTGAAGCATGATCTGAACAACCATTTCCATGCTATATTAGGATATCTGCAGCTGGAAGAATATCAGAAAGCGGAAGAATACATATGGAGAATTGCAGGAGAGGTGGCGGATATTGAAGCCTATCATTCCGGTAATGAGATCGTGGATGCAATCATGGGAAGTAAAACGACTCTTGCCAAGAATGAAGATATCTCTGTAGACATTGAACTGTCAATTCCGGAACAACTTAATATACCGGAAGAACATCTGACGATTGTGCTGGGCAACCTCTATGACAATGCCATTGATGCCAGCCTGAAGATTTTGGATGTGGAGAAAAGATATATTAAAGCCAAAGTTAAGCTACATAAAGAGAATTTGCTCATTTATTTTGAAAATGCAGCAAATGATCAAGAAAACAGTGGTGATAAAAAAATCTGGAAAACAACAAAGAGGGATACCTTCCAGCACGGCTTTGGTCTAAAAAATATTGACAGGATTGTTAAGATGTATGATGGTTACTGTGACCGAAACCTAAAAGATGGTGTGTTTAGTTGCAGTATCAGAATACCAATTGAGTAAATTTGCTACTCACGTCTATATTTTATCTTTTTGCGTAATATACCACAAAACAATAATGTTTTGTGGTATATTACATATGTAAACAAATATCCTGCGGAGAGAGGATGGTACGATCAATGGCAAATGTGATAAGAATCGCAATATGTGAAGATAATCAGGAGCATGCGGATATTCTAAAGAAAATGGTAGAACGCTGGGCTGCAAAGGAAAATATAGAAGTTAATATTGGGTATTATAAATCAGCCGAACAATTCTTATTCTTTATGAATGAAGATGCCCATTACGATCTGGCCTTTCTGGATATCCAACTGGAGAGAATGAATGGTCTGCAGCTGGCAAAGTTGATCCGCAAAGAAGATAAAACAATATTCCTGGTTTTTACAACAGGTGAAAAGAACAGAGCCGTTCAAGGATATGAAGTAGCGGCGTTCCGATATTTGATCAAACCGCTGCGAGAGAAAGAGGTGATCGAAGCCCTGAATAAGATCAGCAAAATGCTTGATGAAAAGAAAAAAGAGGCTGTGATCGTGAGCTATAATGATGAGTCCAGACGTATCTACAAAAACGATATCTTTTATGTAGAAGTAAACGACCATCAAATCATTTTATATACCAGACAGGGAGAAATCCGATTTAAAGCCAAGTTAAAAGAATTTGAACAGCAATTACAGGAACCGCAGTTTTGCAAGTGCCATCGGTCGTACATTGTCAATCTGCATTATGTGGACAAAATATCAAGGAATGGTGTGGAGCTGGAAACAGGGATCCGGCTTCCGATCAGCAGATCCCGTTGGGAGGAGCTGAACCGGTGCTATGTGTCATATTATGCGGAGAGATAAGAGGTACCTATGGATAGATTAGTCAATCGAAGTGTAACAGCCATGCTGGAGCATAGGATTATCAGTGAAGAACAGAAGGCAGTCATGATATATGGTTTGGATTTGTTATATTCATCAATTATATCATTGCTGTCTTTCGTAGTGCTGGGATTTTTGATGGATTGTTTGGTTCCTACGGTAGTCCTGTTGATGTTTTTCATACCGCTGCAAAGCTTTGGGGGCGGATATCACTGCCAGACACATTTCAGATGTTGGCTTTTGATGATGATAGGATACATAGTAGCAGTCTTCGTGCTCATGAACCTGCCTCTTTATATTTTGTGGAGCGGTGCATTGATAGGAACATATGCTGTTTTAAAGTTTGCTCCGATAGAGAATCCGGCAGCACCATTCGGAGAGTGCTTTAGAAAGAAAATGCGGAAGATTATGATAGTAGTGTTTGTAGTGGCTGTGTTGTTAGCCGGAGCATTCAGTACAATGAGATTGGAACTTGCAGTTCCGATATTGGTGGCAGTAATCTTGTCGGAAGTGTCGATAACGAGTGCGAAGATAAAGCGAGTTTATATGAGGAATTGAG
>JAFSFU010000275.1 GCA_017435025.1 Lachnospiraceae bacterium | reverse complement strand
CATGAGTCCGTTATTCGAGACGATCGTAGATTATATTCCGGCTCCGGAAGGTGACCCGGAGGCAGATACGCAGGTTCTGATCAGCACCATCGATTTCAATGAATATGTGGGACGTATTGGTGTAGGTAAGATCGACAATGGTTCCATCCGTGTGAACCAGGAGTGTGTGATCGTAAACCATCACGATCCGGATAAAATGAGAAAAGTGAAGATTGGTAAATTGTATGAGTACGATGGACTAAACCGTGTGGAGGTACAGAGTGCACAGATCGGTTCCATCGTGGCAATTTCCGGTATCACGGATATCCATATCGGTGACACCATCTGTTCACCGGAGAATCCGGAGGCGATTCCGTTCCAGAAGATTTCTGAGCCGACAATCTCCATGAACTTTATGGTAAATGACAGTCCGCTGGCAGGTCAGGAAGGTAAATATATCACTTCCCGCCATATCCGTGACCGTTTGTTCAAAGAGCTTAACACAGACGTAAGTTTACGTGTGGAAGAAACAGACTCTGCTGATTGCTTTAAGGTATCCGGCCGTGGTGAGCTTCATCTGTCTGTTCTCATCGAAAATATGAGACGTGAAGGATTTGAGTTTGCAGTAAGTAAGGCGGAAGTTATCTACAAGACAGATGAAAGAAACCGCAAACTGGAGCCGATGGAGATTGCGTACGTGGATGTTCCGGAAGAGTTCTCCGGCTCTGTTATCCAGAAACTGACCAGCCGTAAAGGTGAGCTGCAGGGAATGAGTCCGGCAAACGGCGGTTACACAAGACTGGAGTTTGCAATTCCGTCCCGTGGTCTTATTGGTTACCGTGGTGAGTTCATGACCGATACAAAAGGTAATGGTATTTTAAATACAATCTTTGACGGTTATGCTCCGTACAAGGGTGATCTGAGTTACAGAAAGAATGGTTCCCTCATCGCATTCGAAGCCGGTGAGTCCATCACTTACGGTCTGTTCAATGCGCAGGAGCGCGGCACTCTGTTCATCGGACCGGGTGTAAAAGTTTACTCCGGTATGGTTGTAGGAACATGTCCGAAGGCTGAGGATATTGAACTGAATGTCTGCAAAACAAAGAAACTGACCAATACCCGTTCTTCCAGTGCAGACGAAGCTTTAAAACTGGTTCCGCCGAAGGATATGAGTTTAGAGCAGTGTCTTGATTTCATCGATACCGATGAGCTTCTCGAGGTAACTCCGAAGAGTCTTCGTATCAGAAAGAAGATTCTGGATCCGACACTTCGTAAGAGAGCTGCATTCAGAAAGAATCAGGAATAGAGATATGAAACATATTCTGGTCAGTGCCTGCCTTTGTGGTGAAAACTGCAAATGGGATGGTGGTAATAACAGGAATGAAAATCTTTTGAGATTTATGAAAAGTATGGAAGGGAAAGCAAAATTCCATCTGATCTGTCCGGAACAGATGGGAGGACTTTCCACGCCCAGACCGGCTTCGGAGATTCGCGTTTGCGACAGGAGTGTAATCAATACGGAAGGCGAAGATGTGACAGCACAGTTTGAACGTGGTGCAGAAAAAGCTTTGGAAGTTGCGAATGAGCATGCTTGTTCTCTGGCAATCTTGAAGGAGCGCAGTCCGTCCTGCGGCTGTCATGGCGTTTATGATGGAACATTTTCCAAAACATTAGTGGATGGTATGGGAAAGGCTGCTGAACGGTTGTCAGCGCATGGAATCCGGGTGATCGGAGAATCAGAGGTAAAACATGATTTATTTAATTTTGTCGATTTTTAGTGGCGCCATGATATCCATTGTGATGCGGCTCAGTCAGGGAAAGGTAACGAGCAAACTGAGTATGTTTGCAGTCAATTATATTACCTGCGCATTACTGTCATGGATGTTAATGGGATTTGTGAATCCGTTTCCAAAAACAGAGGGGATTATGCCAACCATTGGAATGGGTACCTTTAACGGAACCTTTTATATGTTGGCATTGGTTCTCAGTCAGTATAATATTGCGCGAAATGGTGTGGTGCTTTCTTCGGTGTTTTCCAAGATGGGCGGTTTACTGATCCCTATGTTGGTGTCCATTCTTATCTTTGGAGAGTCCCCGACCGTACTCCAGTTTATTGGCTTTGTTCTTTCTGTAATTTCAATCTTTGTGCTGAATTATCAAAAAGATACAGATGGAGTTGGTGGAAAGTTCACGTTGTCATTGTTTGCTCTGTTGGTTGCAGAGGGCTGTGCCGGCATCATGGCCAAGGTGTTTAATGAGACAGGAAATCCGGTTTTGGCAAGTCACTTTCTGTTTTATACATTTGTGATCGCATTCCTGTTATGCGTGATCGTAATTGTTGCAAAACATGAGGGTCTTGGTCTCTCGGAATTCGTATATGGTCTGATGATCGGTGTCCCGAACTTTCTGGGGGCTAGGTTTGTGCTTCGTGCACTGGAAACGGTTCCGGCAGTTGTGGTCTATCCGTCCAGAAGCGTGGGTACGATCGTAGTGATCACGATTGTGGGAACCATGCTTTTCAAAGAACGGTTAAGCAGACAGCAGTTTGTTGCGATGGGAGTAATTCTTGTGTCACTGGTGCTTTTAAACTTGTAAAAATACTCTTGAAAAAGGGTATGATTGAACCAGCGGTTGAAGACAAAATATGCTTCTCCATGCTATAATTCTCTCAGTACTTGGAGAATAATAGGGAGGAGAATCATATGGAGAAGATGAATCTGATTTTAATGAAATTAGACGAGATGAACGGCAAGATAGACCGCCTAGGTGAGCGAATGGATCGCTTGGAAGAGCGGATGGATCGCTTGGAAGAGCGGATGGATCGCTTGGAAGAGCGAATGGATCGCTTGGAAGAAAGAGTTATTCAGTTGGAATTGAAGGCTGTCGAACAGGAAAGATGGAATCGCAAGATAGAAGCGCAGATAACAAAAATTGAAATGAGCATTGAAAATGAATTGCTTTACGGTATCAATGCAATTGGAGATGGTCATATCGATTTGGGTAGAAAACTGGACAATGCGGTTGAGAGTGCGGCTTGGAGAGAACACGTTCAGATTCGCTTGCTGTACTTTGAAAGTGAAATTCGCCGTATTAAAGAAAACTGTAAGAAGTGTGCTTGAAGGAGAGACTGTAATCTCTAGTAAGTAAAATAACGGAAAAATACGAAACTTTTAAAGCGGGATCATATCACACAAAGGATCCCGCTTTAGATATTTTTAATATTTCTTCTCACCGGAAACAGTATTATATACACCTGTATGAATTATAGCATGGATTGATTCGACTTTCATCCTGAAATGTGATAAAATGACAGAAGAATGATTTGTCGATAAGGAGAAGTGTGATATGAAGAAAGACGAATTAAAAAACTGGTTAAAACAATATATAAATGGTCATCCGTGCAATTCAGTTACGAAAGAGCAGGCAGACCAGAATGCGGTTGCGGGTTTGAAGTTTTATGATGAACCGCTGGTTGGTTTTGCTTCAGCCGGGGATTCTTTGTTTGATGAATACAAGAAATCGGATGTTGTTGGTCCATGGTACAAGGGGCCAAAGGAATGGCTGCCAGAGGCAAAGACTGTGGTATCCATTTTCTTCCCATTCTCAAAAGAAATCAGGGAAAGCAATAGAGGAGATATAAAAGAAACTTCGATTGAGTGGCTGTATGGACGAATTGAGGGCCAGGCTTTTATCAACCAGGTTATGAAAGAAATACAGCTGAATCTGGAGGAAAAGGGAATCAGGATTTGTATTCCATCCATCGATGCGAGATTTGCATCCAATTCCGGCGGAAAAGGAATTGCCGGTTATGAGGATGTGAGTGAAGGCGTTTTTGCCAGCAACTGGTCTGAGAGACATACGGCTTTTGCATGTGGACTTGGTACTTTTGGTCT
>JAFSFU010000274.1 GCA_017435025.1 Lachnospiraceae bacterium | reverse complement strand
GTCGATTACACGGGAAGTAAGAACTGCGTTCTCGGAAGCTTTACCTTCTCTCTTTGTGAAACCACCCGGAATCTTACCTACTGCGTATAATTTCTCTTCGAACTCTACGCTTAACGGGAAGAAATCAATACCGTCTCTCGGCTTGTCAGATGCAGTTGCTGTAGAAAGAACAACTGTATCGCCATAGTGCATAAATGCTGCACCGTTTGCCTGCTTTGCAACACGACCAACTTCAACAGTCAGTGTTCTGCCTGCAAGGTCCATGGAAAAACTCTTAAACATGGCTTTTCTCCTTTTCTTTTCTAATTCAATGTCTTCTTTGTAACTCTGGCAGAAGAAGCCGAAACTACTAAACTGGGTACGACACTCGTACACACTTTAGCGGTCTCGGAAGTTTCCTCTGCTCAAAACTAAAATGAGGGTGGAGTGCAGTATTGCGCTCCACCCTGAATTTTTAATTACTTTCTGATACCTAACTTCTCGATAAGAGCACGGTAACCTTCAAGGTCTGTTTTCTTAAGGTATGCAAGGAGACCACGTCTCTGACCTACCATCATAAGAAGACCACGTCTGCTGTGGTGATCTTTCGGGTTAACTCTTAAATGCTCTGTGAGCTCAGCAATTCTTGCTGTGAGGATAGCAATCTGTACTTCCGGAGAACCTGTATCTCCTTCTTTTCTGCCGTATTCAGCGATAATAGCTGCTTTCTTTTCCTTAGAAATCATTTTGATTTCCTCCTTATAATATAATAATTATTTTATCTGACCGATCACTAAGTTCCGGTTGGAAAGTTCCGTGAACCGAGTGTCGGCGCCACACACCATGAAAGTATAGCATACTCTTTTTCAAAAGTAAACCATATTTTTGTTCAAAATTTAATACTTTTTTGGGGGGGGTATCCCATTACTAATTAATTCTGTATAGATACCCCAGTACTTCATCATGCTCAATTTATGCCCCCGGACCACCCGGTCCGCCTGTATTTTCCGATGCAGACGGAGCCCCCGGTGCTCCCGGACCGCCGGAATAATCACCGGATGGTGCTCCCGGCCCCTGCGGTGCCGCAGTCCCAGGTGCCGCAGTTTCAGGTACTGAGCCAGGACCTCCCTGACTTCCCGGACCGGATGTATTTCCGTTCTCCGGTTTAACCGTTCCGGCTGACGGACCAGATGGTGCAGTCGTTGGTTCCGGCGCTGCGGTTTCCGATACGGAAGGCGATGTTTCCGGTGTAACCGGCGCAGTTTCAATCGGTGTCACTGCAGGCGCCGTTTGCACTTCCTCTGTCGGTGCCGTCGTTGTTGGTGCGACTGTCGTTGGCACGGTTGTGGTCGGCGCAGCTGTCGTCTCCGGTGTAGGAGTTTTTGTTGTTTCCGAAGTCTCTGTATCACCTAAGTGGTAACAAAGCACCGGATCCCCCGCCGAAATATTCTCATAAATCTTTTTCGCTGCACTCGGCGGAAGATTGATGCATCCATGAGAACCATTGGTTTTATAAATAGTCCCGCCAAAACTGGATCTCCAGTCTGCATCGTGAAGTCCAATATTTCCATTAAACGGCATCCAATACGATACCGGTGTGGAATAATTCTCGCCATTCAGAGTTGCATTCCGTTCTTTATAAGTAAGTGGATAGGTTCCAGCCGGTGTCGCCCATCCCTTCGCGGAATTACCGGACACAAAATCGGCCTCCACCACCAGCTTGCCATTCTTATAAAAGAATAAATGCTGCGCTGTCAAATTGATTTCCACATAAGTATTGCCGTAATCGTACTCTCCGTGGCTTGCCGCTTTCTGAAGATACTCCGGCTCTCTTGTCTGCTGCTCACCATTTTTGATGATTTCTAATACAACCGCAGCTTCCTTGGCCTCATTCATTCTCCAGCCGTAAGGTCCTCCGGAGATCGTTACACTCTTTCCATAGGAAGTTTTCATTTTACGGCTTCCGTATGCTGTATTATATTTTTTAGCCAAAGAACGGATATAGGCTGTAATCTGACTTTCGTCCAGTGTCACCTGATCGCCGCTGATCGTCAGCCACTGATGGATCGTATCACCATCAAGGACTTCTTTTGCATTGCCGAAGGTATGATTGACTGCTGCACCCACATAACAGTTTAACTGCGCTGCCAGCGCCTGCAGGCTCTCATCACTTGTTTCGATCGTTGGCTTTGTATAACATGTCGCCGCATCCAGATCCACCTCGGACTGCAGGTTCATCACCGCATCTTCAATAGCCTTTTTCACATTTTCCTCGACAAGAACGGTTCCTTCCACTGCAGGAACAATTTCATAGCTCTTGGTAGAACTCTGATACTCAGACAAATACGCATCCTGCGGCTCGATCATCTGCACCGGATCCATACACACAAGTGCTTTTATTCTGGCATTCAGTTTTGCCTCATCATAAACGATCATAGTTCCGATCTCATGCTCCGCAGAGGTATGAAGCGCAGTGATCCATGTCATCGGATCCTGCTCATCGATCAGAGCTTCCAGACTTCCGTCGAACTCAGAGTGGAGACCAATCTCCTCTTTTGTGATCACTTCTTCATATCCATTTCGACCCAAAACCATTAATTCATATCCGGAAAGTTCCTCATCAATCGCTGCCTTTACTTCATCGACTGTCTTTTTCGATGCATCGATGCCATTGATCGTTGTGTTTGGGAGAAACGCTTCCTGATAAGAATGTGCCTGCGAAAGATAATAGCCACCGCCAATTCCAGCAGTCAGAATCAAAACAATGGCCACGAAACTTACCACATGAAAACGCTTTTTACTGCCGGAAACTGCACCATCTTTTCTTCGGCTTCTGCCGCGAACACTTGACTCATGATGGATTTCCGACATTGTTCGCTCTTCGTTTTTCTTTTTCTCCATGTTCCTTCCTTTCAATTCTTGTTTTCACATCTGCACCGAGCAAACGGTATACAGATGCAGTCAACGGAACTCCGAGTAACATTCCGCCGATTCCCAGGACACCGCCGCCAACGGTTACAGCCGCAAGCACCCATATTCCCGGCAGGCCAATGGACGAACCAACCACCTTTGGATAGATCAGGTTACCTTCCAGCTGCTGCAAGATCACAAGAAATACTACAAAAACAACTGCCTGAACCGGGTTGACGGTAAATACCATGAAAGCACCGACCGCCGCTCCAATATACGCACCAACCACCGGGATCAATGCTGTCACACCGACTACCGTTCCGGTCATCACCGCATACGGCATGCGAAGCAGCAGCATACCAAGCGCACAGAGCATACCAATGACCACTGCCTCTGTCACCTGTCCCACGATAAAACTCGAGAACGTTTGATTGACGGTATCAGCCATGTATAAAATATGCGCCCTTGTCTGCGGTTTCAGATATGCACGCATCAGGCCATCGACCTGCGCTGCTAACCGCTCCTTCGAACTTAATAAATAAATCGCGAAGATCGTACCGATCAAAAACTGCGTGACGGTTCCAAACAGACCGGCAATCACAGACACAACCGATGTGAAGAAACCGCCGGCCCCTGTCATAACCAGATCAAACACTTTTTTCAAAGTTTCCTGCCAATCAATATCCAAATTTGCCAGGGACTCCTGTAATGTCGGCATCTCGTCAAAATTCTGAATCGCCCACAAACGCAGTTCCTCTACAAAAACCGGTATCTCCTGTGTGATCAATCGAATACTGGATACCAGTTCCGGAACCACCAGATATACAATAAAGAACATGATCAAAAACAATGCCAAAAATGCCAGCACAATACATATCGGCCTCCGGCTCTTGATCACGTTCTGATTTTTGCTCTTCGGGAAATAATACTTTTCAATCTTCTTCAACAGAATATTGAGTACATAGGCAATCACCATGCCTAAAAGAAGTGGAGCCGCCGCAGACAGCACCTTTGCACCTGCCTCAATGATCGAGTCAAATCGCATCACGAACAGGCACACCGCCGCCGCGATGACTCCAATTATACAATACTTTTTATAATGGATCTTTTCCATCATGGATTCCTTCTTTCTACTTTAAAACGCTATGCAAAAACTGATCATATAATTCTTTACATGCCTTTACATCATAATCCAGCTGAGCTTTCAGCTCCTCGATGGAACTGAATTTGATCTCAGGTCTTACAAAGTCCAGAAGCTCCACTTTTATTTCTTTTCCATACAGATTACCTTCGAAATCATAGAGGTAGGTCTCCACTCCAGGCGGATTCACTCCCTCGATCGTCGGCTTTTTACCCACATTGCTGAGTCCCCCGTACACCTTCCCCTCAACGGTGACACGGGACACATATACACCGAATTTCGGCAAATGTTTTTCCGGCGGCGGTATCAGATTTGCTGTGGGATACAAACGTCTGTGGCCAATGGATTTCCCATGTTCCACGATACCGCTGATAAAATAACGATAGCCCAGCAGCTTATTGGCTTTTCCGATCATTCCTTCTGCCAAAAGGTCTCGGATATAAGTGCTGCTGATGATGTTGCTCTCCGCATCCTTTTCTTTCTCCACCACAATATAGCGGTATCCGTATTTGGATGCAAGTTTTTCCATCAATTCACTGTTTCCTGCCGCCTTGTATCCAAATCGGCAATCCGGTCCGGTTACGATGATCTCTGCATTCATCTTCTCCACCAGAATCTCCGCAACAAAACGTTCCGGATCCATAGTGCGCACCTCTTCGTCAAAAGGATACTCCACCAGATAATCAAGTCCTGCCTCGGCCAGAATATGTTCTCGTTCCTTGTTGGTCATGATCACATTCTGCGCACGGCCTCTGACAAGTGTCCCCGGCGGCTGTGAAAAGGTGAACATTGCTGCTTTTCTGCCTTGCACCCGGTAGTTCATCATCTCCGACACCAGCTTTTTATGCCCGCAGTGAAGTCCGTCAAATTTTCCGATACTTACCACAGTCGGTTCTGTAATATGAAATTCTTTTGTATTACTGATATACTGCATGTCGGTGTTCCTCCCCGAGCCGGGAACCTGTTCCCCAAGCTGCCATTTCGTTATTGTCCTAAAAATACTTTTCTCGGATAAAACATATGCTTTTCTTCTGAATATTCATAAACGCCGATGAACTGACCGTTCATCGCGTATACGCGGAACGCATCCTTGTCAGCAACCGTACCGATCCCTTTGTAACGGAATGGATTGCCGTTGCGCACCAGTTTATCCATAATTTCTTCCGAAGCACGGATCTCTCTGTACTCTGCAAACACGGCTTCCAGCGGAAATACCGCTTCTTCCAGTCGCCCCTCTTCCTTTAATTTCTGAAGATCCGACAGTCGCAGCGTGTCCTCCAAAAGAAAACGTCCCACTTTCGTTCTCAGCAGCTGCTTCATACAGCCGCCGACACCAAGTTTCTCACCAATGTCGTTACATAGGGTGCGAATATAAGTTCCTTTGGAACAGGATACGGTCATGACCACTTCCGGAAGGTTCATGGATTCAATCACAATTTCATGAATCTGTACCGGTCTGGCCTTGCGCTCTACTTCTTTTCCCTCACGGGCAAGTTCGTAGAGCTTTTTGCCATCCACTTTCAACGCCGAATACATCGGCGGAATCTGGTCATAATCTCCGACGAAAGACTGGATTGCTTCGCGCACCTGTGCTTCTGTCAACCGGTCGGTATCTGTCTCTGCCAGAACTTTTCCTGTCGTATCCTGGGTATCGGTCACAACACCCAAAAGCATTGTGGCGCGATATGTTTTATCGTGGTCGGTCAGCATATCACAAAGACGGGTTCCTTTTCCTGCACATACAGGAAGAACGCCTTCCGCATCCGGATCCAGAGTTCCGGTGTGGCCCACCTTTCTCTGCCCCAGAATACCTCTCATCTTTGCGACCACATCAAAGGATGTAAATCCTTTTTCCTTATATACATTAATAATTCCGTCGTACATTGTTACACCCGGCCTGTTCTTATTTCATCTCATCCCACTGGAGGACAATCTGCTCTTTCAGCCCCTCCAGAATCTCCGCAACCGTTCCTGTCACCGTACATCCAGCCGCCTTTACATGACCGCCGCCGCCGAATGCACCGGCGATACGAGCCAGATCCAGTTCTGAATTGGTGCGCAGACTCACTTTATACTCAGACGGATTTCCTGTCTCATAGAGCAGGATCACACACTCCACACCGTCAATGACACGAAGCTGATCCACAATTCCGTCGGTCGCCTTCACTGTACAGCCAAATTCTTTTAACTGCTCCTGTGTTACAACCGTATAGATCACACGGTTGTCCATGATGCGAACACTGTCAAGGATCGCACGTCCGTGGAGTTTTGCCTGACCGTAAGACTTCATAAAGAAGCTGCCGTCAATGATGCGGGGAAAATCAATTCCGGATGCCATCAACTTGCCGGCAATCTCCATGGTCTTTTTCGATGTGTTGGAATACTTGAATACACCGGTGTCATGGACGATTCCGGTGTACAGGCACTCCGCCACGGTCCGGCTGATCTTGTCTTCATCCAGGAGTCCGTAAAGCACCTCACAGCAGGAACTTGCACTGCTCTCCACAACATTGACCTTCGCCATTCCCTGGTTCGTCACATGATGATCGATGCAGAGACTGTCCTCCGCCTGTTCCAGATACGGAGCAAAGGCGCCAAGACGTTTCACATCGCTGGCATCCAGTGTGATACAAAGATCGAAGTTCTTTGCCGGATCAAATTCATGGTTTACAAGGTCATAACCATTCAGATATCCGAATTTCTTTCCCATTGGTTCCAGATACACAGAAACTTCAAAATTCTCAAAATTCTCAATCAGATAATTATACATTCCCAGACAGGAACCAATACAGTCTCCATCCGGATTCACGTGGCCTAAAATAACCACAGTTTTCTTATTTTTCAATGCATCCGTCAAAATTCCCATGTGAAGGCAGACTCCTTTCCAAATGGACCAAGGACATTAGTCCTCGATTTCTTCCTCTTCTTCCTCCGGAAGATCCTTTGTCACATCATCGATCAGTCTGGACATACGAACACCGTACTCAATGGACTGATCCAGCACAAATGTTACATCCGGGGTGTTGCGTAAATTTACCTTTTTTGCAAGCTGAGTGCGGATAAAGCCTTCCGCGCTCTTTAATCCGCGGATCGTATCCTGCGCCTGCTCTTCGTTTGCAAGGACACTGACATATGCCTTGCAGAACTTAAGATCCGGTGTCACCTGAACAAGAACGACAGATGTCATCGGATGAATTCTTGGGTCCTTCAGTTCGCGAATGATCTCGCTCAGCGCTTTCTGAACTTCCCCGTTGATTCTTGTATTCTTAATACTGTTCTTTCTCATGATACTCCTTCTGAAGCCGGAGCAGGACATTTCCTGTCCGACATGAATTCAAACGGTCCGGACTCCGCCGCATACCATTCGCAGCGGAGTCTTAGACCGGTCTGTTGCTTCATATTGATTATCTCGGAACCTCTACCATGATATAGATCTCGATCATATCGTCTTCCTGAAGGTCACTGAAGCCCTCGAATACAAGACCACACTCGTATCCGGCCTTAACTTCCTTAACATCATCCTTGAATCTCTT
>JAFSFU010000273.1 GCA_017435025.1 Lachnospiraceae bacterium | reverse complement strand
GTTCCCTTCGGAATATCCGTATGGGCCACACCGGCAAGGACCGATACCTGGCGACATTCTGTATGTGTACCAATGCCAAGGAAATCACCGAGAATGATGCTCGCCGGAGTTTCCAATCCCATGTAATGATATGGATAATAAATGCAGCAGTACTTGTCATTTTTGCTCATGACATGTCCTTTGCCCTTTAAAATCTCCCACATCTTTTCATTCTCGCATTTCACAACGATAAATTCGCCACCGCAGAAGCTGGCTTCATCTTTTCCTCTTAGGTTGAAAAATACATCTACAACGCCCGTTTTATCCAGAATACCTCCATCTTCCTTCGGAATAAAGATATTTGCCAATTCACTGATTTTTGCAATTGGATAGCTCAAAAACGGGGAAGTCGGAACAAAACCGGTAATATTAGAAACCAGATTCATCTCACAAAGGTCTGCCGGAATTACACCGAGATATTTTTCCAAAAGTTTTGCTCTCTGTTCTAAGGTCTCGGTTCCTTCATAATACCAACAATCCATCATCTCCGGAATGTTCTCTGTTTCACTGGTTCCATCCAAATATGTAAAGTCACTGGTTTCTCTGTCCCATACAAAATCATACTCACTGGATTTACCTGCTGCAACGATCTCCAGACCAAGAAGCTGAGCCCAGGATACAAGATCGATCAAGTTTCTCGGCTGATCTCCATTTACCAGTGCATAAACCACATTATTTTCTGCTGCCACCTGGTTCAAAAACGGTCCGCATACACTATCTGTTTCCTTAGACACCATGTAAACATTGATTCCCTTTTTCATTGCTATCAGCGCTGCGTCTGAGCTGACAGCTGTATTACCTGTACATTCTACCAGTGCAGTAATACCGCATTCCATAACAAGATGATAATCAGCAACGATAAGAATTGCATCTTCTTTCGCAGCCTGGATTTCCTCAATGGTTTCACATACAACGATTTTTGTTTCGTCATATCCGATCTCTTTCAGTACCTCCATACACTCATCTGCATGTCTGGAACAAATGACTCTTAATTCCATATGCTTTACAGTCGGTATCTGTGCCAGTAATGTATATCCATAACCACGAGTTGCGCCAATAACGCCAACTCTGGATTTTTTTCCTGATTTATCATTGATCAAATTCGTATAATCCATATAGATTCTCCTCTTTTCTCATTTATTAACATGCACGATTTTCAGAGAATACTCCGGCATAAGCCGGAGTATTCAAAAAACTTTATGGACGGAATACAATCTTAATTGCAGCATCATCTTTATCAGCCAGATCAAAGCCGGCTTTGATGTCTGCCAGTTTAAACTCATTAGTAATCAGTGGTTTGATCTTTACAGAACCCTGAATGATCGGACGCATGGTATCCGGAACCCAAACATAACGCTGCTGCCATGTATGATGTACCAGGCATGTATTTACAAACTCCAGACCATCATCATGCCAACGGCTGATATTCAAAGTTACCGGTTTGGTTACCCAACTGTAGAATACGAATTTACCATTATGGCGAATCAGCTCACTGGCCGCATTGAAAGACTCTGCTGTACCTGCTGCCTCAACAACAACGTCAGCACCGCGTCCGCCAGTTAATGCTTTTACTTTTGCAACCGGATCCTCTTCCTTGGAGTTGATCACAATATCTGCACCAAGAGACTTCGCAAGGTTCAGCTTACCTTCCAGGACATCTACCACAATTACCTGATATGCTCCTTTCAATTTTGCACACTGAGCGATGATCTGACCTGCATATCCGCCGCCCATGACAACAACTGTATCACCAAGCTGTACACCGGAATTCAGACCGGAATACATTGCACATGCAGTTGGCTCACCGAGTGCTGCGATATCCATATCCAAACCCTCCGGTACCGGCTGAAGCTGGAAGTTTTTCGCTTTGAAATAATCTGCAAAGTTATTATTCCATCCGAAGGCAATTACCTTATCACCGACCTTATAATCACTGACACGATCACCAACTGCTACAACGGTACCACCACTCTCATGTCCGAGAAGGAATGGGAACTCTGGCGGCTGACGGAACTCTGCCGTCTGCGGCGGCATGAATCCGCGGTAAAAACTCTTATCGGAGCCGCAGATACCCATCATGTGGTTTTTGACAATAATGTCATCCTCACCACATACCAGCTCACGTTCGATCAGTTCAATATCATATGCCTTATTTAAGCGGGCTGCTCTTGTAATGAATTTTTCCATTTTTTGTTTCCTTTCTACTCATGACCGGTTTTACGGTTCCACACGGATGCAAATCAATCCATGTTTTCAACTACGTTCACAAAAAAATATTTCAATTAGATAATACCGGCAAATACCAGAATACAAGTCAGAACTGCACCTGTGAAACCAGCAACGGTGGAAGCACCGCCGACACCGCGGATACCCTGGTTAACGTTCATGTTGGACATGGAAACTGTTACCCAGAAACCGGAGGAGTTCGCATGTTTGAACATCAGGGCGCCAGTACCACATGCTAAGAATGCTGCTACCGGAGAGATGCCCAGTGTGCTTAACATCGGCTCTACAAGAGCTGCTGCTGTCATATCACCAAGAGAGTTGGAACCTGTTACAACATGGATGATTGCCGCGATGATGATCGGGATCAGGATTGCCGGGAACGGGGAAGCAACGATCACTTCTGCGATTCTCTCCGCAACACCTGCGTTTTTAACGAATGTAGCGAGAGCACCGCCCATACCGGTTACTACGATCGGCATAGCTGCCGCTAAAGTACCTTCATTTACCCAGTTATTTAAAACTTCTTTGGATTTCCACTTATCACCTGTTAACAGGAGAGAAAGGATACATCCAGAGAAAAGAGCTGCTAACGGGCTACCAATAAATGCGAAGAAGTTTGCAATACCTGTATCCGGAACAACGATGGAAGCACCTGTGTTGAGAAGGATCAGGAATAACGGGAACAGGATCGGAAGCAGGGACTTGGAAAGAGACGGAAGTTCCATATTTTCACTTTCCTGTGCGGATCTGATAAACTCTTCCTTCGGCTCAACCGGTGTCTTTAATGTCATGCAGTAAAAAGTAGCTGCGATTACACTTGGAATTGCTACGATAATACCCCAAAGAATCGCCTGTCCCAACGGCACGTTAAGAAGTGCTGCTGCAGATACCGGACCCGGTGTCGGCGGAACTAAGGATGCTGTAACAAGAGCACCAAGATAAAGCGCTGTACCATAGCTCATCATAGATTTCTTTGTCTGAACTGCAAGTAAAGATACGATCGGGATTAAAAGAATTACTACAGTATCAGCGAAAATCGGAATACCAAGAATCGCGGAGCTGAGGGCAATTGCCCAGATCATGTGTTTTTCACCTACTAAGCTGATCGCCCATTTGGTGATACGTACTGCAGCACCTGTTTTTTCCAGAACAGTACCCATGGTACATCCAAGGAAAATAACGATGGCTACACTCTTAATGGTACCTGAGAAACCACTATTGATAGTGCCTTCAATGTCCTGCCACGGTGTCTTAAGACCAATAGCCAGCACGATTGCTGCAATCAGGATACCCATTGCTGCGTTTACGTTACACTTGGAGATTAAGAAAATCATAAGTGCAATCGCAATCACGAAAACGATAAGTACATAAGATGTTGACATAGAATCAAACCTCCTTTAATTATTTTGCTCCGTTGCGAACCCCTCACAACAGATTGGATACTTATCTATAAAGCAATCTGCGTGCCAACTTTTTCATTCAAAAGAAAGAAAGCCTAATTTCTTTATAAATTTTATATAAACAATTGTTCCGTTTTTACAATTCGCCCTATTGCAATCAAAAAATGATGCAACATTTGCAACGTTTATAAAACAAACGCAACATTGTTGCATCACTTTTCTCATAACTGGTATTTCTGTATTTTTCTCCAAAGTGTAGAACGATCCATGTTCAGCAGTTTTGCCGCTTTGGTTTTATTTCCCCCACTTTGTTCCAGTGCTCTGCAAATTTGCTCCTGCTCACTGACTCCACTTAAAGGTACCATCGATTCAGAAATTTGCGACACATCTGAAAACACTTCCATTTCCAGATCCTGCGGATATAGCGCTTCTTTCAGATCTTCCCTGGTTATGACCTGTCCCTGTTTCAATGCACATGCACGCTCCACAATGTTTTTTAATTCACGTATGTTGCCGAGAAATGGATATTCATGCAAAAGAGGCAGTGCATTGGAATCTAAAACCGGGATTGGTATCCCATTTTCAAGGCTTTGATGATGCAAAAGATTCAGGAACAGGACTTCCACATCATTTTGTCGATTTCTGAGCGGAGGAATGAAAAGTCGTAACACATCCAAACGATACATCAGATCTTTCCGGAATTTTCCCTGTTCAGCCATTTTGGAAATACTTTTGTTCGTCGCTGATATGATACGTACATTGATATCAATAACTTTATTATCTCCAATCCTGCGAACCTGCTTTTCCTGCAATACACGAAGCAATTTACTTTGAATCGCCGTCGTTACTTCACCGATTTCGTCCAAAAACAAAGTTCCGCCGTGTGCCTGCTCGAACAATCCCATTTTTCCGCCTTTGCTTGTTCCGGTAAACGCTCCCTCCACATAACCAAATAACTCACTTTCCAGTAAATTTTCCGGAAGTGCTGCACAGTTGATCGCCACAAATGGACCATTTTTCCGTTTGCTGGCATTGTGTATGCTTTGAGCAAATAATTCTTTTCCGGTTCCTGTCTCACCGACAATGATAACATTCGAGTCAGATGCCGCATATTGTTTTGCAGTCATAATCGTCTGGACCATCGTCTGGCTCTCGTACTGAATATCAGAAAACGTATACTTAGCTTTAAAACCACGCTCACTAAGTTTTCTTCGGATCTGACTCTCCAGATTTTGAATCATGGTAATATCAGAAAGATTGATAACTACACCGGAAATTTCTTTGTTCACAATTACCGGAATTCCGGTTACTGATACCGTCGTTTTTGTGCCCGGAATCGTTAGGATACGTCCCACATCTTCCTCTCCGGTAACCATGACATTCTTGTACGTTTTGTATAAGTATGGAAGTGCTTCTTTTAACGGTCGCCCCTGAAGGCTGATATCACCATTCATATGACGAATCACGTGATTTCTCACTAAGATTTTGCCTTTAGAATCTACATAGATAACTCCGTCTTTCGAAGAATATATGATTGTTTTGTACATCTGTGCAATCAGACGTTCATGACGTACCTGCTCCACAGTATGAATCGCCTCATCAATCGCATGATTGATCGTGTCCTCACCGGTCCGGATTACAACGCAATTGATTCCATGTTCTCTCGCCAATATGTTTGCCGAATAACCGCCAATCATTGCATCACAGCCATCTTCAATTGCCCGGTCCACACTGTCATGAATCTCCTCATGACGCAATGGTGTATATACTTTTGCCTCTACACCAAACACTCGGCTCATCTGTTCCGCTTCAAACAAATTTCCGCTAAATCCGCAGATGGCAATTTTCGTTGGGTGATATAATTCGCAGCACTCATGAAGTGCCCTTAAAATATCATAACCGGAAATATTGAGACCTATTGTTGGAATCTGTGTATACATCTCGGAAGTTTTTCTAGCAGTATATCCCCTTGCGATAATTGCATCATACTCCTCCGTTGGAATATCCGGGGTCTCTTCTACCGTCATCACTTCAATATCTGCATTTAAATTTTTCTTCTCTGGATGGTGATTCAACACATACTCCACCTTTTCCCGCAATTCCGGATATGGAACTATAAATAAAAGTCGGATCATAACTCATCCTCCTCACCACATATCATTGTTGCAATTCTGTTGCATTATATCAATTTTACAACATTGCAACGCTCTGCGTCAATGCATGAAACCTTCTTTTTCCTGCGTTACGAATCTTTTGCAAGAATGGCATGAAATTTGCTTAATAGTCATATTAGAATCTATCGCTTATAAACAAACCGCTCTCAACTATACAAATATCAATTGGCAATATGAAATCATATCGCCAAAGAAGGAGGACTATGGCAGTATTTGGATGTATCGCAGATGATTTTACCGGTGCAAGCGACGCGGCATCGTTTCTAGTAAAAGGTGGCATGCGTGTCTGCCTTTATAATGGAATTCCCGACGAAAATTTGCAGGATGACGCACAAGCAATCGTAATTGCTTTAAAATCACGTACACAGCCGACGGCGCAGGCGGTAGAAGACAGTCTGGCCGCAGCTCGTTATCTTCTGGCACAAGGAGTACAACAGATCTATTTTAAATATTGTTCCACCTTTGACTCCACTCCTAACGGAAATATTGGACCAGTAGCGGATGCACTCATGGAACTGGTAAACGCTCCCTGCAGCATCTTGTGTCCGGCACTTCCGGTCAATGGACGCACCGTGGAAAACGGCAACCTTATGGTTAATGGAATCCCTCTTCATGAAAGCCATATGAAAAACCATCCGTTGACCCCCATGTGGGACTGTAAGATTAAAAATCTGATGGAACCGCAGAGCAAGTATTCCTGCATAAACATTTCACAAAACGAATTGGAAAGTTTTTCTTTGGATTCTGTATACAAGGAAAATACGCAGACAAACAAGCCTTACTATCTCATACCTGATTATATACAACCAGAAGACGGAGAAAAAATAGCTTCTGTCTTCCATCTCCTCCCCCTTTTAACCGGCGGTAGTGGACTTTTGGAGCCCCTGGCAAAAATATGGACGAAAAAACTCACCTCCGAAGGCTGTATCCCGGACAGCAAAACTGCCGGAAGAGCCCTCCTTCTTGCTGGCAGCTGCTCCAAAGCCACTCTCGCTCAGGTTGCATGGTATGAATCAAAAAATCATCCATGTTATAAACTGAATCCACAAGCCATGCTGGACGGCTCTCAGACAATTGACGATGCCTGGAATTTCATAAAATCCCATACAACAGATACCGAGACTGTTCTCGTTTATAGTTCCGATACACCAGAAAAAGTAAAGGAATATCAAAAAATGGGAACAGAGAAAGTAGCTTCTATGTTAGAAAATACAATCGCAGATCTTGCCGTCCGTGCAGTAAAAGCAGGATTCACAAGAATCATATCTGCCGGCGGTGAAACATCCGGTGCTGTTACGAAAGGACTGAAATTCCACTCCTATTGGATGGGCGAAAGTGTTGCCCCGGGAGTTCCGATTATGGTTCCGGTAGAGCGGAATGATATTCGTCTGATTCTAAAAAGCGGAAATTTTGGCCAGGAAGACTTTTTTGAACGAGCACTGTCTATGACAACAAATCTGGATTTGGAATTAGAAAAAAAATTGGAACATGCCATCTGGGTTGCGCATAGCTTGTTCAACAGGGGGAAAACTTCCGGTTCTTCTGCCAACATGAGCTTCCGGCACAATGATCGTATTTATATCACTGCAAGTGGTTCTTGCTTTGGCACTATGACAAAAGACGATTTTACAGTTATTTCAAAGGACGGGACCTCCTTTACCCCTCGTAAGCCAAGTAAAGAATGGCCATTGCACCTGGCTCTTTACGAAAACTCCCCCAAAACAGGTGCTGTTATCCATACACACAGCACCTACTCCGTCCTTTGGAGTTTTATACCCTCTCTTCAAGAGCATGATTGTATACCTGCTCACACCCCCTACCTGAAGATGAAACTCGGAACCGTTGGTCTTATTCCATATGAGCAGCCCGGTTCCGAGGAGCTCTTCTCCGCATTCCGAGAGAGGGTTTCCATGAGCGATGGATATATTCTAAAAAATCACGGTCCTGTGGTACCAGGAAAAACCATTTTGGATGCCTTCTATTGTCTTGAGGAATTGGAAGAAAGTGCACACATTGCATGGGAACTTCATCATGCAGAACTGTAAACCTTTTCAAGGAGTAATGATATGAAAGTAACAATTGCAATTGATTCATTAAAAGGTAGTCTCTCTTCTTTGGATGCCGGTCATGCTATTGAAAACGGAATCCTGCATGTATACCCAGATGCGGAAATCCATGTACGTCCACTGGCTGATGGCGGTGAAGGTACTGTCGAAGCATTGACCTTTGGTATGGGAGGTACCATGCAGACCATCACTGTCACTGGTCCTTTAGGAGAACCGGTTACTGCCCAATATGGTATCATTGACGATTCGATTGCTGTGATGGAAATGGCACAGGCCGCTGGAATTACACTCATTCCGAAAGATAAAAGAAATCCATTGAACACGACGACTTATGGAGTCGGAGAAATGATATTAGATGCCATAGCCCGCGGATGCAGAAAATTTATAGTCGGCATCGGCGGCAGTGCCACAAATGACGGAGGCATTGGCATGCTGCAGGCCCTCGGATATCAATTTTTAAACAATGATGGAGTTTCTATTGATTGGGGAGCAAAGGGGCTTAAAGATCTTGTTTCCATAAACACGGAACAGGTAATACCGGAACTTGCTCACTGTTCCTTTCGGATCGCTTGTGATGTAAATAATCCACTTTGCGGACCTCTCGGAGCAAGTGCCGTTTACGGACCGCAAAAAGGAGCAACTCCGGATATGATCCAAGATATGGACCTTTGGCTGAACCATTTTGCTGAAATTGCAAGCAAAGTGAATTCCAAATCAGATGCCACAGCCGCCGGCGCCGGTGCCGCCGGTGGATTAGGATTTGCTTTTTCTTCGTTCACCAATGCAGTTTTAGAGTCCGGAATTTCCATCGTTCTTGATGAAACAAAATTAGAATACTACATCAAAAATTCTGATCTGATCATCACCGGTGAAGGGCGTTTGGATGAACAAACTGCCATGGGAAAAGCCCCTATTGGTGTTGCATCCATTGCAAAAAAATACAACAAAACTGTTTTGGCATTTGCCGGCTGTATAAATAAAAATGCGAAAGTATGCAATGCTCACGGTATTGATGCATATTTCCCAATTCTGCGCAATATCGTAACCCTTGACGAAGCTTTGGAGAAAGAAACTGCCAAAAACAATATGACAGAAACCGTAGAGCAGGTATTTCGATTAATCAAAGCAACAAGGAACTTATAAAAACCATAGAAAAATCGAAAGCGGTGTCCAATCATCAGACACCGCTTTTATTTCTTATTCGATTTATAACGAATCCGCAATATTGTAGATCAATCTTACAGAATCTTCCCATCCAAGACACGGGTCTGTGATGGACTTTCCATAAATATGTTCTCCGATCTTCTGGCTTCCCTCCTCCAGATAACTTTCAATCATCACGCCTTTCACCAGACTCTTTATATCCTTTGAATGATGACGACTGTTAAGCACTTCTTTCACAATGCGAATCTGTTCTTTATAACGTTTGTTAGAGTTAGAGTGATTTGCATCCACGATACATGCCGGATTCTTTAGATCCTGCTCCTGATACAATTTATTTAACAGCTCCAAATCCTCAAAATGATAATTCGGCAGACACTGACCATGTTTGCCAACAGCACCACGAAGAATCGTATGAGTCAATGGATTTCCGGCGGTCTCAACTTCCCAGGTACGATAGATGAAATTATGTCCATGCTGGGCCGCATAGACCGCATTCAACATAACGCTTAAAGTACCACTGGTTGGATTTTTCATACCCACCGGCACCTCCACGCCACTGGATACCAGACGGTGCTGCTGGTTCTCTACAGAACGGGCACCCACCGCCACATACGCCAGAAGATCATTGAGGTAGCTATAGTTCTCCGGATACAGCATTTCATCGGCTGTGGTCATACCATAATCTTTCAGCACCCGCATATGCATTTTGCGGATAGATAAAATACCTTCATACATATTTGGCTTTTTCTCCGGATCCGGTTGGTGCAGCATACCCTTATATCCGCCGCCGGTAGTTCTCGGTTTGTTAGTATAAACACGCGGGATTAAGATCAACTTATCTTTTACCTGCTCATTCACCCTCGCCAGCCGCTCCATATATTCACAGACTGCATCCTCTCTGTCAGCAGAACACGGTCCAATGATTACAATAAATTTATCACTTTTTCCTGTAAAAACATCCGCAATTTCCATATCGCGAGCGGCTTTTATTTTTGCAAACTCCGAAGCAAGCGGAAACTCACCTTTGATCTGCTCAGGAGTCGGAAGTATGCTTTTGTATTCGAATGACATGTTATACCTCCCTGTACTTTTACTGTTCCGACAGCTTTATTCTCTTCTCTGAAATGTGCCCTGTATTCCAAGCTCAATTCGGTATTTTGTTACTGTACGTCTGGAAATGGGCATCCCTTCATCCTTTAATATTTTTGCGAGCTGATCATCACTGTATGGCTTTTGCTTATTCTCGCCATCGACCAGTTCTTTTAACCGATTCTTCACCGAATTTCGACTAATCTCCTCCCCACTTCCATTTCCTGAGGAGATTCCGGTTGTAAACAGGTCTCGGATCAAAAAACAACCAGCCGGGCACAGCAGATATTTTTCCCGAATCGCACGACTGACTGTGGAGCTGTGAATCTCTCGCCCGTCTGCAATCTCTTCCAAAGTCATAGGCTTTAACCGTCCATGACCCAGAAGATATGCCTCCTGACGTTTCAGTATCTCCGCCGCGATACCTTCCAGCGTTTTTCTTCGTTGCTCGATTGCATTCATGATAAATCTGGCCCGCTTCAATTTTTCTTCGAAATAGGATTTGAGTTCCGTATCCTGGGCCGTCTCCATCATCCTCACGTAGAAATCATTGATCTGCAGACTTCCACTCCATTTGTCATTAAGACTGATGAACCACTGTTCGTCCTGATGGCGCAGTATAATATCGGGAACTATGTACTGGATCTGATCTGTTCCGTATCCATTTAACGGTCTCGGGTTCAATCCTTTGATAATCTTAATCAGTTTCCGTACTTCCACCGATGACAGTTTCAATGCACGGGAAATACTGCTGATCCTACCTTCCGCCACATCATTTAAGTGAAAGCGAATGATCGTATTCAGTTTATCTTCCTGTTCCAAACCGACAGTCTGAACGCACAGACATTCCTCCAGTCCAGATGCAAAAATTCCGGCGGGTTCCAACGTCTTCAGTTCCCGAATCAGTCTTTCCACCTGCTCCAGTCTCATCCCCACCTGATCTGCTATTTCAGCCGTTCCCATGTGCAAATAACCGTTTGAGTCCAACGAAAGGATACAAAAATCAACAATCTTTCGTTCTTCCTCTGTCATGCCACTCCAGTCTATCTGCATATGAATCAAATCTTCTAAAGATTCGGTCTCAGTCTTTGGTTCATAAGTATCCGGTTCGTCCTCATCGTCACGGTCTCCCGCACTGTAAAACCGCTCATGATCCCGATAGGTCACCATTGGCTCATGGTCACCAGTTCCTTCGGAATATTCCACGATCGGATTTTCGATTTCCTCGTTCTGAAGAAATTCCTGAAGTTCTATCATAGACATACCAAGAATACTCAGCGACTGAATCTGTGCCTGTGAAAGAGTCTGTTTTAGTTGTAACGAAACATCTGCCTTAATTTCCAAAAAATCCCCTGCTTTTCCTACAAGTTCCCTCTTTCTCCCGCACGGTACTTCTCCAACAGTCGATTGATTCGTTTCGTCGGATTCAGAAGCTCATGTAAGGAAGAGTCATGGTTCAGATTATCAATGATCAGAGCAATGTATTTGCTCATATCAACATTTACATAGTACGGTTTCGCCAGCAGCTCCGGCGTCTGGTAAACCAGGTTTGTAGTGAGAAGACGGTCGATATAACCATTCTCATAATATTCGTCAAACTTCTTAAGGCCGCCAGTGAACAGACCGAAGGTGGTGCAGACAAATACTTTTCTCGCACCTCTTCTCTTTAATTCTTTGGCAGTATCTAACATACTTTCACCGGAAGAGATCATATCATCGATGATGAGCACGTCCTTACCTTCCACACTGGCACCCAGGAACTCGTGAGCTACGATCGGGTTGCGGCCATTGATGATTCTTGTATAATCGCGGCGCTTATAGAACATACCCATATCCAGACCCAGCACGTTGGCAAAATAGATCGCACGGCTGGTACCGCCTTCATCCGGGCTGATAACCATCATGTGTTCTGTATCGATCTGGAGATCCGGCTCCGCTCTCAGCAGATACTTGATGAACTGATAGATCGGCTGCACAGTCTCGAAACCTTTTAACGGAATCGCGTTCTGTACACGCGGATCATGGGCATCAAAGGTAATGATATTTTCCACACCCATGTTTACCAGCTCCTGCAGCATCACTGCACAGTCCAAAGACTCACGGTGTGCACGTTTATGCTGACGGCTCTCGTACAGGAACGGCATGATCACGTTAATTCTTTTTGCCTTACCGGAGGCAGATGCGATAATACGCTTTAAATCCTGGTAATGGTCATCCGGAGACATATGGTTCTTCAGACCATTTAAGGAGTATGTCTCATTGTAATTGCAGACATCCACCATAATATATAAGTCGTCACCGCGGACAGATTCCAGCACTTCGCCCTTACCCTCACCGGAACCAAAACGCGGCGTTCTTGCGCCAATGATATAAGAATCTTTTTCATATTCAAAGAAATGGATCGTGCCTTTGTGCTCACTCTCACGCTGCTGTCTCCAATTCACAAGCCACTCGTCCACTTTCTTTCCAAGTTCGGTACAGCTTCTCAGCGGAATCAGACCAAGCGGACCCACCGGAATGGTATCAATCTTTTTCTCTTCGTATAACATACGTCTCCTCCATCACATGTTTATGTATGTTTGTTTCTTAATAAATTATCATTTCCGGATTCTTACGTCAATATCATTTCCCAAATCCACGGCTTACAAACCTCAGATCTTCGCCCAAAAGCGGCATAACCTTATACTGGCTCATGATTCGGGAGGTCACACGCTCCGTAAACTCATCCTGCAGCTGATTGAGTGCCAGATTGGTGGAAATGATGGTTCCTTTCTTTCGGTTCAGTCTCTCATTGACACAGTAGAACAGCTGAGACGCCGTAAAGGTATTGATCAGTTCCGTTCCAAGGTCATCCACGATCAGCAGATCACATTCCAGGATATAGGCGGCACGATCTCTTGCCTCCTCCTCATCACGGCTTCCAAAACGGCTCTCAGAAAGGACATCGAACATATCTGTCGCGGTCAGATAGACCACTGAAAAGCTCCTTCGGATCAGCTCGCGCGCAATGCAGTTGCTTAGGAACGTCTTTCCGCATCCGGTATTTCCGGTAAACAGAATACTGCCCTTCTCTTCTCCGAAGTTCTTCACAAAAGCTTTGCACTCCTCAATGACCATAGACATGTATTCATATACGGTCATACCGGTCTTTGGATCCACATGCTCTTTATCATAATATTCCATCGACAGGGTATCAAAATTCTCGCGCTCCAGCACCTCTCTTATATTGGACTGGTCGTAAAGAATCTCAATCTCCATCTGCTTAAAACAGTGACATTTCTGCCCGTCCACACGGCCGGTATCACGGCACTTAGGACAGTGGTACTTCATATCCAAATAGTCAGCCGGATAGCCGTTTCGATCCAGATACAGGGCCTTCTGCTCCTTTAACAAAGCAGCCTCCTGTTTCATCGCTTCTGCGCGGTCTGTATCTCCCATCAGCACATACCTGCCGGCCTGTGCCATTGTGGCCGTAATCTCGTCTGTCAGCGCTTCCACCTGAGGAACCTTTGCATACACTTCACGGACACGCTCATCCTGGTTTCTCTTATTCTGAAACTGACGCTGATTATAAATCCGCATGATCGCTTCATACTGTGAATTACTGAGTGCCATTCTCGGTTCCTCCTTTCTGGCGTTTTCTTACTCCTGACCAGACCATATCTTCGTAATTATTATTGGATCGCTGTTCAAAATTTTTAAACCGGTTATTTCCTCCGGTGCTCTTGCGGCTCTGGCTTCCGGACATCTGCCCTGCTCCCGGCTCACTGCCTCGGCTGGACTGTCCTTTTGCCATCTGTCTCCGCTTGTCCAGCTCCTGTACATCCGCCAACACTTTCACACCATTTTCCTTCCATCCGGTCAAAATCTTGTCCGCATACGGGAAACTGGCTGATCCGGTGGTTGTGATCGTCCGATTACATGCTTCTGCCACCAGAGTGCTGTCAAATCCGTATTCCTTAAACCACTTTTTCATAAATTCCAGTTCCGCAGTCGCCGGGTTCCGATTGGTGATTCCAAATGCCTTCATAACCGAAGACATATCTCTGGAATAGCGCATGGTATAATCTTTCGCATCTTCTCTGGTCCTCACTCCCATCTGATACCAGTTGAGAGCCACTTTTTCTATATAGCGGATACTGGTGTGCCCACCGCCCGCACAGTACTCGGCCAGATACTCCAAAAGATCGGCCGACATCCGAAGTTCATCGTAAAAGAATGCAAACTTTTCACATTCGATCTGCGTGAAGGTCTTTCCCATATACTGCTGCACAACGTAGAGCAGCGCCGTAAATTCGTCATCCTCCGACAACCTCTGCATTCGTTCAAAGCTGTTTCCCGTCTCCGGAATCTGACCCGCTCCCGCTGCCGTTTCCACCGTCACAGTCTGTTCTGCCGCAGCCAGCTGTCCCGCCTCGGACAATTCCACAGAAACTTCTTCACCGAGGACACCGGCATCCTTCCAGTAAGCCAGCGCCCGCTTCACATCGGATTCTGTATGATTCAGTGCATCCGCAATATCAGAAACCGTCAGGTCTTCATTTTCATGGCGCAGCAAATACAGGAAAACTTTTACGTATTCCCCGTTTGCAGCTGCCATATATGTATCAATAAATTCATTGGACACTACGGTCACCTTTACGGACATTTGACTTTTCAGCCCTAAACTCATACAATCTCACCCTTCACCTTTTCTTTGTTCATCATAACATAGTTTTTTTAAAATTGAAATAGCCGGAATCATCCACATCCTTCATTGTGGATATTGTGGATAAAGTGGATAAGTTCGTTACAGAAAAAACGAAAATCTCCACGAAATCCGTCGAAATCCTTATATTTCCAAGCTTTTCGTATTTATCCACCCGCACATTATGTAAATTAGAAAATCCACAAAGTTTTCCTTTGTGGATTGTTGAAAACTTTGTGGATATTGTGGATAACTTATCTGGAAAGCAGGTTTTCCCCTACTTTTACAATGTCTCCGGCACCCATAGTTATCAACAGGTCACCGTGCATACATTTTTCTAAAATAAATTTTTCAATTTCTTCAAAGCTCGGCAGGAAGTACGCATCTGCGCCAAGGGAAGCAATTTTTTCTGCCAGCATTTTTGAACTGATACCCAGATCATCCGTTTCTCTTGCCGCATAGATATCGGCAAGAATCACATGGTCCGCCTTGGAAAGTGCTTCTGCAAATTCGTCAAACAAAGTTTTTGTTCTGGAATAGGTGTGGGGCTGGAATACACACCACAGCTCCTTGTGCGGATAATTCTTTGCAGTTCCCAAAGTGGCCGCAATCTCCTGCGGATGATGTGCATAATCATCAATGATCGTAAAACCGTTCATCTCGCCCTTCTTTTCAAAGCGGCGGTGTGTGCCTGCATAGGACAGCAGACCGGTCTTAATATCTTCGTTTTCCACGCCAACCTCGTGAGTTGCTGCGATCGCCGCCAAAGAATTGTATACATTGTGCATACCCGGCACGCCGAGGGAAATTGTATCTGCCTTTACTCCATCGTTCAAAAGGTCATAGGTCGCACATGCCGTATGGTTAAAGGTTATATTGGCCGCACTGTAATGGCTCTTAGCCGGATCACTGCCCACTGTTACGATCTTACAGGTCAGACCCTTGCAGATTTCCTCATAATTTTCAATGTCCGTATTGATGATCAAGGTTCCATCATCCGGCAGAAGCGCCGCAAAACGACGGAACGACTGGCGAATATCGTCCAGATCCTTAAAGAAATCCAGATGGTCCGCTTCGATATTTAAGATCACTTCAATCGTCGGGAAGAAAGAAAGGAAGCTGTTGGTATACTCACATGCCTCCAGAACGAACAGTTCCGGACCTCCGACACGAATATTTCCTCCAATGATATCCAGCATACCGCCGACTGTGATCGTCGGGTCTTTTTTCGCATCCATCAAAATCTCTGCAACCATAGAAGTGGTTGTTGTCTTTCCATGGGTGCCTGCAATAGCGATGGACTGATCATAATTTCGCATGATCTGACCCAGGAATTCCGCACGTGAGAGCATCGGAAGTCCCTTTGCCTCTGCCGCCATGTACTCCGGATTATCCGGATGGATCGCAGCCGTATAAACGACAACATCTATTCCTTCTATAATATTTTCCGCTTTCTGACCATAAAACACTTTCGCACCATGGCCTTCCAGCTTCTTTGTCAGTTCGGATTCATGTGCATCAGAACCGGTCACCGTAAATCCGCGTTCCAAAAGGATCTCTGCAAGACCGCTCATGCTGATACCGCCGATTCCGATAAAATGTACGTGGTTTGGTTTATTAAAATCTATATGATACATGAAATTCTCCTCTCGGATTTCTGCCTTTTCCCAAAAGCTTTTGTTAATAATAGCACAAAATGGTGAGAAATGCTAGGGTTCAGCATATCGGATTGATTTATTCTATGGCTGTTCCTTGATTTTCTGCAGCTTTTATGCTATAACAAAGTCTCGGTGAGTTCGAGACCTTCCTCACCTAAAACAAAACTAAAGGAGACAACTAAATATGAAAGAAAACAAAACCCGTAACCTGGTGTACGGAGCCTTGATCGCTGCCATCTACATTGTCCTTACGATGATGTTCCGGCCGATCAGCTTTGGTCCGATCCAGTTCCGCATTTCCGAAATCCTCTGCGTCCTGCCGTATTTCACACCGGCTGCAATTCCCGGTGTATTTATCGGCTGTCTGATCTCCAATATGCTTGGCGGTGCCATGATGATGGATGTGGTGTTCGGCAGCCTTGCAACCCTGATCGGTGCCTTGGGCTCCTACTTTTTAAGAGGAAACCGTTATCTGGTTTCGCTGCCGCCGATCGTATCCAATACACTGATCATTCCATGGGTATTAAAATTTGCCTATGGTTCTGAAGATATGATCTGGTATATGATGATCACAGTCGGAATCGGCGAAATTCTTGCCATCGGTGTTCTTGGACAGTTCCTGTTAACGGCACTGATGCGATACCGCACGGTAATCTTTGGCGAATAACCTCGACTCGGAAAAACTTCCTATAAATTTATAAAATCTTCCGAAAGATACTGGAAAAATACTTCGAAATGCACTATCATGTTAGTATATACAACTGTCATGTTAGTGCATATTTTTATGGGCATGTACTAGAAAACAGATATTTTAAGGAGGAACCTACTATGCAGAACTGTGGATATTGCCAGGGCGGCGAATTATTAGCAAAATTCGGTATCAAAATTTGTGATTTAGGCGTAAGCCAGCTGATTCTTTTCAAAGAGCAGAGCCATCCGGGCAGATGTATCGTTGCTTACAAAGATCATGTAAGTGAGATCGTAAACATCAGCGAAGAAGAAAGAAATCTGTTCTTTGCCGACGTAACAAGAGCAGCTAATGCGATCCATAAAGCTTTCGCTCCGAAGAAAGTGAACTACGGTGCATACGGCGATACAGGCTGCCACCTGCATTTCCACCTTGTTCCGAAGTATGAAGGCGAATTCGAATGGGGCGGCGTATTTGAGATGAATCCGGGTAAAGTTTACCTTTCTGATGAAGAATACGATGCTATGATCGCTAAGATCAAAGAAAATCTGTAATACGACACAGGGCTGGCGTTTTGATATGCCAGCCCTGTTTATTTATTCATTTCGATAAAGGAAACACCCCTCTTCATGAGAGTAGATCACACCAATCGCCTGCAGATAGGAATAAATGATCGTTGTTCCAACAAACTTCATGCCCCGCTTTTTTAAATCTTTGGAAATTCCATCGGACAATTCCGACCTGGTCTCTCCCACTTCATAAACGGTTTTTCCCTCTGTAAAATGCCAGATATACTTGTCAAAAGTTCCGAACTCTTCCTGAATCTTACGAAACACCCTTGCATTGGTAACTGCTGCATTCATTTTCAATCGGTTGCGAATCAGTTTTTCATTTCGGAGCAGTCCTGCAATCTTATTTTCCCCATATTCGCAGACAGCATCAAGATCAAACTGATCAAATGCCTCACGAAATGCCAAACGTTTATTAAGAACACACTCCCAGGAAAGACCAGCCTGAAAATTTTCCAGTATTAAAAGTTCAAACAATTTATGGTCATCATGTTCCGGTACACCCCATTCTTCATCATGATATGCAATGTACAACGGATTTTTCATGTTGCACCATTTACAGCGACAAATCGTATTTTCCATACTAGAACCTCCTGTTATTGTTACATTTTCCGTAAATTTGATCATGTTCTTTTTCGAGAAAGTAGTATATAATATCACTTATGACAAATATAGAAAGGACATCATTCATGAGCAAACAAACTTCTGCTTCCACCCGCGATCTCGGGTCCGGAAGTATTCCAAAACTTCTGGCCCAACTGGCAATACCCGCCGTTGTCGCCCAGATCATAAACTTATTATACAACATTGTTGACCGAATTTACATCGGTCATATCCCGGAAGTTGGTGCGTCTGCGCTGACCGGTGTAGGACTTTTCGTTCCAATGTTAATGCTGATCAATGCCTTCGCCATGTTGGCCGGCGCCGGCGGCGCACCGCGTGCAGCCATCGCCATGGGTAAAAAAGATCATGATACTGCGGAAAAGATCATAGCGAACTGCTTTTCTCTTCTTTTAATTTTTGCAGTTGTTCTTACCATCGTATTTTACACAGCGGCTCCGTCACTGCTCCGCATGTTCGGCGCCAGTGACGTAACACTCCCGTATGCGTTGGATTACTCCCGCATTTATATCCTTGGAAGTATTTTTGTCCTTATCGTAATGGGTATGAATCCGTTTATCACAACACAGGGATTTGCCAAGATCAGTATGCTGACAACTGTGATCGGTGCCGTGGTCAATATCATTCTGGATCCGATCTTTATTTTCGTACTGGATATGGGTGTAAAAGGTGCCGCACTGGCAACAATCCTGAGCCAGGCAGTCGGTGCCCTCTGGATCCTCCGCTTCCTGACCGGACCGAAAACAATTCTGCGTTTGAAAAAAGAAAACATGAAACTGAACCCGCAGATTTTCCTTCCATGTCTGGCACTGGGTATTTCTACCTTTGTTATGATGTCCACGGAAAGTCTTCTGTCTGTCAGCTTCACTTCCAGCCTGTCCCGTTACGGCGGAGATCTGGCGGTCGGCGCCATGACCATCATCACCAGTGTATGTCAGCTGGCGACGATGCCTCTGCAGGGCGTATGTCAGGGCGGTCAGCCAATTATGAGCTACAACTTCGGTGCCGGAAATGCAGATCGTGTGAAAAAGACATTTGCCACCCAGTTCAAAGTATGCGTTACCTACTCCACCCTGTTCTGGCTGCTTTCCATCGTCTTCCCGAAACTGTTCACCGGTATTTTCACCAGCGATGCTGCGCTCGTGGAATATGCTGCCTGGGCACTTCGCATTTACATGGCCGGCATCTTCGCATTCGGTATGCAGATCTGCTGCCAGCAGAGTTTCATGGCTCTGGGACAGGCCAAAGTCAGCCTGCTCCTTGCATGTTTGCGTAAGATCATCCTGCTGATTCCGTTGATCTTCATCCTGCCGCTTTTCTTCGAAAACAAAGTTTTCGCGGTGTTCCTGGCAGAGCCGGTCAGCGACATTCTGGCAGCGCTGATAACAACTATTACCTTCCTGACGCAAATCAACAAGATTTTAAAGCCGATTTCGAAATAGTTCATTCAAAACTCTATATCTATATAAAGGCTATCCGATTGTTTCGATTGGATAGCCTTTTGAACATTCGTATTTAGTTTTTCTGTTCGATATTGGAAATTCCACCTATTTGTTCCAATATCCCACTACACAAGAATCAAAATCAACGCCAGTACCAGTGCCGCCCCGCCGCCAAACCGGTTCAGACCAATGGCCGCCTCTGACGGCTCTGCATTCTTATATTTCCAGCCGTGGCTCAGATACCATGACGTTTGCGGTGCAAACAAGTTAAATAACCCAATCACAATCAAAATCAGGATCAAAATCGGATTTTTATCATCCGGAGGCTCCGGTGCCCTTGTATCCAATACATCACAGAGTACATCCCCAGCCACATAGCGATCCTCATCATAATCATCGCTCCAGCCGCCATATCCGTGTGAAAAGTTTCCGCTTCTCTCTACCGTCCACCAATATGTAGAACCGTCCGGATAAGTAATTTCAGTCGTATAGCGAAGTCCACTTCCCTCCATGGTATAGTGATAGGTATTGGTTCCGTCAGAAATCGTCATATTATTGGTATCAACGGTAAACAATGTCCCTCGTTCGTCTACTGTATAAATCCCGGTTGACTTGGAGCTGGCACAGGCAGTCAAGCATATAAACGCCATCACGGCCATCAAAAAACTTTGCAGGATTTTTCTCATATGTCGGTTCCTCCTCCCTTACAAAGCAACTCACTTTTCGATCCTATTCTTTTTAAAGCCACCTTACTTCACACTCTGCAGCTCCACGCCAAACTCTTCAAAATAGGCTTCAAAATCTTCACCAGACACACCTTTTAATTCCTCCGCCATCAAAAAGCTGGCACTTGCATTTACTGCATGGTCTTCTCCGATTATAAAGCTCACTGCCACAGGCTGTGCATCTGGATACACATAAAAATATAATGCATCCTGCTCTGTTTCCCCATTCACAAAGCTCTTTCCAGCTGTACAAATACTGGATGCCGCCAGATTAGTCACACCTGTCATCCCATTTAACTGGCTCACAAATGTCGCAAACAACTTTTGCTCCAGGCTCTTTTTAAGCGCATCAGACATATCACCGGTATTTTCCATACCAAGAGATTCCATCATCTCCATCGTTCCGTCTGCAGAAATCATCGCCTGATAAACAGCGGTCGGTTCTGTATAATCACCTTTGGCAATCTCATCCAATACAGCATTGATCTCCTCGTTCACAGAAAACATCTCGGTATAAGCATCATTTCCGGCCATTTCATCCAACAGTGCAACCAGATCCAATCCATGCTCATAGAGCGACTTCTCACCATTTTCTGTTTCTTTTCCTGCATACAGAACAAAGATCAACAAAGCAACTGCCGCCAATGCTGCCGCAACTCCAACTGCAATCCCTAAAACTTTTTTCATCGACGCCCCTCCTTCTTCATCTCATAAGACGGATGATAAAGTCCCGTCGGCGCATAAAATTCATCGCCGATATACGTAAATCCCAGTTTCCCAAGAACGGATTTCGAAGCCGCATTCTTTGGGTTATGTCCGGCAAACAATTTTTCCGCCTTCAACACCTCAAATGCGTAGTCAATCACCGCATTGGCCGCCTCCACCGCGTAACCTTGTCTCCAGAATTTCGGTCTCAGATGAAAGCCAATCTCATATTCTTTCTCCGCACGCGGCCGCAGGCCGCAGCAGCCGATCAACTCACCGGAAACCTTATGAAAAATTGGCCAGTACTGAAGACCGAACTCCTCTCCATTGGACACCTCTGTGTTTAAGCGCTTTTCAATATCCTTCGGACTGAATACGCCAGTCGCACAGATATATCTGGTTACTTCCGAGTCACCCCATAAACACTTGGCCTGTTCCAGGTCATCCGCTGTCCATTTAGAAAATTCAATTCTGTCCGTTGATAAAAACATATATTACCTCCTCATCTTTACCACGTATTCCGGTGTTCCATCATTTATCTTGCGTTCAGTTGTTAAATGAAAACCACGACTCTTATAAAAATCAATTGCTTTCTTGTTTTTCTCCAACACCCAGAGATAGCTTACATCAAATTCAAAAATCGCAAATTCAACTAACCGCTTTCCAATCCCTTCTCCTTGAAAAAACGGTTCCACATACAATTCTACAATTTCTCCATGTTCAATATGAATAAGCCCCTTTACAAATTCATCCTCATAGACCCAGATATGTTCCAACTCACTTGGATTCTCTTCATATTCCCTCGCCAATGGAACTACTTGCATTTCACCAAAAGAAACCTGGTCATTTTGAAAAATATGACGATACGTTATTCTCTTTGTGAAAATTAAAATCTCTGCAATTCTGGATATATCTTTGCATTCTGATTTTCTTATTCTTTGCAGTATTTTTCACTCCTTACAATTTGATTATTGAACTATTAGGCCATTGTTTTTCTCTATTTCTATTGTTCCACACGCCGCAGCTCCACCAAAACCACTTCCGGCCTGTTATTCAGTCTTATCGGCATAATGCTGTTGCCAACGCCCCGGCTGACCACCATACTGGTTTCGCCTTCTGTAAATATCCCTGCATCATATTTCGGAAATAATCCTTGGTTCGGTGCGATCAAACCGCCAAGAAACGGCAATCGAAACTGGCCTCCATGGGCATGACCGGAGAAAATCAAATTCATTTTAGACACTTTGTAAACATCAAACAACTCCGGACGGTGAGAAAGCAGGATGCGATAAGTGTCATCGTCTTCACATAATCCACTTAAACACCTTTCCATTTCCTGTTCTTCCTGCGATAGCTTCTTTGTCATAAATTTCGGATCATTCACACCGATCAACGCAATCTCGTCGTTTCCGCGCTTCAACAGGATTCTCTCATTTCCGAGAACTTCCACTCCCAACGACTCAAGACCCGATTTCAAATCTTTGTACTCTTCAATCCGCGACTCATGATTTCCCGGAACATAGTAACACGGTGCAATTTTTACGGCCTGCTCTGCAAACTGCAATGCCACATTTATATCCGTTCGTCTGGAATCGATCAGATCGCCGGTGATCGCGATCATGTCCGGCTCTGTTTCGTTTAAATACGCAAGCAGCGTATGATTCAGCCGCTGATTTTTCGTGTTATGATAATCAGAAATATGTGCGATCCGGTAACCGGAAAAGTCTTTCGGTATCGCCTCGCTTTCTATCGCCACATGGTTTAATTCCAGCGCAGTGTTAGCCCAAAGTATCCAAATCACAAACACAAGAGCAGCCAACACAGCCGGTAGCCAGGATTTAGTTCTTTTCATATCGATTACCACCCTTTTCAAACGCTTCTTTCGTTCGAACTATAAACACTCTAAGAAAATCCTTATTCTGCTAATTTTTGTAACGTCTCTCCTGCAGCACGATACACCGTCCATTCATCCATTGGCACAGCTCCCAGAGAACGATAGAAATCAATACTCGGCTGATTCCAGTCCAGACATGACCATTCCAAACGGCCGCAACCTCTCTCGACCGCAACCTTTGCCAGTTTTTTCAACAATGCTTTTCCATATCCCTTTCCGCGATATGCTTCCTTTACATACAGATCTTCCAGATAGATTCCCGCACGGCCGAGGAAGGTAGAGAAATTGTGGAAGAACAACGCAAAGCCAACTTCCTTCTCGCCCTCCATTGCAAAGATTACCTCTGCCTTTTTTTTCTCAAAAATCCACTCTCGTAACAGTTCTTCCGTCGCAATGACTTCATCGGACATTCTTTCATATTCGGCCAGATCTTTGATAAACTGCAGAATCAACGCCACATCAGTCTCTTCTGCATATCGAAAATATACTTTCTCCATAAAACCTCCGCTAGTTCCACTTTTCTTTATTCGAAATACTCCGGGTAACACCTGATAAACTCGTCATTTGCCTTTATCATTTGTTCATAGTATTCATTATACAAAGGACTTAGTTTTCTCATTGCCGGAATAAAAACATCATAATATCCATTGGTCATGCAAACCTGTTTCATATACTCGGAGAACCGAAATGCCGGTGAATTCTTATACGCATCCGTCTCTTTATACTTTTTATATGCATCCAAGATATCTTTATTGTTCTTTACAAATTCATCCATATTCCGGACTGCCCGGTCTTTTCCTTCAAGAATATGTTGAATCTTTTCGACTCCTTCTTCACCGGAATACATTTCCAAATACTCATCCAGGTATTGCTGTAAATCTTCCGGCAGGTCGATATCCGGAACATTATCGAAAAACTCAACAATCTGACGAAATGCTCTCATCTGTTCCTCGGTCTCAATTTCACCGGTCAGATATCTCGAAAAATTCAAACTGATAAATTTTCCGTAGTAACTTGGAAACAACTCCATCAACTTTTTTATGATAATCGTATTGGAATTAATGTGATTGATCTCTTCCTCAAGAGCTTCGATCTTTTCTCCTGCGTCCAGTCGTTTTAAAAGTTCCAACTTAACTTTTTCACGTTCCACCTCTAAGGTTCTCTGATATAACATGTGCGTTACCGCACTTTCATCATGAAATACACGTTTTATTTCACTGGTGCTGAATCCCAATTTTCGATACAAAGCAATTTGCTTTAAGATTTCTGCATCCTGTTCCGAAAAATCTTTGTATCCATTCTCCAGAATCTTCGGGATGAGCATCCCCTGCTCTACGTAATACTGAACGGCTTTCTTTGTTATGTTACATTTTTTTGCAATTTCATTTATTAGCATATATGTCACCTCCAGTATCATCGTAAACCAACCTGTAAGGGGACAGTCAAGATTTTTCATATTACCAAACAAACGGTATCAATCGATATTTCACTTTTTGTTTGTACTCACGATAGCCATCCAATTCTTTTTCAAGAAATTCTTCCTCTCCCTTTATCCTTTTGGCGATGATAAAGGGATATGCGAGAAAAATAAAAAATGAGTATATGGAACCCAATATCAATGGCATGGACAAAAACAAAAGCAATGTGGCACTGTACATCGGATGTCTGACAATACCGTATAATCCTGTATCAATTACCTTCTGATTCTCCTGCACTTCAATCGTGCGGCTGAGGTATGTATTCTCCCTAAGTACCTCCGCATAGAGAATATAGGCAATAAGAAATACCACCACAGCAGTAATCACAACGCTCTTTGGTAACATATACCAATGAAGGCGAAAGCCGATTCCCGCAATAACAAATCCTGCAAGGAACATGAGTCCACTGAGCTTTACGACAAAGCTTTGTTCTCTTTGCTTTTCTTTTGCATCAAGCCGTTTTTTTAACAGCCCAGGATTTTTAAACATCATTACAATACCGGCAAGGAACATTGGTACAAATAGAATTCCCATGAACAACAAACCATTCATATAGAAAAAAGTGCCCGCAGGCAGGAATATCAATAAACCAACCACGACAAAACCTAATAAAAATTTCGTGATTGCCTGAACAAATAATTTTACTGTCATACTTTTACCCTATTACGCAATCGGGACACTTCCCAAATACTCCAAAGTCTCATAATCGATGATTGCATTATAATACTGATGCAAGGATGAATCGCCAATCATAACATACCAATCCTTTTCATCTACAATAACGTTTTCCATTCCATCTGATGACACCAGCGAACACTCTCCTGCCGGTCCGTTGACATGTGTCAAATGGATCATTTTGTAGTCACTGATATTCTCCGGATATCTGATATGATCGATTGCAACAAAAAGAATCTCCTGCTGTTCCTGCGAGTATCCTTGTTCACAAACATAGCGTTTGACTCTCTCCTTATATATTGGTGTTGTAATTCCCCTAACTTGATTCGAGATTACTTCCCCGAAATTGGGAAATGCAATTGCAACAAACGCTATAGCAAGAACAATTAAAATCCATCTAATGTCCCGCACATCATCCTTATGCAAAACTTACACCTCACTCTTATTTTCTTACCGCATTCTACACCATATCCGGCTGCTGCCCGTCATGCGCCAACCATTTGCATTCTGTCAATTCCATATTGGTAAATGTCGCTTTGAAGGAAGAATCTTCCGGACTGCATGCATAAATACCAAACCGAATTGCTCCACCGCCGTTCCACATATGACACACTCGCATTTGCTTGAATGTAATTCCATCTTCTGAGCATTCAATGCAATAATCATCCTCTCTTCGACTGAATCGATACCACACTGGTCAAAGCGATGCTTACTCTCGAATTCCGTTTTTACGGTAAATGAAAAGAACGGCTCCTCTGTTTCCATTTGCAGCACCGGTGCATTGTCATTCCGAAAATGATAGTATGTTCTTTGCCAAAGATCCGTATGTGGCTTTGTAAACAATCTCTATTCTATCGTCAAAAATTTTATAATCTTCCAGTTCTCTGGTCCATTCTAACTTGTCGATCATAAATGTCATTTTATTTTTATGCCTCCACTAATTTCTTCCCTGTCTTTTCCTCAATAAATGCTCTAAACACCTCTACTGTGCCACCAGAAATCGCTCTCTTGTCATAGAGCTGCGCATGGCTGTTGCTGAAAATAAACACAAAATAGTTTCCGGACTCTGCAATCATCATCGGCTTTTCATAGCTCCACTCAGTCTTGCCCATATCCGTCACAGAAATGTAACCATCTTCGTAAAATGTACAGGTCGATCGGTCCGTTCCCGGCAGTGTCCGTTTCAACGCCACATATCCATTAATTGCATCCTCCCAGATCAAGGTGAGGATCATAATAGCTGCCACAGCTAAAGTCAAAACAGACTTCATGTTAAGAACAAAGCCACCTTCACCTGCAAATACAAGCAGCAACGCAAGGGTAACCACAATCCATCCAAAAACATGAGATCTGCGACTCCTCTTTCTTCGCAACGTCTTCCGCAACGTTCTCGCCATCGTTGTAAATGCTTTTTGATCGTATTTTGTTTCAAATTTAAATTCCATACTCAGCCCTCCTGATGTTGCTTTGAGAGTTTTAACTACATCTGCCCATAAATTCCACCGGTAAAACACATCAGTCACTACAATTTAATCCATATCGTACTCACTGCAACCGCAACCAAACCAACCGTCGCAATCAAGATATCCCACCACAAACTCCATCCACATCCATGTGCAACAACAGAAAAAATGAGATATCCTCCTGCAAATATTCCAAAACGCTTAAAATGCTCCCATCCATAGGTCTTTCTGCGCTGTGAACCGGCTTTTACAGCCGCCTCGTAGCTAACGCCATTATACCAATATACAAACTCCGTTTTGTATATAATAAATGCTAGAATTGCAACCGCTAACGCCGTGACATTTAAAACTACCCGCGTCGCCAGACTTCCGTCGGACATTGGAAAGAAACCACAGCCGAATGTAGCCACAACAAAACCGATCAGCCAGTAAATAAATCCCTTATAACTCTTTTTCAATTCCATAAATCACCACTTACAGATCTTTTACCACCTTAAAATATTTCATCATCAGCGGAATATATGTACCCATAAACGCCCCGATTACCACAGGCAATACTCTCTTTTTCATTTTTACCGGCACCAAAAGCCCCACTACAGTTCCGATTGAAAATAAACAAAGTTTAATCATTCCCAAATCTGTCCAATCGCTCTCCTGTAAAAATTTATCTGCACCATCAAATAATTTCTTCATAAATGCGCCCTCCTGAATCTTCTATTCTATATAATGAAAAACACTCACCGCAACCACTTCCCCATGTCCATTGTAATTGACCTTGATCGCCGTATCTTCATTAAAATACCATGTATCTTCCTGCTCATGGGGATGTTCAGTCGGTTCTCCCCAGACTTCCAGCAATTGTTCCCGATGATAACCCTGCAGCTTTTTATGTGCATATGCTTCGTCATGTTGTCCGATCAACGTAAGCGAAGGAATATTGCTCGTCGACTTCGAATGATGATATCCGAACAGCCAGACTGCCCAGAAAAGTGCCAGAGCAACCACAGCGATCACAACACCGCGCAAAACTTTTCTGGCCGTTCTTTTTTCTTCCTCAAGTCCCGTTCCGCCAGCTGCATGAATCACCAGGCGAACCAGAGATCCGCTCAAAAGACCTGCCGCAGAGATTACCAGATACCATACAGCATGAACCAGTGCGGTTTTGTTATAATAAATCCATACGGTCGGCACAAATAAAACCGAAACGAGGATCGGATATGCAAACTTTATCGCTTTATCTGAAACGATTCCCAACATTACTGAGAGAATAAATGTCACTAGAATAATCAAAAACACAAGTCCCATCATGTCGGTCGGTCCTGCAAATAATGGCATCAGATAAAATATAAATAGCTGGATTCCCAACAGAATCAGCTCTTTTATATATCGTTTCATTTCTTACACCATCCTCTCCCTTCATAAGATTACCTACTCATACCAAAACCGATACCGCCCGGACGCCTTCTCAAATCGAAATACAATCCGATACCGCACCTTACTGTCTGCACGAAAAGTCACGGATGGATTCTCCGCACTCACCCGTGCGACCACTTCCTTTTTATTCAGAATTTCTGCCCACATCCTGCCTTTCGTCAGTTCCTGCTCCAGATTCAGCCGGTATTCCCGGCTTTCCGAAAAACGGATCACTCTCTTTACATAACCGCTGCAAGACGTAAATCTGGCGTTAAAAATGCCCTTGCCCCAGTGGGCTCCGACAAACATCAACGCACGCTTTGCATTTACAATTAGATAACCGTTTATGTAAAGAAAATAAAACAGCGCACCTATGCCTAACCATATAGCATACATAAGATATACCGGCTGCTGATTCATACTCATTTCTCCCATCAATTATTTCTTGAACACTTCTCCGCATCGATGGCCAGCACCAGCATCAGCGCACAAAGTGCATCCTGCGGATTCCTTACATCGATCACATAAGTATCGGTCCAGTTGAACAGCTGCTTGGAAACATCCGCGATACACTGTCCATATCCGTTCAAAATCTGATAATCCCATTCAAAGAAGTCTCCCTCGACCTGCCAGCCGTTGCAGTCAATATTGAATCTCGGTGCAAACAGCGAGAACTCTTTGTTGATACATCCGACGTACTGACCGCCCATGTACATCTCAAATTTCGGAAGAAGTGTGAAAATCTTTTCCTGCACCACACCGACCTCGCTGCCATACTTATCATAAATTTTCAGGCAATGCCCCCAGGACAATTGTCCCTTCACTGTGTATACAGTATTTCCTGCCTCATCATAAATATCATAACTGTCAAACCAGGAAAAAAAGCGTTGTTTAAACAATAGCCTCATATCATCAACTCCTCTTATTTTCGAAAAATTCCAGTACCCGACGATTGAAATCCGGTGCCTCTTCATATGCCGAATGTCCAAGATCCTCGTACATGTAAATCTCACATCCCAGCTTTTCTGCAATCTCCTCTGAAGCCTCTCCGGTGAGGATCAAATCCTTTTTACCGCCAATCACAAACGTCGGACATGTAATCCGGTCCAGTTTATCATAAATGTTGCATGTCAGGCATGCGCGGGCAAGAATCGCAAAATTACGCATATCTTTCGGTTTTCCAAAACGGGATACCAGCGGGAAATACTTTCCGAAACGAGCCACATAATCTTCGGAGTACACCACCTTCAGCATATCATCTACAATTCCCTGGTAGTCACTGTTTACCGCCATGCGGATCCAGTTTCCAATGACTTCCCTTGCCGTATCATTCATCCTGGAAAGTGTCACTGCTAAAACCAGCTTGCTGACCAACTGCGGATGATAGACTGCCAGATACTGAGCCGCCATTCCACCCTGGGATACACCCATCACATAGGCATTGGTAATTCCCAATTGCTCCATCGCATAAGCCTGGTCATCTGCAATATCCTTGATCGTATATCCGATCGGAAGTTTTCGTTTCCGATCAAAGGCGTACACCCGGTAATCTTTTCCGAACATGCGATACATGAACGCGAACGGACGACCAAACTTTTTCACCGTCTTAAAGCTTAGGCCCGGAATCAGAACCAGCGGTTGCTCCCCCTCACCGAATGCAATATAATCCATTTCTGTATCACCGATCTTTACCAATCCTTTTTCTATATCCAGCATACGCAGAACTCCTTTCCTAAAATAAAACTGACAATTCGTTTTATTCTACAGGAATTATATCATTTTTTGCATTATATGTAAATTTTAACAGGCACTTCTTATCTTACATTTCCCTTTCTTTTCTCTTAATGATTTTCTTGTCTGTTTTTCCGCTCCGTGGTAAAATTTTGTTGTGGGCATTTTGACCACCACGAAATCGAAACATATATAAAAAAGCATTGCAAATAAGGAGCAACAGCTATTGGAAAAAATATCAAATTTTATGCAACAAGACTCCACCGTTTCCAACCGTATCATCCTTGCTGCCTTTCACACATATTTAAATACATCTTCCGACATGATCTTTATTAAAGATACCAATCTGATCTACCAGTCATCCTCGCTGCCTTTCGCTAAGATGACCGGCCACGATTCTGTCGAAGAGATTGTTGGAAAATCCGATTTTGAAATCTTTGAAAATCAGGAGTTGGCCAAACGCTATACTGACGACGATCGAAAACTGCTGGAAAGCGGCAAAGATATGATCAGTTATATCGAACCTTTAACCGATGACCATGGCCATCCGCGATACAGCAGTACATCCAAGTATATTTTGCGGGATTCTCATGGAACACCAATTGGAATTCTGGGTGTATCCCATGATATCACGCGCGAATACATCGCGCGACGTCGCCACCAACAGGAACTCCAATACCTGTTTGAACTGCCGGAAGATACCTACGCTGCACTGTTCATGGACATCGATGACTGGCGCATCATCCGCCACCATCGTCATACGGTTGGAGATAATATCATTCCAATTCGCGAAACGATGGAAGATTTTGCCCAAAACGCAGTAAACTGTCTGGCTGATCCGAAAGATATAGAAACCCGTCACTTTTATGAAACCCTCACCAGAGAATCCATGCTGGAACTGTGCAGCAGCGGAGCCAGAGATTATACTCTGGAATATCTCCGCCGTATGCCAAACAATCAGAGCACATGGGTTCGCACAGACATCAACTTTCTGATCGATCCTGAAAACGGCCACCAATGTGCGATCTGGACTCTTCGCGACATCAACAGCGAAAAACAGGAATCTTTAAATCTGCACATTGCTGCAGAGCGGGATGAAATGACCGGTCTTTTGAACCGTGCTTCTACGACCAAACAAATTCAACAAGTCCTAAGCGGCAGCGATTGGGAACAGCATGCCCTGTTTGTCATCGATGTAGACAACTTTAAATCTATCAATGATACCTTCGGTCATCAGGAGGGGGATCATTTTCTGATCCGGCTGGCAAGAACAATTCAAAAATGTTTCCGAGATAACGATATCGTGGGCCGAATCGGTGGGGACGAGTTTTTCGTGTTGATGAAAAATGTTCCGTCGACTGTGATTGTGACAGAAAAAGTCACTACCCTCATGGGTGTCACCCAAATGCTATGCAGCGAATATCCGGAACTGCAGCTCTCAATCAGCATTGGCGTTGGTATGTACCCGCTAAACGGAACTACGCTGGAAACATTATATGCAAATGCAGATAAAGCCCTTTATCAGGCAAAAAAAGCAGGCAAAAACCGATTTTTTTTTGCCGAGGAGGTTACCTATGACAACAAACATTAATATGGAACTGCTGCAGAACGATGCAGCCGAGATCTTCAATTCCGGATTCGCATGTTCCGAATCTGTGATTTATGCGATTCGCAAACATTTCGATGTGGGAATCTCTGACGATGCGATTGCCATGAGTTCCGGTTTCCCGTGGGGACTGGGCGGCGGCGGATGCATCTGCGGTGCCTTAGCAGGTGCGACCATGTGCATCGGTTATTTCTTCGGCCGCAGAACGCCGGGTGATCCAAAGATTACCCGCTGTTTCGCCATCACCAATGAACTTCACGACCGTTTCAAGGAAGCACATGGTGCAACCTGCTGCCGTGTTCTCTGCAGAGGTATGGAAAAGGATTCCCCTGAGAGAAAAGCAAAGTGTACCGAGATGGTGAAAAACACGGTTGTGATAACTGCTGAGATTATTCTGAAATACTTAAAGGAAGATAAGTAAAACAAAAAAGGGCTCTGCATCGGTAGACAGCTACTGAGCAAAGCCCTTTTCTTACATTTCTTTATTTTACATAAAACGTTCTTTATCTAACTTGAAGATCAGTGCCAACGCCGCATAACAGATTGCGATCACGATCACACCGTATGCCAGAGAAATACCAACGTTGTACTCCTGCATGTTTACAACCATAGAGATGGAAATCGGACGGTTGTATACACCATACAGAAGTGCCGACATGGTATACTCACCGATGGTTTTAATGAACACCAGCACGCCGCCGGCCATAATTCCCGGCGCAATGTTCGGAACGATCACATCCTTAAAGGTCTGGATCATATTGGCTCCAAGACTCTTGGACGCCTCTTCCAGGTTCTTATTGAGTCCCTGGATCGCCACCTCATTGGAACTCAATAAAAGCGGCAGCGATGTGATCGTGTATGCGATCGGTACGATATAAAATCCTCCGATCAGCGCCTCTCCAAAGGCAAATACACTCTTGGTGCTGAATGCATTGATCAGGTTGATGGCAACCACACTGGCCGGCATAGTCCACGGCAGCATCAGCATCAGTTTCAAAAATCCATGGAATTTTCCTTTGAATCTCACGATCATATAGGAACTGGGCACTGTAATGACCAGTCCTGCGACAACCGCCATAGCAGACATCTTGAGACTGTTCACCAACGGTTTCAGCACACGCGGTTTCTCAAAGATGGTCAGATAATTTTCCAGCGTAAAATCGTGCGGGAAAATATCCTGCATGATGGAACTGGTGGAGGTAAAAGACAGATAAATGATTGCTCCGATCGGCAGTAAGATCAACAGAATCTGAATCAAAATTACGATCTTACAGATGACTGAAAGCAAACTGTTTTTTCCGTCCAGCGGTTTCACCATCGTGCTTCGGTCACTGCTCTGCACGCCATATCGCTTGCTGTAGTACTGGATCAGCATCATCACTGCCACGCTGAGAACAAACAGCACCACAACCTGTACCGATGCCATCGCCATCTGATTGTTCGCTTTGGAACGGACAATCTGGGTACTGAGCACCTTGAAACCGCCGCCGATCAGGTTTGGCGCGGAGAATGCACTCATACCGGACGCGAATGTTACGATCACAGAAGACAGCACTGCCGGTGTGATAACCGGCCAGATCACATCTTTGAAAATCTGCAGCCAGGATGCACCCATACTGCGCGCCGCTTCAATACTGGAATTATCCACGTATTTTAATGCCACATATACGTTCAGATAGAAATAAACATACTGGGTATATGTGATAACAAACACGATCGCTCCCAGACCCTGGAACCCAAACGGCACCTGCTCCAAATGCAGAAGATACTGGATTCCTTTTGTAAGGATTCCGCTCTCTCCGTACAGCTGAATGAACGCGATGACCGTAATAACACCCGGGATCATCATCGGGCTTAAAAGCAGAATATGAATGACTTTTTTCCACTTTCCGGCCAAAAATGTCATGTACAAGGCCAGCATGATTCCAATCGTTCCACAGGTCAGAACAGAAAGAATACCCAGAAGAACCGTGTTGGAGATTACCTGAATCTGGTTTTCATTGGAAAGATAACTCCGAAACACATCCAGACCATACCCTGTCTCTGTTTCCAGTGCCTGCATGAACGTGCGGAAGAACGGCAGGATAATGTAACCCAGAATCAAAAATATTAAAATTCCGTACCAGAGAAGGCGAAACGGACTGACTTTTTTACTTTTCATCTCTCATCCCACCTTCATGTCTGTATGTCATGTATCCGGTGTCTCCCGGTTTCCACTCCACTGCCTGATCGCCCATATTGCTCTCGATCACGCGATATTCTTTTCCTTCGGACTCCACGATATACTCGTAATACATGCCGACGAACTTCACTTCCTTCACGCAGACCTTTATACCCTGTTCGGTTCCGGCTGTATTCGGTTCACGACACAGTTTCATCTGCTCCGGTCTGACGAACATAGTCGTTCCGTCCGCACATGCCATACAGTTGGAAGTGCCAACAAAGTTTGCCACAAACTCACCCTGTGGATGGTTATAAATCTCCTTCGGTGTACCCACCTGAAGGGCTATACCATCTTTCATAACGGCAATCTTATCGGAAATTGCCAGCGCTTCCTGCTGGTCATGGGTGATAAACAGAGTCGTAATACCGATCTTCTGCTGAATCGCACGAATTTCCTCACGCATTTTTACACGCAATGCCACATCCAGATTGGACATCGGCTCGTCGAGGAGAAGCATCTGCGGCTCGATCACCAGTGCGCGGGCAATCGCAACTCGCTGCTGCTGGCCGCCGGAAAGTTCATGGATCTTACGGTCTGCCAGTGCAGTGAGACCGGCCAGTTCCATATAGTAATCGCACTTTTCCTTGATAAACTCTTTGGATTTTTTACGAATTTTAAGACCATAAGCGATATTTTCACGCACCGTCATATTCGGGAACAGAGCATAGTTCTGGAACACGATACCCATGTTTCGCTTTTCCGGTCCCCAGTTGGTGATATCCGTGTCACCGATACAGACCTGACCTTCAGTCGGCTCGATAAATCCCGCAAGAATTCGAAGCAGAGTGGTCTTTCCGCAGCCGGACGGACCTAACAGTGTGAAAAATTCACCTTTCTTAATGGTCAGATCAATTCCTTCCAATACTTTTGTTGTTCCATAACTGTGAGAAATCTGTTTTAAAATAACGTCGCTCATAATATTTTTTCCTTTATTAAAAATACGAAATAGTGGAGGGGGGAACCTCCACTACTTCAAATAAAATCTATTATTCTTTTGCAACTGTCTTAGCAGCATCTACATAGTTTGTTTCCCATTTCTCTAACCATGCAGACTGGTTTGCACTGATCTCAGCCCAGTCAACATCCAGTACGGAGAACTCTGTCTGCATCCATGCCGGACACTCAGCCAGTACAGACTCTAATACCGGCATACGGTTGAACTCGTTTGCTGTGAGAAGCTGACCTTCTTCGCCGCCTACGAACTCGATGAATGCAGCTGCTGCATTCGGATGCGGTGCATTCTTGATCGCTGCGATACAGTCTGTGATAACAACTGCGCCGCTCTCCGGAATTACCATCTCTAACGGCATTTCGTTGTCATCTCTGTTCTTAATTACATCGTTGATAACTGCCATGGAGATTGCTGCTTCACCCTTACCAACAGCCTGGAACATCATGCTGCCGCTGTTGTAGAAGTTCTTTGTATTTGCGCTGAGACCTTCTACATAGCTCCATGCTGCATCCTCATTCTCCTGTGCTGCGTTGTATGCAACTAAGGAGCAGATTGTGGAACGCATGGAAGAGGATAAGGAGTCACGAGTAACGATCTTATCTGCGTATGCAGCATCTGTTAAATCAGCCCAGTCTGTCGGAGCTTCTTCTGCTGTCATCATTTCTGTGTTGTAGAACAGAACCATCGGTGTTCTGTATGTGCCGAACCAGTGACCATCTGCCTCTTTGTACAGATCAGCTACTTCTGCTTCCCATGTCGGATGTACCGGCTCATAGCAGTCTTCGCTCTGAAGGAGCATATATGTTGCTGTATCACCGCCAAACATGATATCTGCCTGCGGGTTCTCTTTTTCGCTTCTTACACGGTCTGCAAGTTCACCCTTTAAGTTGATGAACTCTACGTCTACGCCAGTCTTCTCTGTGAATGCAGTTGCGATCACATCCAGCATTTCCTCAGAATGAGTTGTGTAGATAACCAGAGTATCTTCTAATTCAGCTGCTTCTTCTGTCTCAGCCTCTGTTTCTGCTTCTGTCTCAGCTTCTGTTGCAGCCTCTGTAGCTGCCTCTGTCTGTGCTGCTGTTGTCTCTGCAGCCTCTTCCTTTGCACCGCATGCTGTCAGGGAGAGAGCCATAACACCTGCAAGAACAGCTGCTAAAAATCTCTTTTTCATAATTATCCTCCGAAACCATATAAAATTATAACAATAAGTTGTCGATGTCCCACACGAAGTATCGATAGTCCTGGTTATATGCCGGACGGCACTCGCGATTCCGGATCGCCGCGATCAGGTCGTCCATAGTTTTAATCTCATTAGGGAAATAAGTTGCACAGGTACCCACCGTATCCGGGTAATGGCAATCACTTCCTCCTGTGGTCGCAAAACCATACTTTTTCGCATATTTCACTGCCATCATCGTCGCATCCGGCAGTGTACTTCCATTCAGGATCTCGATTCCGTCCACACCTTTTAACGTATCCAGATTTTGCTCCAGACCGCGTCGGTTGTGACGAAACGGGTGCGCGCTGATCACAACGCCGCCGCACGCATGAACATAATCGATAAATTCCTGCGCATCGATTCTTTCCTTTGGGAAATCATCAATTCCAAACGCAAGAATATCACCCTGCAAAGAATAATATTCGACACCTACAAACACCGGAAATCCAGTCTTCTTTGTATATTCCTCCGCATATTCGCGCAGTCCCATACTGTCGTGATCTGTAATGCAGACCGCATCCAGACCTCTCTTCTTTGCAATGGCCACGATCTCATCCAAAGACAAAAAACTGTCCTTGGAACAAGTCATTTCATGCATGTGCAGATCAATAAACATTCTCATACCTCCGAAACATCAACCTCATCATTCTATTACATGGGAGGGTAAAATACCAATTGAATATTTCTATGAAACCGGTTTCTGTTATTGGATTTTTCTATCCCAGAATCCCACTTTCCTTTACTGCCAGAACCGCCTCTTTGATCTCTTCCACCGGATACACAAGTGCCAAACGCACATATCCCTCACCGAGACTTCCGAATGCAGTTCCCGGCACCACGATCACACCGGTCTTCTCCATCAGATCCAGTGCAAACTGTTCGCTGCTCTCGTATCCGTCCGGAATCGGTGCCCAGACGAACATACTTCCCTGGCTGTCCGGAATGTTCCAGCCAATCTCTCGGAAACCTCCACAGAGCGCCTTGTTTCTGCGCTCATATTCTTCACACTGCTCCTTCACCATGTCCTGCGGACCGGTCAGCGCCGCAACGGCCGCCAGCTGAATTGCCGGGAAAATTCCGTAGTCGATCTGGGAGCGAATCTTCTTGAACTGGGAGATGATCTTTGCATTTCCGACCGTAAAGGAAATTCGCATACCGGTCATATTATAGGTTTTGGACAGGGAATAAAACTCGATACCGATATCTTTCGCACCCTCATAAGCAAGGAACGATTTTCCTTCACGGCCGCCAAACACGATATCTGCATATGCGTTATCGTGAAGAACCATGATGTCATACTTCTTCGCGAATGCGATCAGTTCCTCATAGAATGCATCATCTGCCACCGCACACACCGGGTTTAACGGATAGGAAACCACGATCATTTTCGCACGCTTTGCAATCTCTTCCGGAATATTCTCAAATTTTAACATATAATTATCTTCCGGATAGATCGGGTACTCATACACCTCAGCTCCACAGAACATCGGTCCCATGGTAAAGATCGGATATCCCGGATTCGGCACCAGAACCAGATCACCCGGATCACAGATTGCCCAGCCAAGATGCGTCATACCCTCCTGAGAACCATAGATGGTCATGATCTCATTTTTCTCCAATGTCACTCCAAAACGACTCTTGTAATAATCCACCATCGCCTGCAAAAGCTCCGGTTTATCGTCAATCGCATATTTGTAGTTCTGCGGATCTTTGCACGCCTCCTGCATGGCTTCCATAATATGTGCCGCCGGCTTGAAATCCGGTGTACCGATGGAAAAGTTATAAACCTTTCTTCCACGGCTTAACAAATCTTTTTTCTTCTCATTCAAAATATTGAAAATGCCGCCTTCAATGGCGTTGGATTTTTTAGAAAATGTAAATTCCATACATCTTTCCCCCTTATTTTATAGATCGGTCAAAGGACCGATGAAAAATGGCTGCCGCAAAACACCTGCAGGCAGCCATACAATTTACAGTGAAATATCCGCTTTCGCACGGGCACGTCTGTCCATAATGGAATGGATCACCGGTACCATAAAGATCGCCACGATACCCCCCGCAAAACCATTGTTGTACAGGTTCATGCCTCCATACACAACTCCGATATTGAGTGCGACGGAAGAATGAAGGAATCCGGCCAAGAGTCCGGCGATCACACCAAACTCGCCGGCGATCGGTGCCAACGTTGTAGAAAACAGGAGTGCCAGCATCGGAGACGGGCTTGCAATGTCCCATGTCTTGGCAAAACTTGCGAGTAAAACACCAAACATAACCGGTGCAATATTTCGGATATGTTTACCGGTCGCGCTGAAACCAACGATTGTAAAGATACCGCCGATCGACGGACCATTTAAATCTCCGCCCACAAAATATACAAAGAATGTGGCAAACAAACCATTGATACCCATATTGAATACGGTTGCCGCACCGCCTTCATCGCGCATATAGTCGGTTCCAGCAATACCCGTACTTTTTATGATCAGCTTATAAGAATCCAGCATATCTTTGCCGCCGTACATCAGGGACATAAGAACCATTCCGCCAAACAGCATTCCCAGAATAAACAGGAAGGTCTGGTTGTTGCCAAATGACCACAGCAAACGGGCGGAAGTCTCAATGCCAAAGGATTTCATCAATGATACAATAACCGTCGCGATGATACCGGATGCAAAGCCCACATTATAAAGGGAATAACCTTTGTGAGAGTAATGTACGTGGGTGGACAGCGGCGGCAGCACGAATCCGATCACAATACCCGTTACCAGACTGCATAACAGTCTCAGTTCATAGGGCAGGAATGAAATATACATGATCTGTGTAATGATCGGGGACAGGCTGGTGCCGTAAAGACCGACATACACATATTTGGAAAACGGCATTTTATGATAATGAGCGTAAAGGTAAACACCCAGCAAGATGGTCCAGATGTTGACCAGGTTCTTTCCAAACAAGGAAAAGCCGAACATCAGGCAACTGGATGTGATCGTATGTCCATCCATCTCCATTCCTTGTTTATAGATCAAAAAAATACTCAGCAGCGTCAGAAGCCCCGCATTGATCAGTGCTGCTCCGACACCGCCAACGAGAAAATAGTCGGTGATCAGGAAATCCGGTTCTTTGATAATCTTCAAAAGGCCCGGCAGTATCTCTTTCCACGGCTGAATCCAAAGACCAACAATAATAAAATATACCGGCAGGCAGGACAACATAATAAAATGATGATTTCTCGCAAACCGCTTGATTTCTTTCGTTCCTTCGGTAATTGTCTTTGTTGCGTCCATAGATCTCCTTCCGGTCCATTGGTCTTCTTGCTGCAAATTAGGCTGTACTTAATTTAATTAAACAAAGGCCACGTTTTATTTTACTATATTTCGGTGGCCTTTGTAAATAATTTACCTGTCGGTTTATTCAATTTTTATAATTGCTGTGCTCTTTCCTGCTCTCGGTGCCGAAACGGTAATTTCCACATTCGTACCGGCTGATGCCTTGATGATCCACTCAATTTTCTTCGCATACGGCTGATGGGAAACCGTCACCGGACCAATGTGACTGTAATTGATCCGAACACCGGAAAATCCCTGCAGGTGACCGATCTCTTCTTTCTTTTTTCCGGAGACAAATTCTATATTTTCACCGGATACTTCTGCCACGAGCGGTGCAGCTTTCTTGATATCAAGCGCTTCCTGAAGAACATAGGTCGGAAGATAACCCAGGTTTTCCACAACTGCTTCCACTTTATAATGGTCACTTCCAAGCTTCGTTACTTTCACCTGATCCAAAGATAAACGAGGCAATGTCTTAATGAAGCGAAGCAGGAATTTTGTATGTTTTTCCACTTCCTGGTCCAGGAATTTTTCCGGCGGATTCTGCACTACATGTTTTACATCCAAACCACCGATCTCCACTTCGCCGAGCACCGGATGTTCAAATTTAGTCCAGTTCTTGAATCCCGCACCATCATTATTTTCATCCAGCCATTTCAGACGAGCTGCTGCCATTTCCTCCTGTTTTTCGTCGGTAATCCGTTCCGGACGAGGCCATGTACTCGGATGACCGATGCGGGTATTGAAATCCCAGCATTCACAGGCATAATCCATGATACCCATGGTAAAATGGCAAAAATCATCAAACAATCCCAAAATGGAGATTGGTGCTTTTCCTGCATAATCGTCTCTCATGTTCAGTGCAGGGTACGCAGTCTCTTCCTCCGCCATCTGACCGATGGTGCGATACCGATCCATGTCATCCTTGTAAGCTTCTTTGGCACTCTTATATCCCGGCGGATACAGGTACATGCCGCCCCAAGTGTGGAAATTTAAGATTGCACAGAGATTCTTCTGCTTATCAATAAACTCTGCCATAACACGGGTTTCCAGATTCGCAAGCGCGTAAGAACCGGAACCGGCCTGCTTATTCTCCGGCTGCCAGTTGCACGGAAAATTACGGTTATAGTCATTTCCGAATTCGGCCGGAGCAGGCTGAATACTCACGCCATCATATTCCAGAACATTGCCCTCAGAATAAATATTGTAAAATTCTCCTTCCATCTCATCCGGACGGCGCTTGCACATCACCCTCGAATCCTTGGAAGAGATCTTCCATGCGCCATTCTTTGCCTTTACACGCATATGACGGATTACTCCGTCTCCATCCAGATCAGCAGGCTGTACACCAGGCTGCAGTTCATCAAATGGATGCATTTTGTTGATGGAACGAAGCTGGGTCGGTGTAGTCAGATAGGTCTCCGATCCATCCGGAGAGATGCGCGGAACCGCATAAACAGTAAAATGTTTCAGGATCGCGGCCACTTCCGGCTCAGCCTTGTTGGTCAGCAGATAATCCAGCCAGTGCATGACACACATGGAACCGGTCACTTCACCGGCATGAATGTTTCCGGTCACACAGAGTGCCGGTTTTTTCTCAAATTCACCGGTCGAACGATCTGTCAGTTCAAATTTCCAGATATCACGCCCCTCTGCGGTCTTCTCCAATGACGTCAAGCGGCAATACTCCGGATACTTCTGCACATAGTCCTGCAGAATTTCTGTAATCTCAGAGTACAGATAATAATGATCGTATGTATAGGTTTTTTTCATGCTGCAAACCTCCTAATTATAAATACGGCACAATGCAATTCACCCAGAACCAGCTCACCGGCATAACCAGAACCATCGCCGGTATCATGTCCGCCACCGGATACATCTTGATCTTCGCAATGCGCAGACCTGTTGCAAATAACAAAATTCCGCCGCACGCTTTGAAATCTGCGATCATGTCCGGCGTGGTCAGCGGCAAGATCACTTTTGCGAAGGCAAAGATCACAAGGAAGATCAGACACTGCGGAATGGATATAAAGGACACCACCAACCCCAGATTGCAGGCAAATACCATCGCAGTAAAGAAATCCAGAATCGATTTAGAGATCAGGATTGTATGGTCTCCGCTCATTCCGGCATCCAAAGAACCGTAAATTCCGGTCGCACTGGCGCAAAACAACACAATAATTGTCACCAATGATGCCATGTACTCGTCCTCCGGCATCAATGTATTCTGATTTTTAAAAATCTGTGCAACCGGCTTCTGCATAGCCGCCGCACCTTTATTCACCAGGGGACCGATTCCCAGAACCAGACCGATCGCGCTTCCAACCACAACAGAAAAGATCACCGCCAGCAGCAACCGCCAGTGCATTCACGATAATTCCTATAGGCATATCTATCTCCCCTTACTTTTGTTTGATAAAATTATAAAGGATTGAAGTTATTTTGACAAGAAATATCCTTCTTTTCTTGCAGTCGTCCCGCGTTCGCATTATACTGATAAATAGAAGTTTAAATGACGTTAGCAGCAAGGAGGTCATAAATTTATGAAGCAATACATTGTCGATGCATTTACCGACAAACTCTTCTCCGGAAATCAGGCTGCGGTATGTGTGATGGATCAATGGATTCCAGACGAATTGATGCAGAACATCGCAAAAGAAAATAACCTCTCCGAGACCGCGTTCACCGTAAAAGAGAACGACGGTTACCGCTTGCGCTGGTTCACACCGGCCGGAGAAATCGATTTTTGCGGTCATGCCACTATGGGCACTTCTTTCGTACTGCTCAATTATTATCTGCCGGAAGCCAATGAGATCACCTTTTACACACAGGTAGGAAAACTGACCGTATTCCGTCGCGGAGATACGATTGAGCTGGATTTCCCGACTTATCAGTGTCATCCAATCGAAATCACCGTTCTTATGAAAGAAGCAATCGGTACAGAGATTCTGGAAGCATATCGCGACCGCGACTTATTATTTGTCCTGAGGGACGAGGACGCCGTAAAAAATTTAACTCCTAACCAGGAAATTATGGCCAAATTGGATGGTGTCTGCATTGCAGTCACCGCAAAAAGCGCAAATGCGAACTGCGGATACGACTGTGTATCCCGCGTATTTGCACCGGAACTCAGCATCCCGGAGGACCCTGTCACCGGCTCCACTCACTGTATGATCGTGCCGTACTGGGCTGAAAAACTGGGAAAAGCAGAGATCACAGCCTACCAGGCATCGGAGCGAAGCGGTACTCTTTATGCGAAACTGGACGGGGATCGTGTAAAGATTGCAGGAAAAGCGGTTCTTTTCTCTGTTGCAGAATTGAATATATAGAATCTTATTTTATCCATGAAAGGAGTAACAAAATGGAACGCACAAAACAGTTAATGGAAATGGTAACAAAATATGAGCAGATGATCTACGATGCGGCTGACTACATCTGGGCAAATCCGGAGTCCGGTTTCCGCGAGTGGAAAACAACCGCATATATGGAGCAGAAATTTGAAGAACTTGGTTATACACTGGTAAAAGCCGGCAACATTCCGGGCTTTTATGCAGATCTTGATACAGGAAGACCGGGCCCGAAGATCGCAATCCTTGGCGAACAGGACTCTCTGATCGTTGGCAACCATCCGGACGCAGACCCGGAAACATCCGCAGTTCATGCATGTGGTCATCATGCACAGTGCGCAATCCTCTTAGGTGTTGCAGCTGCGCTGAAAGAGCCGGGCGCTCTTGACGGCATGTGCGGCTCCATCCGCTTTATGTCCGTACCGGCAGAGGAACTGATCGAACTTGGTTACCGTGAAGAACTCCGCAAACAGGGAATCATCAAATATTTCGGCGGTAAAGTGGAATTCATCCACAGAGGCTATTTCGACGGCGTTGATATCTCCATGATGATCCACTCCGGAAAGCTGGAAGAAGGGAAAACCCTCGCACTCGCTCCTGGTTCCAACGGCTGTGTGACCAAAAATATTATTTTCAAAGGTGTCTCCTCCCATGCAGGCGGTGCTCCGCAGAACGGCAGAAATGCTCTTTACGCCGCAACTTGCGGTCTCAATGCAGTAAATGCACTTCGTGAGACTTTCGTTGACGACGAACATATCCGTTTCCATCCGATCATCACCGAAGGCGGACTTGCAGTAAATGCAATCCCGGAGACTGTAAAACTTGAAACCTACGTGCGCGGTGCTTCCTATGAGAGCATCTACAAATATAATCAGAAAGTAAATCAGGCTCTGGCTGCTTCTGCTGCATCCATTGGATGCGGTCTGGAAATTGATGATCATCCGGGTTATTTCCCGCTCAACAATGATGCAAACCTGACAGAGATCATGAAGGAAGCTATGGAATCCATTTCCGGTCCGGGAACCGTTGCTGTAGGAAGATGGGGTACTGGCTGTACCGATATGGGCGATGTATCCTCCATCATGCCGGCGATTCATCCGCATTGCTCCGGCTCCATCGGTATCGGACACGGCAAAGACTACTACGTAGCAGACAAAAATCTCGGCTGCCTCCTTCCGGCACAGTGCCTCGTTGTTGCTGCAAATATGCTCTTAAGCAATGATGCTGAAAAAGCGAAAAAAGTCATCGCAGAAGCAAAACCATACTTCAAGTCCAAAGAAGAGTATCTGGCTGCCATCGACAAGCTGACCATGAACAAAGAAGCCGTTGTTTATAACGAAGACGGTACTATTACGCTGGATTTTATGAATCAGTAAGATAATATTTAACTCAGTAATTATATAACAAAAATCGGTGTACAAAGATAGCTTCGTTTTCGAAGTTCATCCGTGCGCTTATAAGCAACTGCTCCCGCAACTCGTCCCTTCGGGACTCAAACAGTGCTCCGCAGTTGCAGCTAGCACAGATGAACTTTACGAAAGCCTCGCAATCATCTTTGTTACACCGATTTTGTTTTATAATACTGAATCAAATATCTTTATAAAATCACTACACCGTAATTCGTTTACGTGCATATTTCATTCAGTGATGTAAGTTTCCATTAATTTAATTGTTGGATTATAAGAATAAATGCAGTATTCTTCAAACGATTTGCAAGGCTTTCGAGATTTTGTCTGTGCTAATTTCAGCTGCGGCGCTCTGTCTGAGCTCCGTAGGAGCGAGTTAGCAGAGCAGCTGATTATAGATGCACGGACAAAATCCGAAAATGAAGCATGTTTGAAAATACTGCATTTACTTTATAATCTAATGATAAAATGAAATAATAAAACTTACATCACGGAAGGAAATACTCCCTCAACTCCTGAACCGTCTGATCAAAGTCTTTCCCGGCCTCGTCCATGACCACGTCTGCGTACCGCTCATAATAAGGGATTCGTTCATTATAAAGGTCGCGGAGCGTCATACCATCTTTCAGCACTACGCCTCGCTCCTGCAGATTACCCAGTCGCTTCTCCAGCTCCTCATAGGATACTTTCAGATATACAACTGTTGCAATCGCCTTCAGGTGTTCCATCGCCTTCGGTCCATAGATCACACTGCCGCCCGGAGCAAAAACTGTTTTTTCTGCCTGCAGATCTGCATTGATCTCCTCTTCCACTTTGAGAAACCCGTCATCTCCCTGCTCAGCAATAATCTCTTTTAATAGTTTCCCCGTTTTAGCTTCAATCACCCGATCCACATCCACAAATGCGTAATTCAATTGCTCTGCAAGCGCCAGACCAACCGTACTTTTTCCTGATGCCGGCATTCCGATCATGACGATATTACTTTTTTCCATTCGACGATTTCCTTTTGCTCATTTTATTTCCGTTTGTTTTTGTCCTTCCCTTAGACGAACCGGTATCTTTCTTACGCACACTATATCCAAAAGAGCCCAGGCACTCGCCAAGACCATAATATCTTCCATGGGAATAAGCCAATGGTTTCGCCTCAGAAAGATGGAACGTATCTTTTTCGTCAAAATACTGCTCATCCACATCAACTGCAACCACTTCTGCCAGAAACATATGGTGACTGCCCAATTCATCTACACGAACCACTTTGCACTCGAGATTGACCGGACTCTCTTTAATAAGAGGTACCGACACTTTTGACGCCGGCTCCTGTGTAAGTCCCATATCTTTCCATTTATCGATATCCCGTCCGGACTTAACTCCACAGTAATCGGTGGCGAACGCTAATTCCTCCGTTGTAAGATTTACGACAAATTCACCCGTCTCACGAATCATATGATAAGAATGGCGCTCCGGTCTCACACTGATGGTAAGCATCGGTGGATTGGTACAAACTGTACCCGTCCATGCCACCGTAATGATGTTGGCATTGCCCTCATTATCTGCCACGGATACCATGGCCGCCGGTACCGGATATAACATATTACCTGCCTTGAATTGGCGTTTACTCATAGTCTCTCCTTACTGCTGCAGCGCCATCATAATCTGCGGTGCCAGCTGCTTCTTTCTGGAAACAACGCCCGGCAGATGGATGATATGCTGAATTTCTTTATATTGCTGGATATCCTCATCCTCCATATGGAACGCATTGTAGATCAACTGGTCCGCACCAGGTCCCATGCAGATCAAATCGGTTGTCTCTGTGAGGATATTGGTCAGCATAAAATACATCATATCGATCTTCAGCTGTTTTCTTGCCTTCTCAGCATATACTTTCATTCGCTCCTTCAGTTCCTCCAACTCGTCAGAGTCCATGGAAGTGATCTGGCCAATGCCAAACACAGATTTTCCTACAGAGAAACGCTTGAAGTCCTGATAGAAAATATCTTCGTCAGACTTTCCTCGCAAGTCACTGGCCGCAGAGAACATCTTCTTCGCATATTCTTCCAGATCGATTCCGGCCAGCTCTGCCAGTTCTTCCGCTGCTGCCTTATCTACCGGAGTGCAGGTCGGAGAACGGAACAGCAACGTATCGGAGATGATCGCACTGCAGAGAAGTCCTGCTGTTGTGCGGTCGATCACCACATCATTTTCCTGATACATCTGATAAATGATCGTTGCCGTACATCCAAGAGGCTGGTTGCGGAAGAATACCGGGGACATAGTCTCAACAGTACCAAGGCGGTGGTGGTCGATGATCTCTAAAATATCCGCCGTTTCCATACCTTTTACTGCCTGAGATTTTTCATTATGGTCAACAAGAATGATCTGTTTTCCTTTTGCACCTAAGAGATTACGTCTGGAAATCATACCCACGTATTTGCCATCCGCATTGAGGATCGGGAAATCGCGGTAACGAAGACTGGCCATCGTATCACGAATATCATCCAGATAATCCTCATCAGAGAATGTGATCAGATTGTTCTGTGACATGAAATAGCTGATCGGCATGGACTGGTTGATCAGTCTGGCTGTTGTATATGTATCGTGCGGGGTTGTGATGACGGTACATCCATGTTCCTGAGCCAGTTTTTGAATCGTACGGGACAC
>JAFSFU010000272.1 GCA_017435025.1 Lachnospiraceae bacterium | reverse complement strand
GGATCTGGTTCATCCGAAGCAGTTTGGCCGGTATATCAAGATGCTGGCAACGGATGAGAAAAAACGAGGCATTATCGCAGAACAGTTGTCGGAACTGGTAAAGACCATCATGAAGATACAAAGACGAAACTGATCAGCAGCAGGAATCCAGTAACTGTTGACATTCTTTAGAACGTCCGTCGGCACCGTTGGCCTCTTTATGGATATCTTCGGTGCCGGCTGCCAGTGCGGTCTCATAGTAGCAACATTTGTATTCGATCAGTTCTAATGTCTTTTTCAATTCTTCCATTTGCTGTTCGACGGCATGTTTACGATTCCGGAACATTTCCAGCCGCTCCTTGATCGAAGCATCGCCCATCTGAACCCAGTCGGCAAACTGCCGGATCTCCTTAATTGACATACCCGACTTTTTCAGACATTCGATGACACGGAGCATTTGGATATCGGTTTCAGAAAAACTTCGGTATCCGGATTCTTTGCGTTCAACATAAGGGAGCAATCCCTCTTTGTCATAATAGCGCAACGTGGTGGTAGGAATGTGGAACATTTCCGATACTTCTTTGATTGTATACATAGTTTGATACCTCTTGACTTTAAAGTTTACTTTAATGATATAATATCTTTAGCATGAATGCAAGGAGGATATGTTGACATGGCTGAATCAAACAGTCTGTGTGACATGTGTTTCAAGTAAAAATCGGAGGTATCATATGGAGTATCGCAGATTACAAAGAGGAACAGAGGAAATCAGTATCATTGGCATCGGAACCAGTTCAATTGGGCAGGGAGGCGCATTGGAGTGTGCAAAAACTGCAGAGATGGCGATTGAAAATGGAATCAACTATTTTGATCTGGCAGCAGGCGATGCAGTTCCGTTTACGGCGTTCACAGATGTGATCGCAGGATGCCGCGACAAGGTATATTTGCAGGTACATTTTGGTCCGGATTACAGCAGTGGCGAGTACAGCCGTACCAATGAACTGGAGGCAGTAAAACGTGGCTTTGACTGGCAGATGAAATCACTAAAGACTGATTATGTGGATTTTGGTTTTGTACACTGTGTCGATGAGATGAATGTATTGGAGCAGATCATTCATGGCGGTGTCCTGGACTATATTAAGGAAATGAAAAAACAGGGCGTGGTTCGCCATATCGCACTTTCATCCCATACTCCGGCAATTGTAAACCGACTTTTGGATCTGGATGTTTTGGATATGCTGATGTTCAGTATCAATCCGGCGTATGATTACCGTCATGGTGATTACGCGTACGGCGAAGTGGACGAGAGAATGGCCATGTATCGCAGATGTGAATCTATGGGAGTCGGAATATCTGTTATGAAGCCGTTTGGAGGCGGAAAGCTTTTGAAAGCTGAGACATCTCCGTTAAAACATGCATTGACAGAATACCAGTGTTTACAGTATGCTTTAGATAAGCCAGGTGTTCTTACAACACTTCCGGGTGTGAGAAACCGCGAGGATCTGAAGCGTGTGCTCGGGTTTTTAAAGGCATCTCCGGAAGAAAAAGATTATTCCGTTCTAGGTACACTGGCACCGCAGGATGCGAAAGGTGTCTGCGTATACTGCAACCATTGCCAGCCGTGTCCGGCAGGTCTGAATGTAGGTCTGATCAACAAATATTATGATCTTGCCTGCGTTGGTGACCTCATGGCGAAAGATCATTATATGCAGCTAAACAAACATGCAGAAGATTGTGTCGGCTGCGGTCACTGCAATTCAACATGCCCGTTCCACGTGAATCAGGTGCAGAGAATGCAGGAAATCAAAGACTATTTCGGTAAGTAAGCTGTGTCTCCGATTCGGAGCGGTAGAAATAGCGCACGAAATATCGAATGTCTCATAAAGGGAAAGGGGTAAATATACTATGAAATCCAAAGTTTATTTCTCAAAAACAATCACACCGGAAAAAGTTCTTGAACTGTACAAATTAGTTGAGAAACCATTACCGGGCAAAGTTGCGATCAAGGTACATTCCGGCGAGCCGGGCAACCAGAACTTCTTAAGACCGAATTTTTGGAAACCGATCATTGAGCACGTTGGCGGCGTTGTGACTGAGTGTAACACAGCTTATGATGGTCAGAGAAACACAACGGAAAAGCACGTAAAGGCAATCGAAGCTCACGGCTGGAGCCGCTACTTAACTTCGATCTTCTTGACGCAGAAGGTCCGGACATCGAATTAGAGATTCCGAACGGAAAAGTGATCAAGAAAAACTATATTGGTAAGAACACTGCAAAATATGAGTCTATGGTAGTGCTTTCCCACTTTAAGGGTCATCCGATGGGCGGTTACGGCGGAGCACTCAAGCAGTTATCCATCGGTGTCGCTTCTTCCTTCGGTAAAGCATACATCCACGGCGCAGGCGAGCCTGAGAAAATCTGGACAGCAGACCATGATTCCTTCTTAGAGTCCATGGCAGATGCAGCAGGTTCCGTCATCGATTACTTCAAGGGCAACCTGATCTACGTAAACGTAATGAAGAACATGTCCGTTGACTGCGACTGCTGTGCAAAAGCAGAAGATCCGTGCATCAAAGACATTGGTATCTTAGTATCTCTTGACCCGATCGCCATCGATCAGGCTTGTATCGACCTTGTAAATGCAAGTGAGGACCCGGGCAAAGACCACCTCTTAGAGAGAATCAATTCCAGAAATGGTGTGCATACAATCGAGGCCGCAGCAGAGCTTGGCTACGGTTCCAGAGAGTATGAGCTGATTGAAGTAGAATAAACAAACCGCATTCCCCATAAAGTTTTGAAGGAGACTTTCTGGGGATTTTTTGATTTGAGGTGCAAGGTAACTTGCAACGATATATAAATAGAGGCGCCTGTTGGTGT
>JAFSFU010000271.1 GCA_017435025.1 Lachnospiraceae bacterium | reverse complement strand
GTATTCTATATCGGCGGTACAAAGGTTGGAGCACTCTGCGGTGAGGCTGTGGTGTTCACGAAGAAAGCTCCGAAATACTTCTTTACAACAGTAAAACAGCATGGCGCGCTTCTTGCAAAAGGCCGTCTTGTTGGTATTCAGTTCGATACTTTATTTACGGATGATCTGTATATGGAGATCAGCCGCCATGCGATCCGTATGGCAAATATCTTAAAAGCCGGTGTGCTTGCAAAGGGATATAAGCTGCTCCTTGATTCTCCGACAAACCAGCAGTTTATTATTCTCGACAACGAGAAATACAATGATCTTAAGAAGCAGGTTGCGTTCAGCACATGGGAAAAGGTAGACGAGGATCACACAGCGATCCGTTTTGCTACCAGCTGGGCAACAAAAGAAGATGATGTCCATGCACTGCTTGAATTGCTGTAAGGAACACGAGGGAAATATTAAAAATAACTGAAATTTCACAAAAATTGTATAAAATGGATTGACAGTTGTTAATAATAACCTTAAAATGAAATCACAAAATTCTATTTCATGGAGGGAATATTTTATGGAATTAAAGGGAAGCAAAACTGAACAGAATTTATGGGCAGCATTCGCAGGAGAATCTCAGGCGAGAAATAAATATACTTATTTTGCAAGTGTGGCAAAAAAAGAGGGTTATGAGCAGATTATGGCTCTCTTCCAGGAAACAGCAGATAACGAAAAAGAGCATGCCAAAATGTGGTTTAAAGAGTTAAAGCAGATTGGAAATACTGCAGAGAACTTAAAGCATGCAGCAGAAGGTGAGAACTACGAGTGGACAGATATGTATAAGACATTCGCAGAAGAAGCCGAAGCAGAAGGTTTTATTGAGATCGCAGCAAAATTCCGTATGGTTGCAGAGATCGAGAAACATCACGAAGAGAGATATTTAAAACTCTTAAACAATGTTGAAATGAAGAGCGTATTTGAGAAGTCTGATGAAGTGATGTGGAAGTGCAGAAACTGCGGTCACCTTGTAGTAGGTAAGAAAGCTCCGGAATTATGTCCGGTATGCGCACATCCGAAGAGCTTCTTTGAAGTGAATGCTCAGAACTACTAATTGAGACAATTGGAGACGCCGGGACAAGCAATCGTTCCGGCGTTTTATTCTGGTTGGCATTTTAGCCAAAGTATGATATAATGTTGCCAGATGTTAAAACCTACATAGGAGATTGTGAACACATGGAGATGAAGAGAGTTTTTCTTAAATTGAGCGGTGAAGCTCTGGCCGGCCCGAAGAAGACCGGTTTCGATGAAGATACAGTCAAAGAGGTTGCCAGACAGGTAAAATTATCCGTGGACGCAGGTGTGCAGGTAGGTGTAGTAATCGGCGGCGGTAATTTCTGGCGCGGTCGTACAAGTGATGCGATCGACCGTACAAAGGCGGACCAAATTGGTATGCTTGCTACCGTTATGAACTGTATTTATGTATCTGAAATCTTCCGCAATGCCGGAATGATGACTCAGATTCTTACACCGTTTGAGTGCGGTTCTATGACAAAACTGTTTTCCAAGGATCGTGCCAATAAATATTTTGAAAAGGGAATGGTTGTATTCTTTGCCGGAGGTATCGGACATCCGTATTTCTCTACCGATACAACGATCACTTTACGTGCGATCGAGATGGAAGCGGATTGTATCCTTCTTGCTAAGGCAATCGATGGCGTATACGACAGCGATCCGAAGGTAAATCCGGATGCGAAGAAATATGATAAGATTTCCATTCAGGAAGTGATCGACAAAAAGCTTGCTGTTGTGGATCTTACAGCTTCCATTATGTGTATGGAGCATAAAATGCCTATGGCAGTTTTCTCACTGAATGAAGAAAATGGTATTGCGAATGCAATGCAGGGTAAAATTAACGGCACGATCGTAACGGCCGAATAACAGGAGGGTTATATGAAAGAGACTTTAAAAATGTATGAAGAGAAGATGGATAAAACTCTGGATTCTCTTATGAACGAGTACGCATCTATCCGTGCAGGCCGTGCAAACCCGCATGTACTGGACAAAATTAAAGTTGACTACTATGGTTCCCCGACTCCGATCCAGCAGGTTGGTAATATCTCTGTTCCGGAAGCAAGAATCATCGTGATTCAGCCGTGGGAAAAGAGCTTATTAAAAGCAATCGAGAAGGCAATCCAGACTTCTGATCTCGGTATTAACCCGAACAACGACGGTTCCTGTATCCGTCTTGTATTCCCGGAACTGACAGAGGACAGACGTAAAGAACTCGCTAAGGATGTTAAGAAGAAAGGTGAGAATGCAAAGGTTGCAATCCGTAACATCCGTCGTGACGCGAACGATACATTCAAAAAGATGGAAAAGAATGACGAAATCACAGAAGACGAGTTAAAGGATTCCACTGACAAGATGCAGAAGATTACAGACAAGGCTATCGAGAAGGTAGACAAGGCTGTAGAAAACAAGACAAAGGAAATTCTTACTGTATAAGAGAAAAATGCAGGGGCAGGGATACTTGCCCCTGTTTCACATTGCGGTATTGAATCGCAATTACTTTAATCATAGGAGATCAATATGGAAGATAATTTGAGAATTCCGGCCCATGTGGCATTGATTTTGGATGGTAACGGCCGTTGGGCGAAAAAAAGAGGACTCCCAAGACAGATGGGACATAAAAAGGGATGTGAAACGGTAGAGCAGATCGTTGAGGATGCAGCGAGACTGGGCATCCGCTATCTGACTGTATATGGTTTTTCAACAGAAAACTGGAAACGCCCGGAAGAAGAGGTTGGTGCTTTGATGCAGCTGTTCCGCTTCTACACAAAGCGTTTGTTAAAGATCGCAACAGAATCCAATGTTCGCGTGAAAATGATTGGCGAAAGAAACCGGTTTGCGCCGGATATTATAGAGGGTATCAATCAGTTGGAAGAGCAGACTAAAGATAATACAGGTCTGACGTTTGTTATTGCAGTAAACTACGGCGGTCGTGATGAGATCACCCGTGCTGCGAGAAAGATTGCTGCAGATGCAGCTTCCGGCAAGTTGAATCCGGATGAACTTACAGAGGCTGGATTTGCCTCTTATCTCGATACTGCCGATATCCCGGATCCGGATCTTTTGATTCGCACCAGCGGTGAGCTGCGTCTCTCTAACTACCTTCTCTGGCAGTTGGCATATGCAGAGCTTTATGTGACCGATTGTCTGTGGCCGGATTTTAATCGTGATGAATTGCTGGAGGCGATCCGCCAGTATAATAAGAGAGACCGTCGTTTCGGTGGCGTGAAAACGGAAACGAAATAAGAGGTGAGGTTATGTTTGCGACCAGATTGGTAAGCGGTATTTTTTTAGTGATCGTAGCTGCATTTGCACTGATCCAGGGAGGTACATTCCTGTTTCTGCTGTCTATGGCTGTTTCGCTCGTGGGACTTTATGAGTTATACCGCGTAATGAAAATTGAAAAGGAACTTCCGGGTGTGATCGGTTATCTGGCAATTCTGGCATATTATGGAATTTTATGGATCGAGGGAAATCAGTTTGTTACACTGCTTCTGGTATCCTCTCTGATGCTGATGATGACTGCTTATGTGATCACGTTCCCGAAATATGGTACGGAACAGATTACGCTGGCATTTTTCGGTATTTTTTATGTAGGAGTTATGCTTTCTTTCCTGTACCAGGTACGGAATATGCCGGACGGAGAGTTTCTTGTCTGGCTGATCCTTATCAGCTCCTGGGGCTGTGATACTTGTGCGTATTGTGTAGGTATGCTCTTTGGAAAGCATAAAATGGCACCGAAACTGAGTCCGAAGAAGTCGGTGGAAGGTGCAATCGGCGGTGTGGCCGGTGCAGCCCTTCTCGGTTTTCTGTTCGGCAACTTGTTAGGGTCCCGTATGGGATTTGTTTCCAATCCGGCGTTGATCTGTGCGGCAGCCTGTGCCATTGCTAGTGTCATTTCTCAGATTGGAGATCTGGCCGCATCTGCGATCAAGAGAAATCATGATATTAAAGATTACGGTAATCTGATTCCGGGCCATGGTGGAATTCTGGACCGTTTCGACAGTATGATCTTTACGGCACCGGCAATCTACTTTGCGGTCTTGTATATGGGACTCAGATAAAGGAGTGGATGATAAATGAAAACGATAGCGATCCTTGGTTCGACCGGTTCGATCGGAACTCAGACACTGGAAGTGGTTCGTGCAAACGGAGATATCCGAGTGGCAGCGATTGCCGCCGGAAGCAATATCCAGATGCTGGAATCCCAGATCCGTGAATTTGGACCGGATATCTGTGGCGTGTGGGAAGAAGAGAAGGCGAAAGAATTAGCAGTTCGTGTTGCTGATACAAAGACAAAAATTGTAAGCGGAATGGACGGTCTGATGGAAATTGCTGTGATGGAGGGATATGAGATCCTTGTGACAGCGGTGGTAGGTATGATCGGAATCCGCCCGACAATGGCAGCGATCCATGCAGGAAAAGACATTGCACTTGCCAATAAAGAAACACTGGTTACAGCGGGACATTTGATTATTCCGCTGGTAAAGGAAAAGGGCGTTCGTCTTCTTCCGGTGGACAGTGAACATAGTGCAATTTTCCAGTGCTTAAACGGGGAGCACGGGAATAAAATAGATAAGATTCTTTTGACCGCTTCCGGCGGTCCGTTCCGTGGATGGACCAGGGAACAGATGAAGCATGTACAGCTTGAGGATGCACTCAAACATCCGAACTGGGCGATGGGACGCAAGATTACCATCGACAGCTCTACAATGGTCAACAAAGGTCTTGAAGTCATGGAGGCGAAATGGCTGTTTGATGTGGAAATGGATGATGTGCAGGTGGTGGTTCAGCCAAAGAGTATCATTCACTCCATGGTACAGTTTGAAGACGGTGCTGTCGTAGCGCAGCTTGGCACTCCGGATATGAAACTGCCGATTCAGTATGCGCTCTATTATCCGGAACGCCGATTCCTCGGTGGAGACAGACTGGACTTTTGGGCAATGAAGGAGATTGTATTTGACAAACCGGATTTTGAAAATTTCCGCGGCCTCGCTCTCGCTTACGATGCCGGACGAATGGGTGGCTCCATGCCGGTTGTATTCAATGCAGCCAATGAGATGGCGGTAGCAAAGTTTTTAAACCGTGAAATTTCTTACCTGGAAATTACAGATATGATCGAAGCGTCCATGGGACATCATAAAAAGATAGAGGCCCCGTCCCTGGATGAAGTGCTTGCAGCGGAGCAGGAGACTTATGAGTATATCCGCTCCAAATGGGGCTGTTAATGATTTAGAAAGCAGGTGGATGCGGAAGTGATATTCGCACTTCTTGTACTTAGTGTGATTGTTGTGTTCCATGAATTTGGTCATTATCTTTTGGCCAGACTCAATGGGATAGCGGTGGTTGAATTTTCCGTAGGATTCGGACCACGATTGCTCTCATGGGAGAGCAAAAAATCAGGAACCAGATATTCATGGAAGCTGATTCCATTTGGCGGTTCCTGTGCGATGCTGGGATCTTTTGATGAAGAAACAGAGACAGAAGAAGAAAAAGCCTATCGGGAAAAATATGCAGATGGATGCTGCGGAGTCTCCTTTTTCGAGAAATCGGCGTTAAGGAGAATGTCTGTGATTGCGGCAGGCCCGATTTTCAACTTTATTCTGGCGTTGATCGCGGCAGTTTTTGTGATTTCCTGGGCTGGTTATGATGCACCGGTTCTTCTTGATGTGACGGCCGGCGAAGCTGCGGATGCGGCCGGTCTTCAGGCTGGCGACAAGATTACAAAGATCGGCGGACGAAGAATGCTTCTCACTCGTGATTGCCTTCTTTATATGATGACGACCGAAAAAGAAGATATTGCGATTGAATATGAGAGAATGGACGAGAGCAGCGGAGTCTGGAATGCGTATGAAACCGTAATTGACGGTGATCAGATGCGCCAGGAGAGCGGACGTTATTACATGGGTGTATCGTTTTCTGCATATCGCGTGGAGGCAGAATCGATACCGGCTTTAATTCGATATGCCGTAGCAGATGTGCGTTACAATGTGATTTCGGTTGTTGAATCGTTGAAAATGATGTTTGGCGGCAGATTGACGGGCGAAGAAATTGCCGGACCGGTTCGCATTGTGTCCATCATCGATCAGACGGTGGAGCAGGCAGCTCCGGGAGGTCTTTTTTATGTAATTATGCAGATTTTGAACCTGATCGTTGTTTTTTCTGCGAATCTCGGCGTTATGAATCTGATCCCATTTCCTGCTCTTGACGGCGGTCGCCTTGTGTTCCTGTTGTGGGAACTGGTAACAGGAAGACCGGTAAATCAGAAAGTGGAGGGAATGATTAGCCTGATCGGTATGGCTCTCCTTATGGCGTTGATGTTTCTTGTGATTTTTAATGATATACGAATCCTGTATTAGGAGGTAACTATGTTTCGTGATAACACTAAAGTGATTCAGATAGGCAACAGGAAAATTGGCGGCGGAAATCCGGTGCTGATCCAGTCTATGTGTAATACAAAGACGGAAGACGTAGAGGCAACAGTTGCACAGATTTTAAAACTCGAGGAAGCCGGTTGTGAGATCATTCGTGTGGCAGTGCCGACAATGGAAGCAGCTGCGGCGATCCGTGAGATTAAAAAGCAGATTCATATTCCGCTTGTGGCGGATATCCATTTTGATTACCGTCTTGCGATCGCAGCAATCGAAAGTGGAGCGGATAAGATTCGCATTAATCCGGGAAATATCGGTTCCAGAGAGCGTGTGCAGGCGGTGGTGGAAACGGCTCGTGCATACGGAGTACCGATTCGTGTGGGAGTGAACAGCGGCTCTCTTGAAAAGGAGCTGATCGCCAAATATGGCGGAGTGACTGCGGAGGCGATCGTTGAGAGTGCGCAGAAGCAGATCGCACTGATCGAAGAGTTTGGTTATGACAATATTGTAGTGAGCATCAAATCTTCGGATGTTATGATGTGTGTCAAAGCCCATGAGCTGATCGCGAAAGAATGCCGCTATCCGCTTCATGTTGGCATCACTGAGTCCGGAACGTTACTTTCCGGTAATATTAAATCATCGGTTGGTCTTGGTATTATTTTATACCAGGGCATCGGTGACACAATCCGCGTTTCTCTTACGGGAGATCCGGTGGAAGAGATCAAAAGTGCAAAACATATTTTGAAGGCACTGAAGCTGCGAAGCGGAGGAATCGAAGTGGTGTCCTGTCCGACTTGCGGCCGTACCCAGATCGATCTGATCGGTCTTGCCAACCAGGTTGAAAACATGGTGGCAGGCATCGATATGAACATCAAAGTGGCTGTTATGGGATGTGTGGTAAACGGACCGGGCGAAGCCAGAGAGGCAGATCTTGGAATTGCCGGAGGAATTGGTGAAGGTCTTTTGATCAAAAAGGGTGAAGTTCTTAGAAAAGTACCTGAGGGAGAACTCTTGGATGCTCTCAGGGATGAGATTCTCAAACTGCAGAAAGAACAGGAATAAGCATGGAAAAACCATTTCTGGAAGTATTTCCGGGCTTACATATTGGAGACGAACTGAAAGAGCTTCTGAAACTTGTCATGGTAGAAAAAGTTACCATGCCGAAGGACAGAAGCTCTCTTCGCATTTATATTGTCAGCCCAAGATTGATTCATAAACAGAATATATACAGCATGGAGGACGGAATCGCAAAGCAGTTATTCCCGGGTCGTCCGATCACGGTCAAAATACAGGAGAAATACCGACTTTCTGCCCAGTATACGCCAAAGAAACTGTACGATATATACAAGGACAGTATTTTATTGGAATTTAAACAATATGGAATGATCGAGCATAACATTCTCCGCAAGGGACAGGTAGATTTCCAGGAAGAAGATGTGATGACGATTACGACGGAGGATAATCTGATTTTTCGAGAGCGTTCCAGAGAAGTGGGCCGTATTCTTGAGAAAATTTTTGTAGAGCGATGCGGTCTTCCGGTTGAGGTGCGCTTCAAGTTCGTTGAGGTGAAAAGAGAGAAGCCAGAGTTCGTGTGGGAGGCGAAGCCTGTTGCGGCATCTGATCCAGAAGCCGATTATCTGGTTCCGGAAGATTTACAGCCGGAATATCTGCCGCCTGAGCAGACTGCAACTGCATCCAGTGGCGAAGTATCGGGTAAGCAGGCAGACAAAAAGAAGAGCAATGGCAGTAAGGAGTTTACAAAGAAGAGTTTCGGCAATGCTCCGATTGGAAATAATCACAAAGCGGATGCAGGCGGTGACAGCAAAGGCCACGATGGAGGATTCAAGAAGGATGGATTTAAAGGCAGAATGCCTTACAAGAAATCCGAAAATCCGGATGTGCTTTTTGGCCGGGATTTCGAGGGCGATATAACGGAAATCCGTGAAATTGGCGGAGAAATCGGCGAGGTTACAATCCGCGGTCAGATCCTTACAACGGAGACCAGAGAATTAAAGAGCGGTCGAAAACTGACAATCTTCGATATCACGGACTTTACTGACAGTATCACGATCAAGCTGTTCCTGCGGGAAGATCAGGAAGAAGATGCAGCCAACGCAATCAAAAAAGGTGCCTTTATTCGATTGAAAGGTATCACGACCATTGATAAATTTGACGGTGAGCTGACGATCGGTTCCATCGTAGGAATAAAAAAATGTGAAGATTTTACATCTAAAAGGGAGGACAATGCGCCTGTCAAGCGTGTAGAACTCCATTGTCACACAAAGATGAGCGATATGGATGGTGTCTCAGAAGCCAAAAGCATCATCAAGCGTGCGAAGAAGTGGGGAATGGAAGCAATTGCCATCACCGATCACGGCTGTGTACAGGCATTCCCGGAAGCGAGCCACGCTTTGGACAAGGGAGACACCTTCAAGGTTATCTACGGTGTTGAAGGATATCTGGTTGATGATATGAAGGAGATCGTAGAGAACTCCCGAGGTCAGAGTCTTGACAGCACCTATGTGGTTTTCGATATCGAGACGACCGGATTTTCGCCGACGAAGAATAAGATCATTGAAATTGGAGCTGTGAAAGTTGAAAATGGAAAGATCGTTGACCGATTTAATGAATTCGTCAATCCGGATGTGCCGATTCCGTTTGAGATCGAGAGACTGACCGGAATCAACGATTCGATGGTGATGGGAGCTCCGAAAATTGATGTGATCCTCCCTAAGTTTCTGGAATTTGTCGGGGATGCGGCGCTGGTAGCTCACAACGCATCTTTTGATGTGAGTTTTATCGGCCATAATGCCGGAGTGCTGGGGCTTAAATTTTATCCGACCGTTCTGGATACGGTGACGTTGGCGAGAGTTCTTCTCCCAAATCTGAACCGGTATAAACTGGATACCGTTGCCAAGGCATTGAATATTTCGCTGGAGAATCATCACCGTGCGGTAGATGATGCGGAAGCGACGGCCAATATCTTTGTCAAGTTTATTGAGATGTTAAAGACACAGTATGATGTGGAGCATCTGGATCAGCTGAACCAGTTCAACAAGGCAGATGATGCGGCCATTATGAAGATGCCGACCCATCATGTGATCATTTTGGCCAAGAATGATCTGGGACGCGTAAATCTGTATCGTCTTGTGTCCATGTCTCATGTAAAATATTTTTCAAGAAGACCGCGTATTCCAAAGAGTTTGCTCAACGAATACCGTGAAGGTCTCATCATCGGAACGGCCTGCGAAGCGGGAGAGCTCTATCAGGCAATTCTTCGGGGCGGTACCGATGCAGAATTACAGAAGCTGGTAAACTTTTATGATTTCCTGGAAATCCAGCCTCTTGGCAATGACATGTTCATGTTGCGAGATGAAAAGAGCACAGTCAATTCGGTGGAAGATCTGATGAACATCAACCGTAAGATCGTAAGTCTCGGCGAACAGTTTAACAAACCTGTCTGCGCAACCTGCGACGTTCATTTCCTGGATCCGGAAGATGAAATTTATCGAAAGATCCTGATGGCCGGACAGGGATTTAAAGATGCGGATGATCAGGCTCCTTTATATCTCAGAACGACCAACGAAATGTTAGCTGAGTTTGAATATCTCGGCAGCGACAAGGCTTATGAAGTGGTAGTTACCAATACAAGGATGATCGCGGATATGTGTGAACTGATCGCACCGGTACGTCCGGATAAGTGTCCGCCGGTTATCGAGGACTCGGATGAACAGCTTCGCACGATTTGCTACAACCGCGCTCATGATATGTACGGTGAGAACTTGCCGCAGATTGTTGTGGACCGTCTGGAACGAGAGCTGAACTCTATCATTTCCAACGGATTTGCAGTTATGTACATCATTGCCCAGAAACTGGTGTGGAAATCCAACGAGGACGGATATCTGGTTGGTTCCCGAGGTTCAGTTGGATCTTCCTTTGCGGCGACCATGTCCGGTATTACGGAGGTAAATCCGCTGAGTCCGCATTATTACTGTACCAACTGTCATTACTACGATTTTGATTCGGAGGATGTGAAAAAATTCAGCGGTATGGCCGGCTGCGATATGCCGGATAAGAATTGTCCGGTATGCGGAAATCCGCTGACCAAGGACGGTTTTGATATCCCGTTCGAGACATTCCTCGGATTCAAAGGTGATAAAGAGCCTGATATCGACTTAAACTTTTCCGGTGAGTATCAGTCCCGTGCCCATGATTACACGGAGGTTATTTTCGGAAAAGGTCAGACCTACCGTGCAGGTACGATCGGTACTCTGGCAGATAAGACTGCGTTCGGTTATGTAAAGAATTATTACGAGGAGCGCGGAGAGAGAAAGAGAAACTGTGAGATCAACCGTATCGTTCAGGGATGCGTTGGTGTTCGCCGAACTACCGGCCAGCATCCGGGAGGTATTATCGTACTTCCGCTTGGCGAGATGATCTATTCATTCACGCCGATCCAGCATCCGGCCAATGATATGACAACCAAAACGGTAACCACACACTTTGATTACCATTCCATCGACCATAACTTATTAAAACTCGATATTCTCGGACACGATGATCCGACCATGATCCGTATGCTTCAGGATCTGATCGGTCTGGATCCGGTTAAGGATATCCCGCTGGACTCCAGAGAGGTTATGAGTCTGTTCCAGAATACATCTGCGCTTGGCATTACACCGGAAGACATCGGAGGCTGTAAGCTTGGAGCTCTCGGTGTTCCGGAGTTCGGTACAGACTTTGCGATGCAGATGTTGATCGATGCCCAGCCCAAACACTTCTCGGACCTGGTACGTATTGCCGGTCTGGCTCACGGAACGGACGTGTGGCTTGGCAATGCTCAGACATTGATTCAGGAGGGAAAGGCGACGATTCAGACAGCCATCTGTACACGAGACGATATCATGGTCTATCTGATTCAGAAAGGAATGGAAGAGGGTCTGGCGTTTACGATTATGGAATCGGTACGTAAAGGTAAAGGATTGAAACCTGAGTGGGAAGAGGCGATGGTGGCCCATGATGTGCCGGACTGGTATATCTGGTCCTGCAAAAAGATCAAATACATGTTCCCGAAGGCCCATGCGGCGGCGTATGTTATGATGGCATGGCGAATTGCTTACTGCAAAGTGTTCTATCCGCTTGCCTACTACGCATCCTTCTTTAGCATTCGTGCCAGTGCGTTTTCCTATGAACTGATGTGTTTGGGACGTGAGAAACTGGACCGCCACATTGCAGATTATAAGAGACGTTCCGATTCACTTTCCAAGAAGGAGCAGGATACACTCCGCGACATGCGAATTGTTCAGGAGATGTATGCAAGAGGTTTCGATTTCCTTCCAATGGATATCTACAAGGCTAGTGCAAGAAATTTCCAGATTTTTGGAGATAAGCTGATGCCATCGATCAACAGCATTGACGGTCTTGGAGAGAAGGCTGCGGAGTCTATTGAGGAAGCAGCAAAAGATGGTCCGTTTCTTTCAAAAGAGGATTTCCGTAATCGAACGAAAGTCAGCAAGACCATTGCGGATCTGATGACGGAACTTGGAATCCTGAAAGATCTTCCGGAATCGAACCAGTTGTCATTATTTGATCTATAAATACATAGAAACAAGGAAAAGGACGTTTCGCATTAGGATATGCGACGTCCTTTTTGGGTTGTGCAGAAGAGGAGAATTAGTCTTGACAAACTACAAGAATGTGATACAATACAGATGTACCCCGTAAGGGTATAATAGAGCGTGAAGGAGAATTTGAATATGGTACAATATACAGTAACCGGAATGAGTTGTGCTGCATGCAGTTCTCGTGTAGAGAAGGCTGTATCTGCAGTACCTGGTGTTACCTCCTGTTCGGTCAGTCTTCTGACGAATTCTATGGGTGTGGAAGGAACGGCATCGGATGATGCGGTGATAAAAGCAGTTGTGGATGCAGGATATGGTGCGTCGGTGAAGGGTGCTTCTGAATCCGGCGGCAGTTCTTCCGGAGCGGCAATGACAGAAGATGCCCTGGCAGACCGTGAAACACCGGTGTTAAAGAAACGCCTTTTTTCCTCCCTCGGTTTTTTAGTTGTCCTTATGTATTTTTCTATGGGACATATGATGTGGGGATGGCCGGTTCCAAAATTTTTCGCAGAAAATCATGTGGCGATGGGACTATTACAGCTTCTGCTCACAACGATCGTTATGGTGATCAATCAGAAGTTTTTTATCAGTGGTTTTAAAGGTTTGATCCACAAGGCCCCAAATATGGATACGCTTGTGGCGCTTGGCTCCGGTGCGTCCTTTGTGTACAGCACCTATGCACTGTTTATGATGACAGATGCACAGGTAAAAGGTGATATGGCATCAGTCATGTCCTATATGCATGAGTTTTATTTTGAGTCTGCTGCGATGATCCTTACTCTGATTACAGTTGGAAAAATGCTGGAAGCGCGATCCAAAGGAAAAACGACGGATGCTCTGAAGAGTTTGATGAAGCTGGCACCGAAGACAGCAGTTGTGATCCGCAATGGTGCGGAGACAGAAGTGCCGATCGAGCAGGTGAAGAAGGGCGATGTGTTTGTGGTTCGCCCAGGTGAAAATATCCCAGTAGACGGTATCGTTTTAGAAGGTCACAGTGCAGTCAATGAATCTGCGCTGACCGGTGAGAGTATTCCGGTAGATAAGGCAGTAGGTGATATGGTTTCTGCTGCTACGGTCAACCAGTCCGGATTTATCCGATGTGAAGCGACAAGAGTTGGTGAGGATACGACTCTTTCCCAGATCATTAAGATGGTCAGCGATGCTGCAGCGACAAAGGCGCCGATCGCAAAGGTCGCAGATAAGGTGTCCGGTATCTTTGTTCCGACCGTTATCACAATCGCAGTGGTTACAACCATCGGCTGGCTGCTCCTTGGAGAAACCATTGGTTTTGCTCTTGCAAGAGG
>JAFSFU010000270.1 GCA_017435025.1 Lachnospiraceae bacterium | reverse complement strand
ATGCGGGGTTGCCACATAAACAAGATCCACATTTTCATCAGCCAGCATTTCCTCATAAGATCCATATGCCTTTTCGAAGCCATATTCCTTTGCAAATGCCTCCGCACGTTCCAGATCCCTTGCACCTATCGCATAACAGCTAAAACGCACACCTTTTTCTTTCATGCCGTTCAATGTATTGGCCATGGTAATGGCAATTTTTCCTGCTCCCAGAATTGCAATGCGAATCATAGTTCTTCCCCTTTCATTAGTACAGATTCTTTACTTTGAACTCTTTCTCAAGCTCTCTTCTCTGGTCCTTCTTTGCGATATCTTCACGCTTATCATAGCTCTTCTTACCGCGGGCCAGACCAATCTCCACTTTTACAAGACTGCCTTTAAAATACACCTGTAACGGAACCAGAGTATAGCCTTTTTCCTGAATCTTACCTTTCAATTTGTTGATCTCATATCGATGCATCAAAAGCTTTCTGTCACGAAGCGGATCCTTATTAAAGATATTTCCCTTCTCATATGGGCTGATGTGCATGCCAAGGATCATCACTTCATCGTTGATGATACGAACAAACGATTCCTTGATGCTGCATTTACCCATGCGCAGAGACTTTACCTCCGTTCCTGCCAGGCAGATACCACATTCAAATTTATCATCGATAAAATAATCATAAAACGCTTTCTTATTATTTGCAATCAATTTTGTACCGCTGCTCTTCCCCATATTGTTATCCTCCCCTAAAAACTCTTTAAAGGCATAAAATCAATGGTCTTCATAAACCGATCGACAGCAACCACCTGTACCCGGATCTGCTGACCCAGTTTGAACTTTCGTCTCGTTCTCTCACCTACAAGTTCATAGCGGGCTTCGTCAAACACAAAATAATCACCATTCAGATCCGACAATCGTACCATACCTTCCACTGTATTCGGAAGTTCTACATAGAACCCGTAATTGTTGATACCGGAGATGACACCGTCAAAGAACTCACCCACGTGACGGGACATGTACTGCACTTTCTTTGCCTTGTCAGTTTCCCGCTCTGCTTCTTCTGCCAGACGTTCTCTCGCAGAAGTCCAGACAGCCACCTCTCCCAATTTTCGGTCATAATGCGACAACCGCTTCGGATCCAGCTTTCCATGCAGATTTTCCTTGATGATCCGGTGAATCTGAAGATCCGGATATCGGCGGATCGGCGAAGTGAAATGGGTATAATATTTGGCCGCAAGACCAAAGTGTCCCACACAATCTGTCGTATATTTTGCCTGCTTCATAGAACGAAGGGCCAGTCTGGATAGAAGTGCTTCTTCCGGTGTTCCTGCAACCCGTGCCAAAAGTTTCTGCATCTCCTTTGGATGCAGTTCTCCATTCTGCAGACGAATGGAATATCCAAAGTTATTGATCAAAATGCCGAATCGTTTGATCTTTTCCTCGTCCGGCTTTTCATGTGTTCGATATAAAAACGGAATCTGCTGCCAGAAATAGTCTTCTGCAACCGTTTCATTAGCAGCCAGCATGAAATCCTCGATCAGCATATTAGCATCGTTGCGTTCATACGGCTTAATCTCTTTCGGACGTCCTCTGTCATCTAAAACAATCTTGCATTCCGGGAAATCGAAATCAACGGCGCCGCGAGCCATTCTCTTGCTGCGCAGAACCTTTGCCGTTTCATCCATCAAAAGAAACATCGGCACAAATTCTTTGTACTCTTCCATACAATGACTTGCAAATTCAACTTCCTTCTCCGCCATTTCCTGCCCATAACTGGCTTTCAAAATCGCACTGACTGCTGTATAGGTCATTCTTCGGTCAATACGTACGACCGACTCGCAGATCCGGTGGCCAACAATATTTCCTTTTTCATCCAGGTCCATCAGGCAGCTGAGAGCAAAACGATCCGCACCTGCATTTAAGGAACAGATGCCATTGGATAAACGATGCGGCAGCATCGGAATCACACGATCCACCAGATATACACTGGTGCCTCTCTTTAACGCCTCTTTGTCAAGCGGAGAATTCTCCTTTACATAATGGGTCACATCCGCGATATGAACGCCCAGATGGTACATGATTTTTCCGTCTACAATTTCTTTTGATACACTGACTGCATCGTCCAGATCCTTCGCATCTTCTCCATCGATGGTAACCATCGGAACATCACGAAGATCCATTCGTCCTTTTTCCAACTCCTCAGCGATCATTTCTTCTGTAAGTGATGTCGGGACCTCGGACACTTCCTCCATCACATCATCGGGATATGTCTCCGGAAGTCCGTATGCCTTGACAATGGACAAAATATCCACTCCCGGGTCGTTCACATGTCCCAGGATCTCCACGACAGTTCCCTCCGGATTTTTTCTTCCTCCGCCATAGGAATTCAGTTTAACGATCACTTTATGTCCCGTAACAGCGCCCATCTCTTTTCCTTCCGGAATAAAGATATCCGCTGTGATACGAGGATTATCCGGGATCACAAATCCAAAATGTTTACTTTTTTCAAACATGCCGATCACAGTCTCATTGGCATGTTTCAATATTTTAACAACAACGGCCTCCGCTTTGCGATTTCGTGTCTCCTCCTCGATCACAACCTGCACGGTATCTCCGTCCATCGCGTCCTTTGTTTTGTCAGGAGAAACGAAAATATCCCCTTCTCTGCCTTCGATGGTTACAAAACCAAAGCCTCTTGGATGGGCGGAGAAAACACCGGTATGAGCAAAGCATTCTGCCTTCGCATATTTTCCTTTTTTTGACACACTGATTTTTCCTTCTGCCAGCAGTGCATCCAGTACCTGTTTCAATTCCTCTCGATTCTCTTTCGGAACATCCATAAGAATCGCCAGCTCCTTGATCTTCATCGGTACGTATTCTTTTTCATTCATCAGAGCCAGGATCAGGTCCTTCCTCTCCTGAAAACGATTATCTGCCATTTTACTCCTCTCTTGGCTGAACAAGTGGTGTCTCGTAATTAATCGAAAAAAGTCGGCTATGATGCAAAAAACACTCTTGCGTAATCATGCAAGAGTGTTCGACATCGTTGTTTTAGAAGTTTAAATTTAATACCAGAGCAAGAACAAAGATAAGAACTGCGCCAATCTTTGTAAGATTTTCCAGCTTACCTTCCATAGAACGTCCTTTATTCTTTCCCCAGTAGCTCTCTGCAGCACCGCTGATAGCGCCAAGACCTGCAGATTTGCCTTCCTGCATTAATACCAATACAACCATTGCAATACATAAGATAACGAATACAATTGTTAAAAGGATTCTTAACATCACTTACACCTCCTGTCCACAAACACAGTAATCATAACACAGTTTTTTCCGAAATACAACCTTTATTTCCCGGAATCTCCGTTAATTTTTTCTTCAATTCGAAGCAATTCATTGTATTTCGATACACGCTCAGAACGGCATGGAGCACCGGTCTTGATCTGCCCCGCATTTATTGCT
>JAFSFU010000269.1 GCA_017435025.1 Lachnospiraceae bacterium | reverse complement strand
TATGGCCCGGTGGCTCAGCTGGTTAGAGCGCCGCCCTGTCACGGCGGAGGTCGAGGGTTCGAACCCCTTCCGGGTCGCTGCACGCAAGTGCTTCCTTAAAAATTCAATAACGTTTGGGGTCTTAGCTCAGCTGGGAGAGCATCTGCCTTACAAGCAGAGGGTCACAGGTTCGAGCCCTGTAGGCCCCACTGATAACTCGAAAGAGTTATCGCGTTTGCCGGTGTGGCGGAATAGGCAGACGCAAGGGACTTAAAATCCCTCGGGGGCAACCCCGTACCGGTTCAAGTCCGGTCACCGGCATCTGAAAGAGTCTTGAGTAATCAAGACTCTTTTTGTTTTATAAAAATTTCGATATTTGAAAAGGAAGGGACTCTATGGTACATAGTTTGATTCCAATGTCAGTTGATATTAAGACACGTATTTTTGAGAATCCGGCACGTTTGGTGAACGCTATGGAATTGACATGTGCGATTGGAATGGCCTACGCACAGGCCGGATTACCAATGCCAAAGTTAACTTCCGGAGGAGAGATTCGTGAATTTTGGGAACAGACACTCCCGCAGATCCGCGATAATCCGAAGGTAAAGGATTGTTTGAAATATGTAATCCAGAATTATATTTTTAAGAACACAGAAATTGTAGAAGAAGATTCTGTTATCACGTTAAGATTAGGATATGAATTTCGATAATTCAATTGCCTGTCCTTGAGACCCATCTCGAAATATGATAAAATAGACCCAATGTAAAACGGCTAAAATTTTCATGATAATTGAGGGAGGGTATTTGATGATGGGAGCAGCATTTAAAAACGAGATTCATACATTGATTGAAGAACGCCGCAATGAGTATATTGAGATGAGTGATGTGATCTGGGGATATGCGGAACCGCGTTTGCTGGAGTACAAATCTTCAAAATTACAGCAGGAATATCTGGAGAAAAAAGGATTTCGTGTGAAAGCGAATCTTGCAGGCATGGAGACTGCCTTTATCGCAGAATATGGAAGCGGCAAGCCGGTCATTGGTATTCTAGGTGAGTTTGATGCGTTGTCTGCACTTCAGCAGGAAGCAGATAAAACCGAGCGCTGTCCGATTGAAGGAATGACAGACGGTCATGGCTGCGGACATCATCTTCTTGGCACCGGTTCGGTTGCATCTGTGGATGTTCTGAAGACCTATATGGAGAAACATGGGCTTGGTGGAACGATCCGCTATTATGGATGTCCGGCAGAGGAGAATTCCGGCGGTAAGACATTCCTGGTTCGTGATGGTTACTTTGATGATTGTGATATCGCTCTTGTATGGCATCCGTATACAATGAATAAGGTTATGAAGGGTGGATTCCATCTGGCAAGTTTCCAGGTATTCTTTACGTTTCATGGAATTTCTTCCCATGCAGCCGGAGCACCGGAGTTGGGACGTTCTGCATTGGATGCAGTTGAGGTTATGGATATCGGCGTGAACTTTATGCGTGAACATATGATTGATGCGGCCAGAGTGCATGGTGCGATCACAAACAGTGGCGGCATTGCTCCGAACGTAATCCCGTCTGAAGCTCAGGTAATCTATACGATCCGCGCTCCGAAGATCACACAGGTTCAGCAGTTGTTTGCGAGAATGTGTGACATCGCCAAAGGAGCTGCATTGATCACAGGAACAACGGTGGACATCAAGCAGGTAGCAGCATATTCTGATCTGGTTAATAATGAGTATTTGAATGATATGATTCAGGAAAACCTTGAGAATCTGATTCCGGTTGGCTATACAGAAGAGGAGTTGGAGTATGCAAAGAAATTCCAGAATGTGATCACGGATCTTGATAAAGAAGGATTGAAGGCCATCGCTGCGGAGATTGGCGGAAAAGATAAGAAGAAAGAACTTTTGGAAATGCCGATGTGGGATTTCATTGTTGACAGACATAGTCGTTTTGGCGGCGGCGGTTCCACTGAAGTGGGTGATGTAAGCTGGGTGGTTCCGACCGGACATGTTTACACGAACTGTTACGCAGCGGGTACAGCTCTTCATTCCTGGCAGGCAACCGCACAGGGTAAATCCAGCATTGCGCATAAGGGAATGCTTGTGGCTTCCAAGGTAATGGCTTGTATCGCAGCAGATCTTCTTTTGAACCCGGAGAAGGTAGATAAGGCGAAAGCCTGCTGGCTGGAGGAGCTGGATGGTCAGGTATATCCGAATCCGCTTCCGAAGGAGGCTAAGCCGGAAATCTGGTAATGGATGATAGGCAGACAGATTCAATAGGTGGGGGAAAGAAGAATGAATTTTAAGGATAGATTGATCGATCTGATTGAAGAAAAAAAGCAGACATATACGGATATGAGTGATAAAATCTGGGAATATGCGGAACCAAGATTTCAGGAATATGAGTCTTCTGTATTACAGCAGGAATATTTAAAAAGTCGTGGTTTTACAGTAAAGGCAGATTTGGCTGGCGAAGAAACGGCATTTATTGCAGAGTATGGAAGCGGCAAGCCGGTAATTGCATTTCTCGGTGAATTCGACTCTCTGTCTGCGCTCCAGCAGGAGGCAGATAAAACAGAGCGTTGTCCGATAGAAGGTAAGAACAATGGACATGGCTGTGGTCATCATCTTCTTGGTACCGGTGCTGTGGCTGCAGTTGATGCACTGAAAATTTATATGGAAGAAAATCAGCTGAAAGGCACTATCCGATACTATGGATGTCCGGCAGAGGAAAATGCGGGCGGAAAAGCGTATCTGGTGCGTGACGGATATTTTAACGATTGTGATATCGCTTTGGCTTGGCATCCGTATACGATGAACAAGGTTATGAAGGGCGGATTCCATTTGGCAAACTTCCGTGCATTCTTTACTTTCCATGGAATCTCTTCCCATGCTGCCGGAGCACCGGAGTTGGGGCGCTCAGCGCTGGATGCAGTTGAGATGATGGACATTGGCGTAAATTTTATGCGTGAGCATATGATCGATGCGGCTCGTGTGCACGGCGCGATCACCAATACCGGTGGTATTGCGCCGAATGTAATTCCTTCTGAGGCTCAGATCCTTTATGCGATCCGTTCACCGAAGGTAACACAGGTAAAACAGCTGTATGATCGCATGTGTGATATTGCGAAAGGTGCAGCGCTGATCACCGGTACAACTGTGGATATCAAGCAGGTGGCAGCGTATTCCGATATTATTAATAATGAGACATTGAATGATTTGATTCAGGAGAACCTGGAAAAAGTGATTCCGATCGGTTATACGGAGGAAGAACTGGAGTACGCTAAGAAGTTTCAGAATGTGATCACAAGTCTGGACAAAGATGGGCTGAAATCGACTGCAGCTGAAATTAGCGGCAAGGATCGAAAGAAAGAATTGCTGGAAACTCCAATGTGGGATTTCATTGTAGACCGCAACAGTCGATTCGGAGGAGGCGGTTCTTCGGACGTGGGAGATGTAAGCTGGGTGGTTCCAACCGGACATGTTTATACAAACTGTTATGCTGCCGGAACCGCGCTTCACTCCTGGCAGGCGACGGCGCAGGGTAAATCGTCGATTGCTCATAAGGGTATGTTGGCAGCTGCGAAGATTCTGGCATGTATTGGTGCAGAACTTCTTATGAAACCGGAGCTGGTACAGCAGGCGAAGGCTGATTGGCTGGAGGAGCTGGAAGGAGAGACCTATCCGAATCCGCTTCCGGCAGATCTGAAACCGGAAATCTGGTAAGAATCGAGAGAAAAACGACCGGGCGTGGGAAACTTCGCCCGGTTTTCCAATTAATCAATTTTTTGAAAAAAAGAAAAAATTTTAAAAATAAGTGTTGACAGAATCGGAATCTTGGTGTATTATATGCTCTGTTGAGTGAGTCACACAGACAACCTCAAGGAATGCGTCAGTAGCTCAGCTGGATAGAGCATACGGCTACGGACCGTAGTGTCGGGAGTTCGAATCTTCTCTGGCGCATGATAAGGCATCTGCTTAGGCAGGTGCCTTTTTTGATTTACAGGAAAGACCCTGTATGTGCCAAGGCGCACTCGTTGTTCTTCATTGGAAAGTATTTGCTTAAACGGATTGACGATGATAAAATAACAGATAGATAACTGTCACCCGGCTGCGTGTGCAGTCGGGCGATTTGTGCTTTAGGAGGAATTAAAAAGATGGAGAAAATCAAAAATTTGATGTCAAGATGGGTATTTACGCTGTTGGCAGCTGTGCTGGTCTTGACCGGACTGGTTGGCTGCAGCAGCCAGGATGTGGAAACTGCGCTGGATGTTGCAATTGGAGTTTTAGAGGTTGCAGAAGCCTTGGAGAAGGAGAGTGAGATAGAAAACGATGTTACGCCATCTGTAACCGAATTATCGTCAGAAAGTCAGAGCCCTACTGAAGAAATAGAAACAGAAATAGAAACAGAGGCAGATAAAGAGGAGCCGGTAATCGATGAGGACGGGCATTATACCTCAAAGGAAGAAGTCGCTCTCTATATTCACACCTATGGAAAACTTCCGTCAAATTTTATCTCTAAGAATGAAGCGGAAGAACTTGGCTGGAAAAAGAAGCAGGGTGAGGCAGGACAGCTGCATGTGGTCGCGCCTGGCATGAGCATTGGCGGCAGTCGTTTTGGAAATTATGAAGGGCTGCTTCCGGAGGCCAAAGGCCGTAAGTATTACGAGTGCGATATCAATTATGTGAAGGGAAATCGCGGCGCGGAGCGAATCGTGTATTCCAACGACGGGCTGATTTTTTACACGGGGGATCATTATGAGTCCTTTGAACAGTTATATCCGGTGGAATAATGCGGAATGACAGGATGGAGAATGGATATGAAGAAGATTGAACTGGATTTTAGCCAGTGCTACAGCAAAGAAGCGGTACATGTGTACTTGAAAGAAAAGTTTGGTTTCCCGGATTATTACGGAAACAATCTGGATGCACTGTTTGATGTGCTCGGTGATATTGCAGAAGATCTGGAAATCGTTTTTTTTGAAGACGAAGAAGGAAGCTGTGGTGAGTGGGTTGTGGACACAGATGGGATTGCCCAGAGTGAAGAGATCGTGCGATATCTGAAAAATGTGAGACGTGTGATTGAAGACGCAGCGGAAGAAAACAGCCGTCTTCACATCTAGAACGGAGCAGAGACTAAAATGAACAAGAAAGAAGTCTGGATGTTACAGACAAAGAGAGCCGATTTCCAGGGATTGTCAGCTGCATTGGGAGTGAGTCCGGTAGCGGTCCGGATTATGCGAAACCGAGGTCTTGAAACAGAAGAGGATATGCGTCGTTACCTATATGGGACGGTGGACGAGCTGTATGACGGCGGTCTGATGAAAGACATGGAAAAGGCAGTGCAGATTCTGACCGACAAGCTGAAAAGCGGAATGAAAATCCGGATTATTGGTGATTATGATATTGACGGAGTGTGTTCCACTTATCTTTTGTATGTGGGACTGAGACGTGCTGCGAGGGCTTTGGATGGTGTAGAACATCTGATTGATTATGAGATTCCGGATCGTATCAAAGACGGATATGGAATTAACGAAGGGATCATCCGGCAGGCAGCAGTGGATGGCGTGGATACGATCATCACATGCGACAATGGTATTTCTGCCTCGAAAGAAATCGCATTGGCGAAAGAAATGGGAATGACAGTAGTGGTGACGGATCATCATGAGGTTCCGGTGGGGGAATCCGGACAGATCTTGCCGCCGGCGGATGCAGTGATAAACCCGAAGCAGGAAGACTGTTCCTATCCATTTCCGGAAATCTGTGGTGCAGTGGTGGCTTATAAAGTGATCCGGGAACTTTATCGGGCGGTAAATGTGCCTGACAGAGAATGGAAGGAACTCTTGGAAGTTGCAGCGATTGCAACTGTCGGTGATGTGATGCGCTTGCAGGATGAAAATCGGATCATTGTTAAGTACGGTTTGCGCAGGATGGCCTTGACGAAAAATCTGGGACTTCGCAAGCTGGTGGAGAAAACAGGACTGGATATCACTGCACTCAGCGCATATCATATTGGATTTGTGATTGGACCGTGTCTGAATGCAGGAGGACGGCTTCAGTCTGCAAAAATTGCGCTGCGCTTGCTGTTGTCACAGGATGAAAATGAAGCGGATCGGCTGGCGGAGGAACTGAAGGAGTTGAATGATCTGCGAAAAGACATGACGAAAGCCGGTGAGGAGGAGGCTGTCCGTCAGGTGGAAGAGCTTTATCCACAGGATAAGGTTTTGGTCGTATTTCTGCCGGAGTGTCATGAATCGCTGGCTGGTATTATTGCCGGACGCGTCAGAGAACGGTTTCACAAACCTTCGATTGTGCTGACGCGCGGTGAGGAGCGGGTGAAAGGGTCAGGCCGATCCATAGAACAGTACCATATGTTTCAAGGTTTGACCGAAGTGTCCGATCTGCTTCCCAAATTTGGAGGTCATCCCATGGCGGCCGGTCTGTCTATTGAAGAAAAGGATATTGCGGAGTTTCGCAGAAGACTCAATGAGAATGCGAATCTGACAGAGGAAGATTTTGTTCCTAAGGTATGGATCGATGTGCCGCTTCCCCTTGAGTATGTCAGTGAGAAACTTGTGGGTGAACTGGCACTTTTGGAACCGTTTGGACAAGGAAATGAAAAACCGCAATTTGCACAGAAAAAACTTTATGTTCGAAACAGCAGAGTTCTGGGACGCAATCGAAATCTGGTAAAAATGAGCCTTGTGACCGAATCCGGCATGGTGATGGAGGGGTTATTATTTACCGACGGAGACTCGTTTTTGCAGGAACTGAACGGGAGAAAATGGCTGGATATTATTTACTATCCGGACGTAAACGAGTATAATGGAAACAGAACATTACAGGTCGTGATCAAGAATTATAAAATTTGCTAAGGAGGAACACAGATGGTAAATGAGATCATGAAACTTATTTCAGAGTACGACAGTGAAGTTGGTGCAGCGATCGAAGCGGAGGCTGGCAGACAGAGAAGAAATCTGGAACTGATCGCTTCCGAGAATATTGTTTCTGAGCCGGTGATGCTGGCGATGGGAACGGTTCTGACCAATAAGTATGCGGAAGGTTATCCGGGAAAGCGTTACTACGGCGGATGTGAATGTGTGGACGTGGTGGAGACGCTGGCGATCGAGCGTGCGAAAAAGCTGTTTGGCTGTGATTATGCCAATGTTCAGCCGCATTCCGGTGCTCAGGCCAATATGGCAGTATTTCTTGCGATGCTTGAGGCGGGCGATACCGTTATGGGTATGAACCTGGATCATGGCGGACATCTGTCCCACGGCAGCCCTGTAAACTTCTCCGGTCGTTATTTCAATATTGTTCCGTACGGTGTAAATGATGACGGTTTTATTGATTATGAGGAGCTGGAAAGAAAGGCAATGGAGTGCAAGCCGAAGCTGATCGTTGCCGGTGCCAGTGCTTATGCCCGTGAGATTGATTTCAAACGTTTCCGTGAAGTATGTGATAAGTGCGGCGCATATTTAATGGTAGATATCGCTCATATTGCAGGCCTTGTAGCGGCTGGTGTTCATCCGAGTCCGATTCCTTATGCAGATGTGGTTACAACAACAACCCATAAGACCTTAAGAGGACCGAGAGGCGGTCTGATCCTTGCTAATAAAGAAGCTGCTGACAAATTTAATTTCAATAAGGCGATCTTCCCGGGAAGCCAGGGCGGTCCTCTTGAACATGTGATCGCTGCAAAGGCAATCTGTTTTGGTGAGGCGTTAAAACCGGAGTTCAAAGCATATCAGGAGCAGGTGGCGAAAAATGCAAAGGCTCTTGCAGCAGCACTCCAGAATGAAGGATTTAAGGTTCTGACAGGAGGAACCGATAACCATCTTATGCTTCTGGATCTTCGCGGTATGGAGATTTCCGGTAAAGAACTTCAGAATCGCTGTGATGAAGTTTATATCACACTGAATAAGAATACCGTTCCGAATGATCCGAGAAGCCCGTTCGTTACTTCTGGTGTTCGTATTGGTACTCCGGCAGTGACATCCAGAGGTCTGAAAGAGGACGATATGGCTGAGATCGCGCATCTGATCTGGCTGGCTGCCACTGACTATGAGAATAAGGCAGATGAGATTCGTGCAGCAGTAACAAAAATCTGTGAAAAATATCCAATTTACGAATAGTATGAAGGAATAAAAATTCCTCCCATCCTCATAAACTGGCAACAGCCTGAGGATGGGAGGGATTTTTTGTTTTCTGAAAAGACGAGAAAAGAGACACTTTTGCAGTTAAAGACCGATGAGAACAGAGGATTGCAGGAACAGGAGGCAAAGCAGCGGCTAAAACAGTATGGACCGAACATGCTGAAAGATGAGGAGGGACGAACTTTTATAGAGCGACTCCTGTCTCAGTTTATGGATCCACTGATCTATGTGCTCCTGGCAGCCGGTGTGATCTCAGTTTTTTTGGGAGAAACAGCGGATGCAGTGATCATCGGCATCGTGGTGCTGGTAAATGGTATGGTTGGTGTGATTCAGGAGGGGAAGGCCCAGAAGGCACTTGAGGAATTAAAGAAAATGACGAGACTTCGTACCATTGTTCGCCGGGATGGGATCGAGAGAGAGGTGGATGCTGCGGAGCTGGTGCCCGGAGATCTGGTGATTCTACAGACCGGTAGGCAGGTGCCTGCCGATATTCGTTTGTTGGTCAGTGAAAACATGAGGGTCGAGGAGGCCGCCCTGACCGGTGAATCCTTGCCGGTCAGGAAGGATGCAGCGTTTATTGGCAGAGAGAATTTGCCGGTCGGAGATCAGAAGAATATGGCTTTCATGTCCACCAATGTAACTGCAGGGCGAGGAGAGGGGATCGTGACGGCTACCGGCATGCACACGGAGCTTGGTAAAATAGCCGGGATAATCCGTAATGTGGATGAGGAAGCAACACCGTTACAAAAGCGTTTGGGAGATCTGGGCACATTGTTGAGTGTTCTGGCAGTTGGATTATGTTTTGTCCTGTTCATTGTTGCGGTGATACAGGAACGGGATGTGGGAGAAATGCTGATTACGGCGATTTCTCTTGCTGTAGCGGCTGTTCCGGAAGGACTTCCTGCAGTCGTGACCATTGTACTGGCTCTGTCTGTGACAAGAATGGTAAAAGTTCATACGATCGTGCGGCGGCTTCCATCGGTGGAGACACTGGGGGCTGTAACGGTTGTCTGCACAGATAAGACAGGAACATTGACAAAGAATAGGATGACAGTGGAACATATGCAAACTGCAGCAGATATATTGGGGGGGAGAAGCGACCAGAACGAGCTGCTTCGCGCGTTTTGCTGCTGCAACGATGCGACGATCACAGGAGAAAATGAAATCGGAGACCCAACAGAACTGGCGCTTCTTGCATATGGAAGAAGGATTGCGGACGATGGAACTCTGACATCATGGAGTAAACAGTACCGCAGAGTTGCGGAACGCGCCTTTGATTCCGAGCGTAAAATGATGACAACAGTACATGAGGGGCCGGACGGCACCGTTTCCTATACAAAGGGTGCCCCGGATATTGTGATTAGCCGGTGTGACCATTATCGGTCGGAGTACGGTGTGAGGAAATTGTCCCGGAATCAGAAACTGAAGATTTTGGAGCATGTGGCACAGCTGTCTGCCGATGCATATCGGCTTTTGGCGGCGGCCTATTCCGATGGAGACGGACGTTCGGAAGAAAAAATGGTGCTTTTGGGAATCGCAGCAATGACGGATCCGCCGCGGGAGGAAGCAGCTCATGCAGTTTCCATGTTCCGAAAGGCTGGCGTGCGAACAATCATGATCACCGGCGACCACAAGGATACTGCACTGGCGATTGCGAGGAAACTGTCCATTGCCAAAACAAAAGAACAGTGTATCAGCGGAGAAGAGCTGGAGCAGCTGGACGATTATTCACTGGCTGAGAGATTGCGGAGAATTTCCGTGTTTGCTCGTGTGTCTTCGATGCACAAGACACGGATCGTGCAGGCGTTGAAGGCAGATGGAAATATTGTGGCGATGACCGGTGACGGAGTCAATGATGCGCCGGCTTTAAAGGCAGCCGATGTAGGAATCGCCATGGGAAAGAGCGGAACTGATGTGGCGAAACAGGCATCGGATATCATACTGGCAGATGACAACTTTGCAACAATAGAGCGGGCCATTGAAGAGGGGCGCGGGGTATATGAAAACATACGCAAATCGGTGATCTTCCTGCTTTCGTCCAATCTGGGAGAAATCATG
>JAFSFU010000268.1 GCA_017435025.1 Lachnospiraceae bacterium | reverse complement strand
GCACGTTCTGGTGCTACAAGACCGGGCTTTGAAGGTGGTCAGATGCCGTTATATAGACGTCTCCCGAAGAGAGGCTTTAAGAACATGAACCGTGTAGAAATGATCGGTGTTAATGTTTCCGCTCTTGAGAGATTTGAGAACGATTCCACAGTTTGCATCAACTGCTTAGTTGAGGCTGGTCTCGTTAAACACGCGCAGGACACAGTTAAGATCCTTGGTAACGGTGAGTTAACAAAGAAACTTAACGTGAAAGCTAACGCATTCAGTGAGTCTGCAAAGGCTAAAATTGAGGCATTAGGTGGAACCTGCGAGGTGATCTAATATGTTAAAAGCTATTCAGAGCGCATTTAAGGTGAAAGAAGTCCGTGAGCGACTTCTTTACACCTTGCTGATGCTTGTTGTTATTCGAATCGGTTGTTGTCTTCCGATTCCGGGTGTTGATGCAAGTTATCTTTCAAATTTCTTTGATGCTCTTGCAGCTTCCGGCATGGGATTCATCAATATGATGACTGGCGGTTCTCTCGCGTCCATGTCCATCTTCGCTCTGAGCATTAGCCCGTATATCACATCTTCCATCATCATGCAGCTCATGACGATTGCAATTCCGAAACTTGAGGAAATGCAGAAGGAAGGTACTGAGGGTAAGAAGAAGATCGCAGAGTACAGCAGATATCTTACAATCGCTCTTGCTGTTATCGAGGCAACTGCTATGGCAGTAGGTCTTGGCGGCCAGGGTCTGATCGTAGAAAGCCACAGAAACTTCTGGGGTTATCTGACAGTAGTAGCTGCTATGGTAGCTGGTACTGCAATGCTCATGTGGATCGGTGAAAGAATCACAGAGAAGGGCGTTGGAAATGGTATTTCTATCGTTCTTATCATCAACATCATTTCTGGTCTGCCGCAGGATATCATGTCCTTATACCAGAGATTCATGGCAGGAAAGTCTGTTGCAGTAGCAGTGGTTGCAGCTCTTATTGTAATTGCAGTAATCCTCGCAACAGTTATCTTTGTACTTGTTTTAAATGGCGCAGAGCGCCGCATTCCGGTACAGTACAGTAAGAAAATGCAGGGTCGCAGAATGATCGGCGGTCAGTCCAGCCACATTCCGCTTAAGGTTAACACAGCTGGTGTTATCCCGGTAATCTTTGCTTCTTCCATCATGTCCTTACCGGCAATGATCGCACAGTTTTTCACCGTTGACTATTCTACCTTCGGTGGAAAGATTATTATGGCACTTAACTCTTCCAACTGGTTCAGACCGGAAATGCCGGGCTATTCCATTGGTTTGGTATTATACATCTTATTGATCGTACTGTTTGCGTACTTCTACACATCCATTACTTTCAATCCGATGGAAGTTGCTAATAATATGAAGAAAGCCGGCGGCTTTATTCCGGGTATCCGTCCGGGTAAGCCAACATCCGAGTATCTCGACAATGTTCTCGACAACATCGTATTTATCGGTGCTTGTGGTCTGATCATTGTTTGTCTGGTACCGATTATTGCATCCGGTATCTTCAATGTAGGATCCCTCTCCTTCGGTGGAACATCCTTAATCATTATCACAGGTGTTATCCTTGAGACAATGAAGCAGATCGAGTCCATGATGATGGTAAGAAATTACAAGGGATTCTTAAACGATTAATTATAAGAAACGATGACAGCAGTATCGTGAATATCCGAAACGGGCGGAATAGATTCCGTCCGTTTTTTCGGGTGACTGTGTCTTCAAGGCTTACAGGTCAATGGAGGTAATTTATCATGAAAATTATTATGTTAGGCGAACCTGGTGCCGGAAAAGGAACACAGGCCATGCGGATCACTGAGAAATATCAGATTCCGCATATCTCTACAGGGGACATTTTCAGAGCAAATATTAAAGCTGAAACTGAACTGGGAAAAGAAGCAAAAACTTATATTGATAAGGGACTTTTAGTTCCGGATTCTGTAACAGAAAATATGGTCCTTGATCGTATCAGCCAGCCGGATTGTAATGGGGGTTATATTCTGGACGGCTATCCGCGTACAATTCCGCAGGCAGATTTCCTGTGGGATGCGTTGGCGGAAAAAGGCGAGACCATTGACTATGCTATTAACATTCGTGTATCCGATGATGAGATCATCGAGCGTATCGCAGGTCGTCGCGCATGTCCGAAATGCGGCTCCACATACCACATCGCGTATGCGGCTCCGGAGAAGGAGGGCGTTTGTGATAAATGCGGTGCAGAACTTTATTTAAGAGATGATGATAGACCGGAGACCGTGAAGAAGCGTCTGGAAGTATTCCATGAGATCAGCGAGCCGTTGATCAAATACTTTAATAAGAAGGGTGTTCTTCACACTGTTGACGGCACACAGGAAATGGAACAGGTTTTCCAGGATATTACTGATATTTTAGGAGAATAAAAAATGGCAGTAACGATTAAATCGCCGAGAGAAATTGAGTTGATGAGAAAAGCCGGAGAGATTCTGGCAGCAACACATGAAGAACTTCGAAATGCAATCAAGCCGGGAATGTCTACACTGGATATTGACCGCCTGGGTGAGAAGATCATCCGCAGCTACGGTTGTATTCCTTCCTTTAAGAACTACAATGGCTATCCGGCTTCTATTTGCGTATCCGTCAACGATGAGGTCGTACATGGAATCCCGAATCGCCGCAGAATCTTAAAAGAAGGTGATATTGTCAGCCTGGATGCCGGTGTGATCTATCGGGGATATCATTCTGACGCAGCCAGAACATGGGCAGTTGGAGAGATTTCTCCGGAAGCACAGAAGCTTATTGATGTAACCAAGCAGAGCTTTTTCGAGGGAATAAAATTCGCAAAAGCAGGCAATCATCTGAATGATATTTCCACGGCGATTCAGTCTTATGCCGAGAGTTTCGGCTATGGAGTGGTTCGTGATCTGGTTGGTCACGGAATTGGCACCCATCTTCATGAGGATCCGGAGGTTCCGAACTTTGCAATGAAGAGAAAAGGAATTCTGCTTCGTCCGGGTATGACACTGGCTATCGAGCCGATGATCAACATGGGACGACCGGATGTTGTGTGGCTGGATGACGACTGGACCGTGGTACTGAGGATCATTCCCTTTCTGCGCATTATGAGAACACCATTCTGATCACAGAAGGTGAGCCGGAAATTCTTTCTCTCCGGAGAGAGGATCAGGGAGAGGCACAGTAAGGAGGAGTTAGATGATAATGAATCCGGGCTGGAAGGCCAGATCTCTGGCCGGAAATGACAAAAACAAAGTTTATGTCATAAAAGAAGATCACGGAGAATATGTTTTCCTGCTTGATGAAAGCGGGAACGTATTCCGGAAAAACAAGAAGCATATCCAGGTAATCAAGAAATAGCAGAACTGAAGAAGGGACGCTGTTTCGAAGAACGAAAGACGGAAAACCGTCGTACAGGAGGTAAATTAAGAAGTATGTCTAAGGCTGATGTAATTGAAATCGAAGGCGTTGTAGTTGAAAAACTTCCGAACGCTATGTTCCAGGTTGAGTTAGAGAACGGTCACAAAGTTCTTGCTACAATCAGCGGAAAGCTCCGTATGAACTATATTAGAATCCTTCCGGGCGATAAAGTAACACTGGAGATGTCTCCGTATGATTTATCCAAGGGCCGTATCATCTGGAGAGACAAATAACGTATTGGAGTGGCTTTGGCAAAAATGCCAAGAAAGCCAAGGAAAAATTACAAAAAATTAGTTGAAAAAGTACTTGATTTTTAAGTACATCGATGGTATAATGCTCAAGCGAACTTTGTTGGAACGCTTGTATTATGCCCGTTTAGGGTGTCTATATACAGGTATTGGCAACCCGTAATGCTGTTTTTGGAAGAAAAGTTCGGGATTAGGTGTGTAAACCGAACCAGACAGAAGAGAACAGACTACGAAGGAAAGGAGATATTACTGTGAAAGTAAGATCATCAGTAAAACCGATTTGCGAAAAGTGCAAGATTATTAGAAGAAAAGGCAGCATCAGAGTAATCTGTGAAAATCCGAAGCACAAACAGAGACAGGGTTAATTGCCGCATCTTGCCTGTAATTTTCGCGCGGCTTTGACATGACTCGCCAGAACGCGTGTGCATGTCGGCAAAATACTATTTCTACTAAATTAAAATGGAGGTACACTCATGGCTCGTATTTCAGGTGTTGATTTACCAAGAGAAAAACGTGTCGAGATCGGCTTAACTTATGTCTACGGTATTGGTAGAACAAGTGCAAACCGTATTCTTACAGCAGCTGGTGTTAACCCGGATACTCGCGTTAAGGATTTAACCGATGACGAGGTTAAGAATATCCAGGAAGTTATCAATGAATCTCAGCTTGTTGAGGGTGACTTACGTCGTGAGATCGCTTTAAACATCAAGAGACTTCAGGAAATCGGTTGCTACAGAGGCATTCGTCATAGAAAGAGCCTTCCGGT
>JAFSFU010000032.1 GCA_017435025.1 Lachnospiraceae bacterium | reverse complement strand
GTTGCAAATAACATTGATCACATTTGCCGTCACATTGGTTCTCATGGCAATCTTTGTATTGCCGGCACCTCGCTGAGCCGCATTGATCGCCAGGGAAATGATATTGAACATCATACCGCCCATGATGATTCTCAAATAAAGGACTGCATCATCGTGGGTATCTGCCTGCGCACCGCAAAATGTGATGATCGGGCTTGCAAACGTCACAAATATCGCACTGATGATCGTACCCATGATCAATACAAATGCCAGAGCCATTAACAGCACCTGGTTGGCACCGACCCGATCCTTTTCACCGCGTCGTCTGGCAACCAGCGCCGAAACAGCCACGTTTGTCGCAATAAAGATACACAGACCAATAAATTTCGGCTGCGTGGTCAGACCGACTGCCGCAACAGCCTCCGGACCAAGGGAGCTTACCATCCATGAGTCAACCATTCCGGCAAGGGAGATAAAGAAAGATTCCATAACCGCCGGCCATGCCATATGAAACGCGGTGCTGTATCCCTGCTTTCCTCCACCCCAGAACTTTGATGGTGCTTTTGTTGTCTCTTGTATACTTGTCTCCATAACACATTACTCCTATCCATTTTAGAAGAATCGCATCTTCTTTGCCATATCGGTGAATTCCCGGTTGGTCTTGGTTCTTGCAAACAGATCTAGGACTTTCTCTACGGATTCCTCCGGCTTTAAGGAGTTTGTGGCCTTTCTCACGGAATCGACTGCTTCCGCTTCTTCTTTTGTTAAGAGAAGGTCGTCTCTTCTTGTACCGGACTTCAAAATATCGATGGCCGGGAAAATTCTCTTCTCGGAAAGTTTTCTGTCCAGAACCAGTTCCATATTACCGGTTCCCTTAAATTCCTCGTAAATCACATCGTCCATACGACTTCCTGTATCAACCAGTGCAGTTGCAAGAATCGTCAGACTGCCGCCCTCACGCATATTTCTCGCTGCGCCGAAGAAACGCTTCGGCATATGGAGAGCAGCCGGATCAAGACCACCGGACAAAGTACGTCCGCTCGGCGGCACAACCAGGTTGTATGCACGTGCCAGACGGGTGATACTGTCTAACAGGATCGTAACGTCACGTCCATGCTCTACCAGACGTTTTGCACGCTCAATTACCATCTCAGATACACGTTTGTGTCTCTCCGGAAGTTCGTCAAACGTGGAATAGATCACTTCTACGTTCGGTCCCACAACAGACTCTTTAATATCGGTTACTTCCTCAGGACGCTCATCGATCAAAAGAATGATCAGATGCATGTCCGGATAGTTTGTCGTAATCGCCTTCGCCACCTGCTTGAGTAAAGTTGTTTTACCTGCCTTAGGAGGAGACACGATCATACCTCGCTGTCCTTTACCGATCGGAGCCAGCAGGTCCATCACACGCATAGCGGTTGTATTTTTTGCACCTCTCACTTCCAGGCTCAGTCTCTCATCCGGGAAGATCGGTGTCAGGTCTTCAAAGTTAGGTCTGCGCTCTGCCACATGGACCGGATAACCGTTGATCGTTGTCACATACAACAGTGCTGCAAATTTTTCTGTAGCTGTTTTTACACGACGGCTGCCGCGGATGATGTCGCCGGTCTTCATATTAAAACGGCGAATCTGGGACGGTGCCACATAAACATCGTTTTCACCCGGCAGGAAATTCTCACAGCGAATGAAACCGAATCCATCCGGCATAACCTCAAGAATACCGTTTGCTTCAATACCGCTGTCCAAATCCTGAAGATCGTTCTTCGGATCGCTGCGGTCGGCCTGCTGTATCTGGCCGGCTGTGGACTGGTAACTGCGCTCCGTTGGGCGCTCTGTCGGCTGATAGGTACGCTCTACTGCAGGACGCTCCGTTGGCTGTGATACCGGAACAGCCGTTTCCGTCTTTGGTGCCGGTTGAGATGCAGATGCTACCTCGCACAATTTATCGATCAGCTCTGATTTTCTTAAACCGGTCACATTTTTAATCCCCTGACTCTTTGCCAGCTCTCGAAGCTGCGCCAACGGCAGGGTTGCTAATTTATCATGCATATAAACTCTCCTTTATTCACCTGATTCATCATCATTGGGATTTTTAAAGACGTTAATTGGAACTTTAGAATGGATAAACTTATTATACCCCCAATTCCCCATCTTGTGAAGTCTTTTTTATTCTTCCGCCTCACTTCGTATCCAGTTCATATGCGCGCGGATCTGTCTTTCATACCCTAATTCTGTCGGATAATAGAACTGCTCATGCTCCATTCCGTCCGGCAGATACTGTTGTTTCACATAATGGTTCGGATAATCATGGGCATATTTGTATCCGATACCATGACCCAGTTTTTCGGCCCCTTTGTAATGCTTATCCTGCAAGTGCACCGGAACCGGCGGAGTTTTCTTCGCTTTTACTGCTTCCATCGCTTTGAAAATTCCCTCACATGATGCATTGCTCTTGGGCGCTGTCGCCACATAAGTCACCGCCTGCGCCAGAATGATCTGACTCTCCGGCATGCCGATGCGCTCGACAGCCTGTGCCGCACTGACCGCCACATTAAGAGCCATCGGATCCGCATTGCCCACATCTTCGGATGCACAGATCATGATCCGTCTTGCAATGAACTTGATATCCTCACCTGCATAAAGCATCTTTGCAAGATAATAGAGAGCCGCATCCGGATCAGAACCGCGCATGCTCTTGATAAATGCAGAAATCGTATCGTAATGATTATCACCGTCCCGGTCATAGCGAACAGCACGCTTCTGAATACATTCCGCCGCTACTTCCAGCGTAATGTGAATCTTGCCATCCTCACTCTTTTCTGTGGTCAGAATGCCCAGTTCCACCGCATTGAGCGCTGCACGGGCATCACCGTTTGCCACATCTGCCAGAAACTCGGCCGCCTCATCGGTAATTTCGCCTCCGTAAACTCCCATTCCCTTTTTCTCATCATACACCGCGCGAAGAACCAGTTCTTTGATGTCCTGCTTCTCCAATGGTTTCAGTTCGAAGATCCTTGATCTGGAAAGAAGCGCGTTATTCACTTCAAAATACGGATTTTCCGTGGTCGCACCGATCAGCGTCACCGTTCCATCTTCCACAAACGGAAGCAGATAGTCCTGCTGGCTCTTATTGAAACGATGGATCTCATCTACGAACAAGATCGTTTTCTGTCCAAACATGCCAAGAGAATCCTTTGCATTTTTCACGATCTCTTCCATATCCTTTTTTCCTGCTACGGTCGCATTGATCTGTTCAAATCTGGCACTGGTGGTATTGGCAATCACCTTCGCCAGAGTCGTCTTACCGGTTCCCGGAGGACCATAAAAGATCACAGATCCCAGCTTGTCTGCCTTGATCGCGCGATATAGTAATTTGTCTTTTCCAATAATATGCTTCTGACCAACCACTTCATCCAGCGTCGTCGGGCGCATTCTCGATGCCAGCGGCGACTCCTTTTCCATGGTGTTGGCTCTCATATAATCAAATAAATCCATAGCTTTCCTCTTTCCCAATCGACCATCCGTTCGTCTGTCGTAACAAAAGTATACCCTTTTGGAAAAAAGTTGTCAATTATCAGCACAACAGGGGAGACCGTTTCCGGGCTTGAAACGGCTCCCCTGCGCTGACACCCTCTGCATTTGGTGTCTTGAAAGATTATGACCCTGATATAACCAGTTCTTTTACATAAACAGACGGGACGATCACAGCTCCTGTTCTGTCGCCTCCTATCAGGTGATCATTCGCGACCCCTTGAATATCTCCCATCATATCAAAGAAATTTCCCGCAACGGTAATCTGATTTACCGCTCGTTCAATTTCACCGTCTTTTATCAAATAACCTTTTGAAATAAGAGAAAAATCACCGCTTACCACATCGGCGCCTGCAAACATTCCGTCACAGCTTACAATGTACAATCCATCTCCCATTTGTCTGAGAAGATCTGTTCGCGTTTTTTCTTCACCGATCATTTTGAGATTTGTCACATGAACTCCTGCTTTGCTCTTATAATCGGCCTTAAAACCATTTCCCGTGGAGACACATCCGTCCTTTCGGGCCTCCTCCTGATTATAAAGGTACATCATCAAGATACCATCTTTGATGATCTCTTTCCGCATGGTCGGAACACCTTCGTCATCAAAACGCCTCTGAATAATTCCCTCCGAAAGTTTGGGATCCTCCACCAGGTTCACAAGAGAAGCTGCAACTTTTTCTCCCAATCTTCCGGTGAATTTACTCAACTTTTGATGTACCATATCCGCACACAGAGTTCCTGCAAACATTCCGAACATTTCATTTACCACGGTATTCTTCAGTATAACCGGATAGCGACCGTATGCAACCGGACTTGAATTCAAAAGACCGATTGCCTCCTGTGCAGCTTCAAAAAACAGCACCGACATATCCGGTTCAGAGCCAAAAGCGACTTTTTCTGTGATATAGGCAGTCTGAATAAGACCATCCCCTTCTGCCTCTGCAGCAACTGCAACACTCACATGTCCTTCCGTCTCGCTTATGTATTCTCCTTTTTCGTTCTGCAGTCGAATCTCCCGTACTTCTTCCCTATAATGACATTCAAACTGCTTGATAGACGGGAATTTTTCTGCAGCCAGTTTTTCTGCTGTTATAATTTCCTCTTTCAAAACTTTCTGATCGGATAATTTATACGGTTGCACGGATGCAGACATCTCCGAATCAATCATAACCGGATAGAATCTGTCCTGCGTAACTTCCGCGATCTGCATGATATTTTCCAGACCTTCTCTGATACTGATTCTATCGAAATCGCCGATATATGAATGACCGCAGTTTCCCTGATATTCACCTTGAACAAAGCAGTTTGTATTCTGACTCTGCTCTGTGGTCCAGACTTCTCCATGAACAAACTCCATAGCAGCCCGTTCTACTGTTTCTACATAATAGTTTAAACGATCAATTCCTTCCTCTTTTGCGGCCTTCGTGAAATCACGAATAAACATGTCTGTCATTTTATCCGATTCCTCCCACTGTCATATTGCTGACTCGCACCGTTGGCTGACCGCATCCAACAAACAATGCACCGCTGGATGCAAAACAGAATCCCTGCCCCAGTGCGAAGTCATTGGCCACCATGTCAACACTCTTCAGCACATGACCGCCATTTCCGATCAGCGTGACACCGCGCACCGGTATGGTGATTCTTCCGTTCTCAACCAGATAACATTCTCCTGCATTAAAATTAAAGTCTCCTGTTGCCGGATCCACTGATCCACCGTTGATTGACGCCACATACAGTCCCTTTTCCGTATTCTTGATGATTTCCTCCGGGGTACTTGTTCCAGGCGCAATATAAGTATTAGTCATGCGTGCGGTCGGCACAAAACGATAATTCTGGCGTCTGGCAGAACCGGTCGGATTCATATCCATCCGCATTCCATTCAGACGGTCTACCATGTATCCTTTCAGGATTCCATTTCCGATCAGCACATTCTTCTGTGTTGGAATTCCTTCATCGTCCACCTTCTGAGAGCCCCATGCATTCGGAACGGAGCCATCATCGACCAGGGTAACCACATTTGAAGCAACCTTTTGCCCCAGTTTCCCGCAAAATTCAGAAGATTCGCGGGCAATTCCCAGTGCCTCCAGACTATGTCCGCATGCCTCATGGAACAACAGACCACCGAAACCATTTTTCACGATCACGCTCATCTGACCGCCTTTACACGGTGCAGCATGGGCAACTACCTTTGCATGTCGTGCTGCCTCCCGTCCATAGGCCTCTACATCAATCTGCTCATAAAATTCCTGTCCGCCCATGGCCCCCGGGCCGATATAGCCGCTCTGGAGTACAGGACCATTCTGTGCATAGGCGATGATGTAGAGTCTTGTTTTTTCCCGTTCATCCGCCACAAAGAGTCCTTCACTATTCGCAATCTGAACCACCCGTTCCTGATCCGTGCGCTTCACCTGCATGCGGACAATTTCCTTATCATAGGAAATCCCGGCATGAATGGCACGTTTTACCGGCTCCATCCGCTGTCTCAGCGTCAGTCCCGATGCCGGAATCAGATTCTCGCCCATCTGATACTGGCGTCTCGTCTCCAGGGCAACCGATGTCTTCGCACCGTGTTTCATCTCAGCAGTCAGATTTCTAACCAATCCCACAAGAGCAATCTCACTTTTTTCGTCGGAGTGCCCGTAAAAACACTTTTGATTTTTAAATATGCGAATGCCTACACCGCTTTCCCGGCCGCTCTGGCACTGTTCACAGCGCTCCTGGGTAGCCGTTATCTCATGCATCACCGTACTTTCATCATAAATTTCTGCGAAATCAGCTCCACGCATCATCGCTTCATTCAGCAGCGCCTCTATCATACTTTTGGATAGCATACTGACCGCTCCTTTATCAAAACTTACACATGGCAATGGTGACATGCCACAAAATGCCCCGCTTTCACCTCGCGAAGTTCCGGCACCTCCTGCGCGCAGAGCTCCGTCGCATACGGGCATCTGGTGCGGAACTTGCATCCGCTCGGTGCGTTGATCGGGCTTGGTACCTCTCCGCGAATCTCCATTCGGTTCTTAGAGCCACCTGCATCCGGATCTGCGATCGGAATGGCAGACATCAGAATCTTTGTATATGGGTGAATCGGATTCTTAAAGATTTCCTTACTCTCTGTTAACTCCACCAGACTGCCAAGATACATCACGCCGACACGGTCGGAAATATGGCGAACCATCGAAAGGTCATGAGAGATAAACAGATATGTGAGACCTCGTTCTTTCTGCAGTTTGATCAGCAGGTTTACGACCTGGGCCTGAATGGACACATCCAGTGCAGAGATTGGCTCGTCGCACACAATGAAATCCGGATCCACAGCCAGAGCACGGGCAATGCCGATACGCTGTCTCTGACCGCCGGAAAGCTCATGGGCAAAACGGTTAGCGAACTCTTCTTTTAATCCTACACTTCTGAGAAGAGACGCCACCTTTTTGTTGCGCTCTTCCTTGGTGTAATTGCAGTGTACATCCATGCCTTCTGCGACAATTTCTCCAATCGTCATACGCGGATCGAGGGAGGAGTATGGGTCCTGGAAAATGATCTGCGCACGCTTTTTGAACGCATTCAGTTCTGCGCCTTTCAATTGGCTCACATCTTTTCCATCAAATGTAATGGTGCCGGATGTCGCATCATATAATTTCAGAATCGTTCTTCCGCAAGTGGTTTTTCCACATCCGGATTCTCCAACCAAACCGAGCGTTTCGCCCTTTTTGATATCCAGTGTCACATGATCCACAGCTTTCAGCGTTCCCTTTTTACCAACACTGAAATACTTGCATAAATCTCTTACTTCAATTAAATTGCCACTCATGAATCTACACCTCTCTCTCATAGAATGACTTTACTTTCGGTGCATTCGGGTGCTGCAGCCAGCATGATACCTTATGGGTGCCGTCCACCAGTGTTTCTTCCGGCATGGCCTCTTTACAGATTCCCATACAATATTCGCATCGCGCCGCAAACGGGCAATGGTTCAGCTCGTTGATCAGATCCGGCGGTGTTCCCTGCAGAGCATATAAATCCTGCTTATTCTCTGTGTCCAGTCTCGGAACAGAAGAAAGCAGCGCCCAGGTATACGGGTGTTTTGCGTTGTGGAAGATTTCATGGATGGTTCCGCGCTCAATAACCTGCCCTGCATACATCACCTGGATACGGTCTGCGAAGTCTGCAACTACGCCAAGATCATGAGTAACCAGAATAATTGCCGTATTCAGTTCTTTTTTCAGCTCTCCCAACAGCTCCATGATCTGCGCCTGGATCGTAACGTCAAGGGCAGTGGTCGGCTCATCTGCAATCAGCAGCGCCGGATTGCATGCAAGAGCAATGGCGATCATCACACGTTGGCGCATGCCGCCAGATAACTGATGCGGATACGCATCAATGCGCTTCTCTGCATCCGGAATTTTTACCAGCTTTAACATATTGATCGCTTCTTCTCTTGCAGCTTTTACGTCCAGTTTCTGATGCAGGATCAGTCCTTCCATAATCTGCTTGCCAATGGTCATGGTCGGGTTCAGAGAAGTCATCGGATCCTGGAAGATCATACTGATCTCATTTCCACGAAGACCCTGCAGCTCTCTTTTTGACATCTTCATAACATCTTTGCCGCGATAAAACACCTCGGATTCCTTTTTGATCTCTGCAAACGGGCGCTGAAGGAGACGCATGATCGCCTTTGCTGTAACCGTCTTTCCGCATCCGGACTCGCCTACAAACGCAAGGGTCTCACCTTCGTTGACTTCAAAGCCAACGCCGCGAACCGCCTTAACCTCTCCGGCATATGTATGAAACGATACTCGTAAATTATTTACTTCTAACAATTTTCCCATAATCTTACCTCTACTTTCTCATCTTCGGGTCCAGTGCATCTCTGAGACCGTCACCGATCAACGTGAAGCAAAGCATTGTAAGTGCGATCATTCCCGCCGGAATGAAAAGCTGTGACGGGTAGAACTGCATCTGTGCCTGGGCTGCAGAAGCAAGGGCACCCCAGCTGGTATTCGGCGGCTGGATTCCAAGACCGATGTAACTTAAGAATGCTTCTGAGAAAATATAACCCGGAATATCGAATGTAATTGCTACGATAACAGTACTCAATGTATTGGGAATCATATGTCGGGTAATGATTTTGGATGCTTTTACGCCAAGCGCCTTCGCCGCAAGTACATATTCTTCATTTTTGATCGTGAGCATCTGTGCTCGAACCAGTCTGGCTGTTCCACACCATCCGGTGATCGTCATGGCCAGAATCAGCGTAAACATACCGTCACTCTCCAGCACAAGAGAGAGAACGATTACCACGATCAGGTACGGCACGCTGATCAAAATTTCCACGATACGCATCATCACATCGTCCACTGCACCGCCAAAGAATGCGGCAACACCACCGTAAATACAACCGATTACTGCTGACAAAAGTGCTCCGACAATACCAATGGTGAGCGAAACACGACCGGCGATCCATACACGCGCAAAAATATCACGACCCAGTTTATCGGTTCCAAACCAGTGCTCTCCACATGGACTCAGATTTATCGCACCTTCGTCAATCTGCTCAAATTCATATCCACTGATACCAGGTCCAAAAATTACCAGCAAGGTGATCAGTGCCAGCACGATCAGAGCAAGGGTGGCAACTTTATTTTTCTTAAAACGTCTCCACGCATCCTGAAAATAGCCGATACTGGGGCGGGATACGGATTCAACGCCATCATTTTCAATTCCGATGATCTCAAATTTTTCAATTGCAATATTCTGCATCCTATCCCTCCTGACTATCGGTCACCTGACACACGGATACGCGGGTCAAGAATCATGTATACAAAATCTACCACCAGCTGCATAATAATGAACAGTGCTGCATAGAACACCGTTGTTCCCAGAATCATGGTGTAGTCATTGCTGTTAATGGATGTTACATAATAGAAGCCAATTCCCGGAATGGAGAACATTCTCTCGGTTACAAAAGCACCGGTAAATACACCAACGACACTGCTGGAGAAAATCGTTACAGCCGGAAGGAGAGAATTACGAAGTACATGTTTCAAGATGACTGCGCTCTCGCTTAATCCCTTCGCTCTAGCAGTCAGAACATAGTCCTGATTTAACGTATCCAGTACGCTGGATTTAATATAGCGGGCATAGGTCGCAATGGAACTGAAGGACATACACAATACCGGCAGAATCAGATGCTGCGGTTTTCCCCAGCCGGATGCCGGAACCAAATGCAGATTTACTGCAAAAATATACTGCACAACGGAAGCCAGTACGAATACAGGAACTGTCGCACCAAGAATCGCAATAAACATAACAATGTAGTCCGGCCACTGATTCTTCTTAAGCGCAGCAATGATACCCAGCACAATACCGATGGATGTACCGATCAGAAGTGCCGTTCCGCCAACCATACCGGAAACTGGAGATGTCTTTGCAATCTCCCCGGCAACCGAACGTCCCGGATATACAAGGCTTTCTCCAAGATCCAGTCGAAGAAGACCCTTCATATAAAGAAGATACTGTTCAAAAAGCGGTTTATCCAAACCATACTTTGCATAGAAATTTTCTTTTGTCTGCTCCGGCAGTGCTCGTGCCATATTGGCCAACGGATCACCTGGAATACTCCGCATCAAAAAGAATGTTACGGTCGCAACTGCCAATAAGGTGATCACCATATAAAGAATACGTTTTGCTATATATTTAGCCACAATATTTCCGCCTTTCTATCATGGAAAGAGAGCCATCACCGTCAATGGCAATGGCTCACAGTATGATTATCTTCCCTCTACGTATGTGTTCTTCCAACCTTCGTGGATAAAGTAGAGATTGTCTTCACCATATTCAGCATGTTTGTCATGTAAGTATGATTTTGTGAACTGATGAGTTACAGATGTTGCAAACGGACATACAATATTTGCATCTAATAAGATATTTTCTGCTTCAATGTACATGTCCATACGTTTTGCTTCATCCATCTCTGCAGCTGCATCCAGAACAAGCTTATCATATTCCTCGTTTACCCAGCCGGTTGCAACCTGGTTGAAATCGGACAGGTGGATGCTGAGCATATCATACGGGTCGTTATAGTAAGCACCCCAGCCCATGAAGCCCATCTGGAAGTTTCCGCTGTATACGTTATCGGAGAAAATACCCCATTCGTTGAAGTCGATCTTCACCTCTACACCGAGAGCTTCTTTGTACATCTGCTGTAAGTATTCACCGAATGTACGATACCAGTCGCCGGTTCCGCCTAAGGAGAATGTAACATCCAGAGCTGCCGGATCTTCACCAAGGCCAAGTTCTTTCATACCATCCAGCAAATACTCCTGTGCAGTCTTTTCTGCTAAAGCATTTGTTCTCATTTCCTTTAATGTATCACCAGCTACAGAACGCATGGTTGTATCGCCTACCGAAATTGCAGATGCGATCCAGCCATATAACGGCTCTCTGAGACCGCTGAATGCCATTTCATTTACCTTCTCCTGGTCAGCAGCCAGTGTGAAGGCTTTACGGATATTGGCATTTCCAAAAAGCTCGTCCTGTGTATTGTAGAATGCGAAAGAAATGGTGCCGCCGGAGATCACTGTGTAAACATTGTCTTCATCGGAATTGTATTTGTCCAGTTCTTCCTGTGTGCTTACTGTGATCACATCAATCTGTCCTGCATCGTATGCGTTCATGATCGCTGCTGTATCAGACATGATCTGGTAAGAAACATAGTCAAGGTCAACATTTTC
>JAFSFU010000267.1 GCA_017435025.1 Lachnospiraceae bacterium | reverse complement strand
TAATGTGTATTTAAACTGGTCTAACTCAACCATCGAATACGGTCCCCCTTATTTTACGCCATTCTGCCGCAGCACTGTTTATACTTCTTACCGGAACCGCACGGACATGGAGAGTTCGGATAAATCTTCTGCTCTGCGCGTTTCACCGGTGCCTGCTGTACGGAAGCATCTTTGTTTGTGCTCATGACTTTGGCCTGTTTCTTTCTCTCGAATTTCTGATTCGTTGTAACATGAGTCAGAACACGAATCGTATCTTCGCGGATCGCAGCGGACATATCCTCGAACATGTCAAATGCAGTCATCTTATACTCTACGAGCGGATCTTTCTGACCGTACGCCTGAAGACCAATACCCTGCTTTAACTGCTCCATATCATCAATATGGGACATCCACTTGTTATCGATCACTTTCAGAAGGATCACTCGCTCGATCTCACGCATCTTCTCCGCCTCCGGGAACTGCGCTTCTCTTGTCTCATAAAGCTTGATCGCCTTCTCTTTTACCAAATGCTTTAACTGCGGTTTCTTCATTCCCTTCATCTCGTCGGTCGGAACGATCGGACGGAGCGGGATCACCGGAAGAAGCAGTTCATTTAAGGATTTAAAATCCCATTTTTCCATCGGCTGATCATCTCCGATGGACATATCCACAGCGTTTTCTACGATCTCATTGATCATGCCGATGATCACTTCACGCATGTTCTCACCGTTTAATACCTGACGGCGCTCGTTGTAGATGACCTCACGCTGCTCATTCATAACCTCATCGTACTTTAAGAGGTTCTCACGAATACCATAGTTGTTGGTCTCGATCTTTTTCTGCGCTTTTTCAATCGCAGAAGATAACATCTTGTGCTCAATCTGTTCATTCTCCGGAACACCGAGTGCATTAAACATCTCCATCAGTTTCTCAGAGCCGAAGAGACGCATCAGATCGTCCTCCAAAGCGATATAGAAACGAGACTCACCCGGGTCACCCTGACGGCCGGAACGTCCGCGGAGCTGGTTATCGATACGTCTGGACTCGTGACGCTCTGTACCGATGATCTTTAAACCACCGGCTGCAAGTGCCTTCTCATCCAGCTTAATATCTGTACCACGGCCCGCCATATTGGTCGCGATCGTAACTGCACCGGAGATACCTGCATCCGCAACGATCTCCGCCTCTTTTTCGTGGAACTTCGCATTGAGGACGTTATGCGGGATGCCGCGCTTTTTCAGAAGCTGGCTGAGCATCTCGGAAGTCTCGATCGTGATCGTACCGACAAGAACCGGCTGGCCTTTCTTATGGGTTGCCTCGATCTCATTGACAACCGCATTGAACTTTTCTTTCTTTGTCTTATAAACCACGTCTTCATGGTCTTTACGAACTACCGGACGGTTGGTCGGGATGGCAATTACGTCCATCTCATAAATATTACGGAACTCTTTTTCCTCTGTGAGAGCCGTACCGGTCATACCGGCCTTTTTGTTGAACTTGTTAAAGAAGTTCTGGAATGTGATATTGGCAAGTGTTCTGGACTCTCTTCTTACGCGTACGCGCTCTTTCGCCTCAATCGCCTGATGAAGACCATCGGAATAGCGGCGGCCCGGCATAATACGTCCGGTAAACTCGTCAACGATCAGAACTTCGTTATCTTTTACAACATAGTCTTTGTCGCGGTGCATCATGTAATTCGCACGGAGCGCAAGGATCATGTTGTGCTGGATCTCCAGGTTCTCAGAATCTGCAAGGTTCTCGATGTGGAAATATTTCTCTACTTTCTTCACACCTTCTGCGGTCAGGTTCACAACCTTATCCTTTTCGTTCATAATGAAATCACCGGTCTCTGTGATTTCTTCACCCAAAAG
>JAFSFU010000266.1 GCA_017435025.1 Lachnospiraceae bacterium | reverse complement strand
GGATGTGAATCTGGTTCCCTTTTCAAATTCTCCGTGAGATGCCACACAGGTGGCTCCGCAGGAGAGCAAGTATTCCTCGATGACATGCTCCATTGTCATGGCATCGCTTTTTTCTTCATTCACAATGATATAAAAATGTTTCATATCCTGCTCCAAACATCATTAATCCAGCGTATCGTGCGCCTGCTCTACCACTGTCTTTGCATCGATACACTCATTGGTAAAGGTCGTACCGTCTGTGCAGTTTCTCAGATGCAGAAGGTACTCAATATTTCCCTCCGGCCCCTTGATCGGGGAGAATTCCAGATGCAGCGCCTCAAATCCGATACTTCCCGCGAAGGAAGCCACCATCTCAATAACCTCCAGGTGTACGGATTTTTCGCGAACCACACCTTTCTTTCCGACTTTCTCTCTTCCCGCTTCGAACTGCGGCTTGATGAGACATACCACTTCTCCGTTCGGCTCCATCAACGCCTTTACCGGTCCGAGAACCTTCGTCAGAGAGATAAAGGAGACATCGATGGACACAAATTGAATCTGATCAGCGATATCCTCCGGTGTCACGTAACGGATATTGGTCTTTTCCATACAAACCACGCGCTCATCGTTGCGCAGTTTCCATGCCAGCTGGCCATGTCCCACGTCTACAGAATACACCTTTACGGCACCATTCTGCAGCATACAGTCCGTGAAACCGCCTGTGGATGCGCCAACGTCCATACAGACTTTTCCATCCAGAGTTGCACCAAAATGGGTCATCGCCTTCTCCAGCTTCAGGCCGCCGCGGCTTACATATTTTAATGTGCTGCCGCGCACCTCTACCTGCGCAGTTTCCTCAAATGTAGAACCGGCTTTGTCCTCTTTCTGTCCATCTACGTATACGATACCGGACATGATGATCGCTTTCGCTTTCTCTCTGGACTCTGCCAGGTTTCTCTTTACCAACAGCACGTCTAAACGTTCTTTCATGAATTCTGCTGCTCCTTATCCAAATACTCCGAAAAGATCCTGCGGATGACCGAATCACTGTCGATTCCCAGCATCTCGCGGAGCGCTGTAACATTTCCGTGTTCCACATAAGCATCCGGCAGCGCGATCTGGATCACGCGGATTCCCGGATATTTGTCATGAATATATTTCGTGATGCACATTCCCATGCCGCCGCGGAGAACATTCTCCTCCATTGTCACGATCAGTTTGTGCTTTTCACAGAGACGATCGATCATCTCCGTATCAAACGGTTTCACAAATCTTGCGTTGACTAACGTACAGGAATATCCTTTTGCTTTTAACTTCTCGCGCACATGTTCACCTGTGCTGACCATACTGCCCAGAGCGAACAAGGCGATATCCTTTTCTTCAAAAAGCATCTCGGCTTTTCCGTATTCCACCGGAGCCGCAAACTCTTCCAATCCACGGTACGCCTGTCCGCGCGGATAGCGGATCGCCAGCGGTTTATCGAAGTTCACACCGAATTCCAGCATGCTTTCCAGCTCCCAAAGATTCTTTGGAGCCATAATGTTCATTCCCGGCACCAGACTCAGGAACGAAACATCAAAAATACCCTGATGGGTCTCACCGTCACTGCCTACCAGACCGGCGCGGTCAATGGCAAACAGAACCGGCAGATCCTGGATACAGACATCATGAAGCACCTGATCGTAACCTCTCTGAAGGAAAGAGGAATACACCGCCACCACCGGTTTCAATCCGGCAGACGCCATTCCTGCCGCAGAGGTCACTTCATGTCCCTCCGCAATTCCCACATCAAAGAACCGCTTCGGATACTGTTTCGAAAACTTCGTGAGTCCCGTTCCATCCGGCATGGCCGCTGTCAAAGCCACCAGTTTCGGATTCTTTCCGGCCAGCTCACACATCTTCTCCGAAAATACATCGGTATAACTCGGATATTTCTTTTCTTTTATAGATTTTCCGGTCGCCACATCAAAGGCATCGACACCGTGGAATCTGGCCGGATTTTCCTCCGCCGGACCATAGCCTTTGCCCTTCTTGGTGATCACATGAACCACAACCGCATGGCGCACCCTTTTTGCCTCCTTCAGCACACGGACCATCGCTTTTACGTCATGGCCGTCCACCGGACCTAAATAGGTGATTCCCATATCCTCAAACAGCATTCCCGGTACAACAAATTGTTTGATACTGTTTTTCAGCATATATACACTGTTTTTCAGACCGGCACCCACCAACGGGATCGCATCCAGTGCCTTCTCCACACCCTTTTTCAGGTTCGCATAGCTCTCCTTCGTGCGGATACTGCTTAAATAGGAGGACATTCCTCCCACATTTTCAGAAATGGACATTTCATTATCATTCAGAATGATAATAAAGTTCTTTTCCATCTGCGCCGCATTGTTGAGAGCCTCATAAGCCATACCGCCGGTCAGCGCACCGTCACCGATGACGGAAATGACCGAATAATTGTCGCCCAGAATATCTCTCGCCTGGGCGATGCCCAGTCCTGCTGAGATGGAGGTGGAACTGTGTCCTGTATCAAATGCATCATAAGGGCTTTCCTTTCGTTTCGGGAAGCCGCTCATACCGCCGAATTGTCTTAAATCATTAAATCCGTCCCTGCGTCCGCTTAAGATTTTATGGGTATAGGACTGGTGTCCCACGTCCCAGACAATCTTATCCTTCGGCAGATCAAACGCCAGATGCAGAGCCATTGTCAGCTCCACAACGCCCAGGTTGGAGGCCAGATGGCCACCGGTTTTACTGATCTTCTCCAACAAAAAGTTACGGATCTCCTGAGCCAGCACCGGATATTCTTCTTCTTTTAATTTCTTAATGTCCGAAGACTGTTCTATTTTCTCAAGTAGCATGGCATCCAGCTCCTTTGTATTGCCGTTAATTCTCCCGATTTACCAGCATTTCGATCAGCTGGCTTAAGAATTCTTTTTCGCCCGGAAGTCCGGCAAGCTCTTCTCTGGCACGATCGGAGATTGCTTTCACATCTGTTTTCGCCTTCTCCAGACCCTCCAGTGTCACATACGTTGTTTTACTGTTCTTTTCATCGCTCAGTACCGGTTTTCCCAGCACCTCTGCAGTACTTGTCACATCCAGGATATCATCCTGAATCTGGAATGCAAGGCCAACACTGGCCGCAATGGATTCCACGGTTTTCACCTGTTCGTCAGTCGCACCGGCAAGAACAGCACCGATCATCATAGACGCCTCTAAAAGTGCGCCGGTCTTTAAACGGTAAATGAAATCCAGCTTTTCTCTCGGAACCGGCTTTCCTGTCAGTTCCACATCCACAGTCTGACCGCCGATCATGCCGTAAATACCGGTCTTCTGTGCCAGAATACCCATCGCTTTCACCACAGCTGCCGCATCCGCACCAAGGGCAAGCGCTTTCGCTGATGTTTCAAACGCAAAGATCATAAGCGCATCACCTGCAAGTACAGCCATATCATAGCCGTAAACCTTCCAGGTTGTTGGCTTTCCGCGACGCAGTTCATCGTTGTCCATGCACGGAAGATCGTCATGGATCAGGGATGAAGTATGGATCATCTCGATAGCAGCCATAAACGGCTCGATCTCCTTGCCGTTTCCGCCAAACATTTTATAAACTTCATACATCAGCAGCGGGCGAAGGCGCTTTCCGCCGGCCTGCATGCTGTAATTCATCGCCTCAAAAATCGTCTTCTGGTGTCCCTCTTCTGCCGGCAGATAGGAATATACGATCGCCTCGGTCTCTGCCACGGCCTGTTTCATCTGTTCTTTAAAAGTGCACAACATCTTCCTCATCCTCCACCGGTCCTCCATTCAGGATCAGAATCTGCTTTTCAATTGTTTCTATTTTATCATTGCAGCTCTTTACAAGCTTCATGCCTTTTTCATAGTTCTTAAACGCATCTTCCAGGGAACCACGGCCGCTTTCCAGCTTGTCGATCAGCTCATCCAGGGCCGCGAAGGTCTCTTCGATGGTCATTGTATCCAGTTCATTCTCAGCATTTGCGCCGTTCTTCTTTAATTCTTCCAACCTTCTGCCTCCTGTCTCTCCTCGACTGCTGCTGTCAATTTACCGTCCGCCACCTGCACATGGATCCGGCTGCCCACCGGCGCCTGTTTGATCGACGCAAGCCGATCTCCCTTCGCATCGGTCACAAATCCGTATCCCTGACTCAGCTTCTTAAGCGGTGACAATCCCCACATGGTTCCGCTGATCACTGCAAGACGTTTTTTGTCATCCTCCAGTCTGCGCTCCATTTTCCGGGACATCCATTCTTCTCTGGTTCTCGTTTCCTGCTGATACTGATCCACCATCGCATGCATCATCCGGTTCAGCCCATCTTCCATATTGGCCAAGAGCTGACGCTTTTCGTTGATGATGTTCTGTGGATGATACAGCGTGATCTTTAATTCGTCGTGTTTTAATCGCCCTTTCACCTGATCCAGGAAAAATCCCATCTCACGATCCAGTTTGCGTTTTCTTGCATCAATATCTGCAACAAATCTTTCATAATCGAACACCGCCAGTTCTGCCGCCGCAGACGGAGTCGGTGCCCTTAGATCTGCCACATAATCGGATATTGTCACATCAGTTTCATGTCCCACCGCTGAGATCACCGGTGTATTGCATGCAAAAATGGCCCGTGCCACCGCTTCCTCATTGAATGCCCAAAGGTCTTCAATGGAGCCGCCGCCGCGACCCACGATCAGCACATCCAATCCCATACGATCCAGTGTGCGAATTCCGTTTACAATACTGTCCCTGGCACCTTCTCCCTGCACCAGAGCCGGATAAAGCACTAGCTGTACATACGGATTTCTCCGTTTGCTGATATTGATAATATCGCGGACTGCCGCACCGGTCGACGCTGTAACGATTCCGACTGTCTTCGCATATTTCGGGATCGGGCGTTTATACTGGGCATCAAACATTCCCATATCCTGCAGTTCCCGGAATAATTTTTCAAATTTCACATACAGGTCACCGCGTCCTGCAAGCTCGATCTCCGATGCATAAAGCTGGTATTTTCCATCCCGCTCATACACATCGACCGTTCCTTTGACAACCACCTGCTGTCCTTCTTCGAGACGGAATTTCAGTCCCCGCCTCTGCCCCGCAAACATCACTGCGGCCAGCGTACCTCCGCCATCTTTCAGCGTGAAGTAAATGTGCCCGGATGTGTGATATTTGCAGTTTGAAACTTCCCCCTTTACCGAAAGACGGCGAAGAAGGAAGTCCTGAGAAAACATATTTTTAATATATGAGTTAACTTGCGTAACAGAATAAACACTCGCCATTTTGACTCCTCTGTCCGAAAGCAACTCCGGACTCATTAACCGATCAGTTTTGCAAGAATTCCGTTTACAAACGCCGGAGCTTCATCTCCGCCGAACTTCTTTGCCAGTTCAACGGCTTCGTTGATCGCAACCTTCTCCGGAATCTCTTCGTCCTTCTTCATCTCATATACAGCGAGACGAAGAATTGTCAGTTCGACCTTACCCATACGGTTGATCTTCCAGCCCTCAGCAACCTTATCGATCTCCTCATCCAGCTCCGGAATCAGAGCCATAATTTTCTCTACCTTCTCTTCCAGGTATTCTTTGTCTGCATCGGATGCATCCACTTTGTGAAGGATCTCATCAATTCCGTCTTTTGTGGTCACATCTTCAACCGGTGCATCAAAGTACCATTCCAGCTGCTGCTCTTTTTCCTCTGCCGGGTGGAAATCCTGACAAAATAACATTTTAAAGCAATGTTCACGCGCTTCTCTTCTGGTCATTGGGCTACCTCCATTTATCTAAAAAGCATACTTATCTATCTTCAGATTATACATGAAAATGTATATTTCCACAAGACCTTAATCATATAAACGAAAAACAGGAAACCCTGTATCCAAAGTTTCCTGTTTCTGCTTTCCCTATTTCGTTGTTCCGATCTTAGTGGTCTTCCACGTTGATTCCGGCAATCTTGATATTAACGTCCAGTACATTCAAACCTGTCATATTTTCGATCGCATTTTTTACTTTATCCTGAACTTTTTCGCATACCTTCGGAATGCTGTAACCATACTTTAAGTTTAAGGACATATTCACGGAAACATGCTCCTCAGTCACTTCCACTTTCACACCTTTGGAAAGATTCTTCATTCCCAGTTTTCCAACCAGTTCATTGCTCATATTTCCTGCGAGGGAATCCACGCCTTCAACCTCTGTCGCTGCCAGACCGGCAATAATTGCTACGACTTCGTCAGCAATCTGCACTTCACCAATCTGATCTTTTTCATATACCTTATGAATGCTTCTCTCTGTCTCTGCTGCCACAACAATTACCTCCTGCAATCCAAATAAATTATGATATATGTGAATATCATATCATAATTCAAATGTTTTGCCTAGGCTTTTTCCATAAAGTTTTGATACGCAAAACATTTATTCTGCCAACTCCATCAGTGTGATCACAATGCCATCCGCTTCCACCTCAGTCTTACGCTTTACAATATCTTCGATCTGCGCCCGTTCCGGATCGGTAATGGAGGTCGCATTGATGACAACATCTACCTTTCCATCGGTGATACTGACCACCGGGTCCACAAATCCTTTGGCCTGCAATAGTGTCTCAGCCGCATTTTCTTTTTCTGCAACCTCTGTCATCCGGATCATGCTCTGGATCACCGCCTGTTTATCCGCCTCGGCGATCTGATCACTTCCGATCATCTCCATCAAAGTCTCTTTATTCTTCGCACGAACCTGTTCTCTGCCGAGCTGCACACCTGCTATGTACTCGGAGACACTGGTCCCACTGGTAAGTACTGCTTCTCCTGGGCTGTCGATGCTGATCTCCAGATCTTCAACTGTGGCAGGATCCGAAATCTGGTTTTCTGCCAGCAGATCCTCATCGGAAATCTCCATCACACCTGCCTCATAGACTTCTGCACCTACAACTTCTTTTTTTACAGAATAGTTCATGTAACCGGCCGCCGCGATCATGACTGCCAGAGTTGTGATAATGATCTGGTTCCTTCTGAATATACGTTTCATTCCTCAGACTCCTTTTTCACCCGCTTTAATACTTTTATCTTATGTGAAGGAATCCCGAATAATGCCTCCATGGCCTGAGATATTTCATTTTTCACCAATTGACTTCCTCCTCCATCGGCACTGATGACTACCCCCGTCACCTCCGGATATGCTTCCTGTTCAAATGCGGCATATCCATCCATCTGCGGTGTGGCTGTCCCCACCATTACATCCACCCGGCCGACTCCCTCAACCCCTTCTAAAATGGTCCGAATCCGATCCTCCAGTTCTGCCTCATGATCGTTTTCCCCAACGTTTATTTTCTCCACCGTTCCTTCTATCTCTCCTGAGACGTTGGACGTCTTCTTTTCTGTCGGCAATGCAAGAATGAACAGCAGAAGTCCCGCACAGAAGATGAAGACCAGCTTATCCCTCCCCAGTTTCCAAAACGACTGCAATGTCATGTTCTTCCAGTCCATAATATTCTCCTATCTTTCTTTTCAATATCGGGATCCGGCGGTTGATCTCTGCTCTCTGCTCCCATTCATCTGGTGCCGCTGCGATCAGACGGATCTCCATGTTCAAGATCCCGCCAAAGTTCTCACTTTTTATTGTTTGGTCAAACTCAACATTCACAGAACGGCATTCCAAATCCTGTTCCATCACCAATCGTCTGACATTCTCCTCTGCGATTTCCATATAAGCCTCGATCAACCGGTGCGTTTGCCTTCCATCCAGATCTTCCATCTCCCTTCGAAGCAAAGATACGTCATTCTGAAAGGTTATCCGTTCAAATACCCTGGCCATCTGCATTTCCAGTTCCCCGTCCTTTTTGAGCGGCCCAAACACCAGTAGAATCAGCACCGTTCCTGCAAACAGCCGAATGTATTTCTCATAGCTGCGATCAGGAAGGAGATTCAAGATCATGGACATAAAAACCAGAAAACCAACCAGATTTCGAATCCATTCATACAGTCCCTTCATCTTCTACACCTGCCAGACACCATTGGTTGAAATACAGAGCACTGCGATCGTCACCGCAAACAGTGCCATCGAATACGCTACGATCTTCAAAAGAATCCCATGGCTCACCGCCGTCCCTGTCATACAGGCTACCAGACGTTTATCACAGACCGGCTGCATCAGTGCACCTGCCAGATAATACATGCACATCAGTACCAGCAGTTTAATCATCGGCACCGCTGCGATCAGGAGCATGACCAGAACTCCGGCTGCACCGGCCGTGTTTTTGATCAGCACACCGGAACCCAAAACCATCTGAGTCAGTGAACCCGCCATTGCTCCGGCTCCTGGAATTACCTGTGCCAGACGCATAACAGATGCATTTTTCAACGCATCTGCCTGAGGCAGGATCATTCCCTGGATCACATGGAATCCGACCACGATTCCAAACATGGTCTTCAAAGACCATACGATCACATGTTCCAACAGTTCCATGCATTTGGAGATCATGTCCTCCTTTACCAGATTTCCTGCCAGCACCAGCATCATATAAATTCTGGTCAATGGGATTAAAAAATCTGCCAGGACAACCTGTACAATCCCTATTGCTCCAAAAGTAAACCCACAGACTGCCGCTGAGGTCAACACACCTCCGGCTGCTGTCACTGCCAGAAAATACGCAGGCAAAAGGACACGCATAAACTCCGCCAATTCTCCGGTCACCCGGCCTGCAATGTTCACACTGGCAAAGAAACTGGAGGTCAAAAACGTCATGATCAACAGATATATGACATAAAATCCTGTTTCTGTCACATGACCGGAGCCAAAAATACCGGAGAAACCGGAAAAGGCAGCCCCAACCACCGCCAGCACAAAAATTTGGCCCATCAATGCCCAGTTGGTGCGAATCTCCGACCAGACACCCTGGATACTGTATCTGATCCCCTGCTTTAAGATATCCGCAAGATTCCCTTCCATCAGCTCATCCATCAATTCCGCAAAAGTTTGTTTTCCACTGTTTCCATCTGCGTTTATTTCCAGTGAATCCAAAAATTTTTGGATATCTTCGGTCCGAAACTCTTCGGCTGTTTCTCCTCTTGCCCGGAACGGTGTCGCCACGAGAGACAACAAAAGCACCCAGAACACCACCAGCTTCCTCATGCAGCAAACCTCTGCAGCGTTTCCAAAAGTGCCACCAAAATCGGAGCACTGATTGCAAGAATGGACAGTTTTCCAAAGGTTTCTATCTGCACCCCGAGCGCCCCATATCCTGCATCTTTGCAAATCCCTGATGCAAACTCTGCAATGTAGGCAACGCCGACCAATTTCAGCAGCGTTCCCAAATACATGGGATCGACCGGCAGATAACCGCTGATCGTGCGAACAGTCTCCACGATCAATTCCAGTCTTGAAATCCCAAGAAAGGCAACAATAACTGTCGTTCCCAGAACCAGATAGAGTGCATATTCTGTTTTCAGCGATTTTAGCTGCAATGCCAGAACCACCGCTGTAATACCGAGAACTGCCGCCTGCGCTATGGACATTCTTCATCCCTCCTACAATGCAAACAACTTTTTTATAGTCTCGAAGAGCTCATATATGTAAGGCACGATCCAAAACAGAACCAGAACCAATCCGGCCAGACTGGTGAGAAACGCCTGGTCTTCCCTTCCACTATGCTTCAACACCTGGCACAGCACGGACACCAAAATTCCAACTGCGGCAATTTTAAAAATTAAATTTACCTCCATTTCTCCCTCCACTTTCGACATTTATGCCAGAAGAACCATAAGGAACAATCCTGCAGTCATTCCCAGACACCGAAACAGCTTGGTTCTTGCTTCCAGGTCCTGTCTGAAATGCGCCATCGATTCATCTGTCTGCTCCAGATAAAAAAGCAGTGTCCTCTCCTGCATGGACCGATCTGAGAGACCCAGCTGCCTGCCAAGTGCAAGAAGATTTTCCCGGTCCTGTCTCCCCATCGATACCCTCTGAAACATTTTTTCTGCCTCTTCCCTCCAGATTTCGGAAACTTCCTTTGTCTTCTCCATCTGCATCCGTCCGGCAGTCCTATGAAAAAAAGCCGCCGTCTCACCTTCAAACCGCGTCCCCGCCTCAGCCAATGCAGTCGGAAGCGGGGCGTTGGCATACATAATCTGATTTTTCAAATAATAAACCATCTGTCGCAACTGTCCCAACACCTCAGCCCGTTCTCTGTATTGTTCAGCTGCGGCGAAACCGCCTGCGATCAAGGTGCCTGCCATCAATAAAATCCCTATGTAGCGCATTGCATTCTCTCAAACCTTTCATTGTAGATTCCCTCGATAATTCCGGGTGTAGGACAGCTCTTTAAAACCACGATCCGTGAAAACATTCCCTCCTGCACCAACTCACAAAAATCCGTTTTTTTTCTGATATCTTCTGCTTCATCTCCGTGAACGGTTGCGAGAATCCGGCATCCGCATTTTAGCACCTCACGCAATGCCTCAAAATCTGCTCTTGTCCCAATCTCGTCCACAGCTACAACCCTCGGTGCCATAGAACGAAGCATCATTCGCATCCCATATGCCTTAGGGCATCGATCCATCACATCTGTTCGCATACCCAGATCGCACTGCGGAATTCCATGCAGACACGAAGCAAGTTCTGACCTCTCATCCACAACAGAAACGGTCTGCCCTTTTCCATATGCATTCCCATCGGAAACCTGACGGATCACGTCTCGCAGCATCGTGGTCTTTCCACCACCGGGCGGTGAGAGAAGCAACGTATTTTGCAAGATTCCATTTTCATAGAGATACGGTATGACTGAATCCGAACAGCCAATTCTCTGGCGTGCCAACCGGATATTGATGGCTGACACCTCTTTGATAGTGCGAAGTGCGAAACCGGTATCGTCTGTGACAGCAGTTCCACAGAGTCCGACCCGATGACCGCCTTCCATTGTGATAAATCCCTGCCGGATCTCATCTTCGTACGCATAAAGAGAATGCCCGGAAACGATGCCAAGGATCTCCCTGATCAGAGAACTATCTGCGATCTTATTTTTTAGACAGATTTCCTGACCGTTGATATATAGCAAGACTGGGTAACCCGCTCGAATCCGTATCTCCTGCACCAAACTCCAGTCCGAAATCTGCTTCTCCAGTTCCTGTTTTAGTTCCAACACAGCCATATTCTCACGCTCCTTTACCTCAATATATGAAAAGCGGACAGGTTTATGACAGAAAAAAGGTATCAGATACGGGCTTTGCATCTGATACCTTTCTCTTTTATTTGATACATATATTTCGGACTTTGCGCTTGATCTGACAAGTCTTATCCCTGCAATTTGCGCACTGTAACATTTGATTGGATCCACTCCAGAAGCGCTCCATGTGGCTTGCGTAAACGATCTCCCATCGAATCAGCACCACACAGGCGGTAAAAAACAAGCTCCAGCTATAAAAATTCGGAATAAACAGCATGGGAGTGAACATCATAAAATGACCCCAGTCGTAAATACGACAATTCACACAGCACTTATTCTTCATCAAACAGGTCTGGAACGGACAGAAGATCAAAATGCATATGTAATCGCACAAAAAGTAGAACACTGTGAGCATGAGCAGATCAGAACGATCCAGCATGCCAACCAGCTGCAATAGTCCAACTGCGGCATTTCCCAAAAGCCATACCAGCATCACGTTCCATGCACGGATGTTCTGCTCTTTCAGGTGACGGTACATCTCCAGTTCCGAATATCCCTCAACCGGTTTATACTCCTCTTTTCTTGCTTTTCGAAGGGCCATCGTCCGCAGTTTTCCGTGAAAAATATGGCTGAACATGATCAGCATAAATGCCAGCCAAAGCACATGCATAGGGGTAATCCCCATCCAAAGCGGCTGCTGAGAAAGATCCCACAAACTGACTTCCGAAGTCAGATACAGCCACAGCACACCCAGGAAAATACACAGACGCAGTGCAAACTTCACCAAATAGCGCTTCAACATGAATGTAAATTCAATTTTTTTCATACAGTATCCAATCTATTTTCACGTCTTACTCCACTTTAAGGAGTTCCAAAGATACAGTCAATGCACCATTTTCTGCCTTCGCATGAATCTTCAACGGCCAATCATATATATTCTGAATCTTCAGATCCAGATATCCTTCCGAGATTGTTGCATCAAGTCCCTTTGGAAGATACGAAATCGGCTCTGAATGCGGGTGGCGCTCCACTGCGGGCATTCCGGCACGGCACATTGCTGCGTAGAGTGTAGAGGACACCTGACAAATTCCGCCACCAATCTCATAACGCTTGATCGCCGGCGCAGACACATAACCGTTGGCAGTTGTTCTTGATAAGATCGTATCGCTGAAAGACATCAATTCTCCGGGCTGAAGTACTTTTCCATTGATTCGCTCCGTTGCTAAGTGAACATTTTTGGCTCTCGGAATCGTCTCATTAAAATAGGTAGTACAGGAACCGATCCATGTATCTTCCCATCCCTGCATTTTTGTAATGCGGTTTTCGTTTTTTCCAATTGTTTTATAATGCTGCAGATAAGCGTCCTGATTCATACCAAACACCAGGAACAGATCGTTGTTGTGACGCATATAGGCATTCAGATCAAACTCCTTCTCTACTGCGGCTTTTGTCTGAATCACACCATTCTCAACCCATGCACCATCTGCATTTACCTGATACCCGTCCGGCGTCAGCGTTCCTGTTTTCCACATATAACCGGCACTGTCGAAATAGTAGCACTCTGCAACTCCGTCTTTATTTCCATCAATCCACTGCCAGTAATTTACAGGATAGCTTCCATCGTCATTCTTATACCACCAGCCTGCAGAGTCCTCTATCCACTGGCCGGCAAAAGAAGTAATCGTCATTGCAGCTGTCAGAATTGCCCCCATACCCATTGCTGCCAAACAATTCTTTTTCATACTTTCATCTCCATCATCCGCTTTTATTGATCAGTAATTGAATTATACCACTACTCCCTAATATTTCAAGACGATAAAGTTTTCGGACACAGCAGACTACTGATCCACTATATAAAAAGCACTTACTTATGATATGGTTCGTTCTGAATAATCCGGTACGCACGATAAATCTGCTCCAACAGGATCACACGCATCAGCTGATGCGGAAATGTCATTCTGGAAAAGCTAAGTTTGTAATCTGCACGATTTAAAACCGCCCTGGACAGTCCAAGTGATCCACCGATCACAAATACAATCTGGCTTACGCCGGATACACCCCATTTTTCGATTTTCTCTGCCAGTTCTTCCGAATCCAGCATATTTCCTTCAATGGCAAGAGCAACCACGTAGCTTCCATCCTTAATATTGGACAAAATCCTCTCGCCTTCCTTGTCTTTAATCTGTGTCTCCAACGCTTCGCTGGCACCGTCCGGTGTCTTCTCATCAGCCACCTGGATAATCTCCAGTTTACAGTAACGGCTGAGACGCTTGGAGTATTCTGCAATCGCATCTGTAAAGTATTTTTCTTTGATCTTGCCGACCGTGATGATGGTAATTTTCATGATTAAACCTCTTAATTCGCAATGTTTTTAAAAAACATCTGTTAGTATCTGTCAAGTAAAAAAATGGCCTTATTTTTCATATACTTTTGCCAATAGCCATTTATTACTATTTATGTTATTCTATCTCAACAATTTATTCTTGCCTCAGCTCTTGAGGTCTTTACTCGGTTTCCGGGTGTCTGTGGTATCTGAAATTCGAATCTTTATTTCTGAATTCAACTTCCACTACATTTACAACTAAATAACCTTTTAGTACAATGGAGGTACGACACATGACAACACACATTCAGCGTAACTACAAAAATGGTTTGTTTCTGATGATATTCGGAAATAAACCAGCCCTTCTTCGTCTCTATAACGCAGTCAGAGGATCCAATTACACAAATCCAGATGACCTAATTATCAACACCATTGAAGGTGTTCTCTATCTGGGTATGAAAAATGATATCTCATTCATCATTAACAACGAATTAAATTTATATGAGGCTCAAGCTTCCTGGAATCCCAATATGCCATTACGAGGACTCTTTTATTTTTCCAGAGTCTACGAGGGCTATATTGTAGAACATGAACTGAATATCTATTCCAAGTCTCTGCTCAAACTGCCAACTCCAAACTACATTGTATTTTATAATGGTACGGAAGAGGATGGTGATTCCAGAATCCTACGCCTCTCCGATTCCTTTACACAACACAATGGTCAAGAAGCTTGCCTTGAATGTACTGCAACCATGATCAACATCAATTATGGCCATAACCCCAAATTGATGGAAGCTTGCCAGGAACTTTACGAATATTCCTATCTAATTGAACAGATCCGTATTGAACTTCGTAATAAACGTCCTCTTTCGGAAGCAGTTGACCTGGCGGTAGCAAATTGTATCAATCATGACATTCTAAAAAGTTTCTTACTACGTCATCAAGCGGAGGTGAAGCATATGATCTTAGAAGAATTTGATCTGGAAAAGTACTTAAAACTCGAGAAAAAGGAAAGTCATATCGAGGGGCGTACCGAATTTGCAACTCTTACCCAGCTTCTCCTTGCCGATTCCCGAATCGATGATCTAAAAAAAGCGACAACCGATTCGGATTATCTGGAACTCCTCTTGAAAGAATATCATATTATTTAATTTATAGTGAGCCGGGCGGCACTCGCATCCTTCGGAT
>JAFSFU010000265.1 GCA_017435025.1 Lachnospiraceae bacterium | reverse complement strand
CGCTTGACCAACAACCATGTGGCAAACCTGGATGTGATCATCGCAGATCTGCGCCGTGAGAATGCGGAGATTGCAAAGACTCTGCAGTATCTGGCCAAACACGAATCCATCATCTGGAAAGTGCTCCGCAAGTGCCACAAGATTGTCAATAAGATTTTACCGAAGGGCACAAGAAAACGTAAAGTTCTCACATATGTGAAAAATACGATCCTTCGCCCGGCGAAGTACGGAAAGCTGTATTTCACAGCTGAGGGCCGCAACCTGATCCGAGGAGATTTCAAGATTGGCGAAGGATACATGGAACACGGAAAACTGAAATTCCCGTACTACGAGAACCCGACCGTTTCCATTGTGATTCCGGTATACAACCAGATTCATTATACTTACGCATGTCTGGTTTCCATTTTACAGAATACTCCGGATGTGACTTATGAGGTGATCATTGCGGATGATGTTTCCTCCGATGCAACGAAGGAGCTGAATCTGTATGCAGAAAATCTTGTGATCTGCCGTAACCAAACCAACCAGGGATTCCTGCGCAACTGTAACAACGCAGCAAAATCTGCCCGCGGTAAGTATGTCATGTTCTTAAACAATGACACTCAGGTAACTCCGGGCTGGTTATCTTCCCTTGTAAATCTGATCGAGTCTGATCCGACCATCGGTATGGTAGGTTCCAAACTGGTTTATCCGGATGGCAGACTGCAGGAGGCAGGCGGTATTATCTGGAGCGACGGTTCCGGTTGGAACTACGGCCGTCTCGATAATCCGGATAAGGCAGAATACAACTACGTCAAAGACGTTGATTACATTTCCGGTGCTGCGATCCTTCTTTCCACGGAACTTTGGAACCAGCTTGGTGGTTTTGACGACCACTTTGCACCGGCGTACTGTGAGGATTCCGATCTGGCATTCCAGGTGCGTGCGGCAGGAAAACGCGTGGTTTATCAGCCGCTTTCCAAGGTGATTCATTTTGAAGGTGTTTCCAACGGTACGGATGTCAATGGCACCGGTCTGAAGCGCTATCAGGTGGAAAACAGCAAGAAGTTAAAAGAGAAGTGGGCAGACGAATTTAAGAAACAGTCTGTGAATACAGGCAACCCGAACCCGTTCCGCGCCCGCGAGCGCAGCCAGAGAAAGCCGGTTGTCCTCATTGTGGATCACTATGTTCCGACTTTCGATAAAGACGCCGTTTCCAAGACCACATACCAGTATATCAAGATGTTCATCCAGAAGGGCTACCAGGTAAAATTCCTGGGTGATAACTTCCTTCATGAAGAACCGTACTCCACCGTGCTTCAGCAGATGGGCGTGGAGATTCTTTACGGTCCGGAATATCAGGCAGGTATCTGGGACTGGATCATGAAAAATAAAGATGAGATTGATTTTGCTTATCTGAACCGTCCGCACATTGCGACCAAGTACATCGATTTCATCAAAAACAATACGGACATCAAGATCATTTATTATGGTCATGACTTACATTTCCTGCGTGAGTACCGCGAGTATGAGCTGACAGGCGATATCCAGAAAAAGCGCGACTCTGATTACTGGAAATCCATCGAGTTTACACTGATGGAGAAATCCGAGGTGGCTTATTATCCGTCTTACGTGGAAGAAGAGGCGATCCATGCGATCAAGCCTGAGATCAACGTGAAAGCGATCACGGCGTATGTTTATGAGAAATTCCTTGAGAATATCGACATGGATTTCGCCAAGAGAGAAGGACTCCTGTTTGTCGGAGGTTTTGCTCATCCGCCGAATGCAGATGCAGTGCTCTGGTTTGCAAGAGAAATCTTCCCGCTGATCCGTGAGAAAATCCAGGTTCCGTTCTATATCGTCGGTTCCAAGGTGACAGATGAGATCAAAGCTCTGGAAGAACCGGGCAATGGTATTATCGTAAAAGGTTTTGTTTCCGAAGAGGAGCTGGCTGAACTCTATGCAACCAGCCGAATCGTGATCGTTCCGCTCCGCTACGGCGCGGGCGTAAAGGGCAAGGTGGTTGAGGCCATCTACAATGGCTCTGCGATCGTGACAACGTCCATCGGTGCAGAAGGCATCGCGCAGGCAGAGAGAGTCATGAAGGTTGCAGATGAGCCGGCAGATTTCGCAGCGAAGGTCGTAGAACTTTACAACGATCCGGATGCATGTAAAGAAATGTGCATGGAGACCCAGAAGTTTATCCGTGATTACTTCAGTGTAGATGCTGCGTGGGAAGTGATTGAAGAGGACTTCACACGTTAGGAATCATCAGACTCTTGCAGAATGATTTTAATATTAAGAACAGGCGCCGTCCCTTAAAATGGGAGGCGCCTGTTTTATTGATTCATATGCTACAGAGTTGCTTCCAGGAAAGATACCATATCCTCGAGCACATTTGTTCTGCATCCCATCAGGGCATGTCCGGCCGGATAGCTGAAATGGCGGTGAATTGCGTGTGTCTGATACGACTCAAGTTCATTCCAGAGAGGTAGTACCATATCTTTTTCCGGTGCAACATCGTCATAGGAACCGGAAAGAATCAGAAGGTTCTGCTCCTTCAATAAGCTTGCAGTATTTACAAAACTCCAATTTTCCGCATGTTGAAAGATATCTGCAAACAGAGCTTCGGCACCATCGCAGTTCAGAAATCTTGCTCCATCGTTCAGTAAATCTTTTAAACGTTCCGGTTCACCGGATCTGATATAACATGTGGAGTCGTACGGCGCCATGATCATAATGCCTCGGAGCCACGGAAGTTCTTTTCCTGCATTTAACGCATTATTTCCTCCCATGCTATGTCCGAATAAATAGATTTTCTCAGGCGCAACGAGATATTTATTTACAAATTCTTCGCCGCGAACATACTCTGCCAGTGCTTTGATATCTTCGATACAATTGGAGACCAGATAGGTTCCCGGACTTCCCCAGGCACCTCTGTGATGCAGGATTAAAACAACACATCCAACTCTGCAAAGAGCGTGAGCAAAATCATCATTTCGGTTTCCTCCCGGGAAACCGTGAAGGAAAATCACACAGGGACGTGAGCTGCCAAAACTTCCATCCGGGCGCATGACTTGTCCCCAAAGGGCGCCATCGCCTGTTGGAAATTCAAACATCGAACTGTCTGACAGTGGATTTGACGGATGATATTCTTGATCTTTATACAGTAATTTTGAATTGATAGTTCCCATATCTTACTCCCTCCTTGCAGGTAACTTACTGAGTTTTAACTATGTTCTAACATCTCCATAATATTAAGTCAAGTAGGAAGAATGTCAGATTTTTTGACATTCGATGAAGATAATGCAGTCGAGAATACACAATATGAACAACCGTCAGACCCTTGCAGAATGTCGTTATTCATGCTATCATAAGATTAGAAAAAGGGCACTGCCGATAGACGGTTTTGTCCTCAGTTATGAGTTAAAATAACCGCTTAGTTTCTGAGGCTGAGGCGGTTATTTTTTCGCACTATTACATCCAATTGAATAGCCGATACCAAAGAACGTTCCACATAAAGCGACGACTGCGATCAAACTTTCAAGTGTCAGCATAAGCATCCCCTCCTTTCTTCGGATTCCATTCAAAATGGTTTCTAAGTATTGGAGGGGCTTTTGCATCCCCTCCGAGGAGAAGACAAACCGCCTACCGTAAATGGCAGTACCCATGGAATAAATTATAAAGGTTTGAAGAAATAGAAACAATGGTTTGGCAGTTTAATATTTGGGCAAAGAACCTCAAGAAGTGAGGTGATTCGTCTATTGAAGAGTCGTTATTTTCGTGCTATTGTAAAGGAATGAGAAAGTATTATACGATAAAAAGTAAAAAAATCTTTGTAGAAGAATCAGAAATGGAATTGTTCATTCTCCATCCCACCATAAATGCAAAACCAAAGGAGAGAACACCGGGAATACTATGGATTCATGGTGGCGGCTATGTAACGGGAATGGCACAAATGATATACATGTCCAGAGCGATGGATCTTGTGAAAAAGTATGGTGCAGTAGTTATCACACCGGAGTATCGGCTTTCTAAGAAAGCACCTTATCCGGCAGCACTTCATGACTGTTATGCTGCGTTGAAATATCTAAAGGAGCACGCAGATGAATTGGGAATCAACAGCAGTCAGATTATGGTTGGAGGAGAAAGTGCCGGCGGTGGTCTTACAGCAGCACTTTGCATGTATGCAAGGGATAAGGCCGAAGTTAACATTTTCATTGACCGGAAGATAAAGAAGTTATATGATATAGATAGTCGAGTTAGTCATGATTACCTTCGGTATGATCATATATGAAGTAATCGGATATAACAACGATTAAGGCATGAAAATACATTTGACAAAGGACAAACATACATATGAAAACGGATAAGAAATCTATGACTTTAAAAGATCTGGAAATCGGTAAATCCGCGGTCATCGCTGCAGTTGGCGGAGAAGGAGCACTGCGACAGCATTTCCTTGATATGGGCATGATTCCGGGAGCGGAAGTGACAGCCGTAAAGCTGGCACCGATGGGAGATCCGATGGAACTACGTATTCACGGATATGAGCTGACAATCCGAATTGCAGACGCAGAGAAGATTGATGTAATGCCGGTGGAGCATAGTAAAAAGGAAGAGGTAAAGAAGCCGGAGGTAAAGCGGACAGAGCATCCTGGTCTTGGCGAGGCCGGAAAGTATCACGATTCCAAAGATGAAGAGGTTCTCCCGGAGGGTACAAAACTGACCTTCGCGTTGATTGGCAACCAGAACTGCGGAAAGACAACTCTGTTCAACCAGTTGACCGGTTCCAATCAGCATGTGGGAAACTTTCCGGGCGTTACGGTAGATCGAAAAGATGGTGTGATCAAAGGATATTCGAACACGGTTGTGACAGATCTTCCGGGTATTTATTCCATGTCGCCGTATACGAGCGAAGAGATCGTATCCAGAAATTTTGTACTGCAGGAGAAGCCGACTGCAATTATCAATATCGTGGATGCGACCAATATTGAACGAAACCTGTATCTGACCATGCAGCTTTTGGAAATGAACATTCCGATGGTTGTTGCACTGAATATGATGGACGAGGTCCATGGCAACGGCGGTTATATTGATGTCAACGGCATGGAGCAGCTTCTTGGTGTTCCGGTTATTCCGATCTCTGCGGCGAAAAATCAGGGTATCGATGAGCTGGTGCGACATGCGGTGCATGTTGCTTACTATCAGGAACGACCGCTGAGACAGGACTACTGTGATGAAAATGATCATAAAGGTGCGGTACATCGCTGTCTCCACGCGATCCGTCACTTAATTCAGGACCATGCGGAGGACTCCGGCCT
>JAFSFU010000264.1 GCA_017435025.1 Lachnospiraceae bacterium | reverse complement strand
CGTGATGCCGGTGATAGATGCGACCACATCGTGAAGGCTTTCGATATTTCCAACATTGACTGTGGTATAGACATCAATACCGGCATTCAGCAGCTCGTATACCTCCTGATATCTCTTTTTATGTCTGTGGCCAGGTCTGTTGGTGAAGGCCAGCTCGTCGAGCAGGAGCAGTTCAGGCTTTCTTGCCAATGCCAGGTCGATATCAAACGTCCCGCTGTCGGGAGCAAGCCGTTCAAGCTGCGTGGGAAATGCGGCAGGCTGTTCAGGTGTATGAGCGGCGATATAACCAACGACCACGTCGATGCCTTGATTCCGGGCAATCTCTGCCGCTTTCAGCATGGCCTGTGTCTTTCCAATGCTCTCCGCATAGCTGAAGAAAATCTTCAGTGAGCCTTTCATTTGCCGGCTCATTCCGCTCACCCCCTTATACTATAAATTTTATTTTATCATAAAATCATTGCTTTTTCCACTGGAAAGAGCCTTATACTCATCAGTAAATGTAATCGCAATACCCAGTCTTGAGTCGGCAATGCTCAGTTTCGAGGTAAAAGAGCACGCGGTCACGGAGCTGAGAGAGGATATTTTTCCGGTAAACCGCATAGATGGGTGCTCCCTGATCAGAGCAGGAATCGGTCCGCTTTTCAGTAAAGACTGGAATGCAAGTAAATTCTCGACCAAGTCTCTTTGCGGTTTCTTCGGACATTAGGGCAATGTCGAGCCTTTTGCCGGACAATCTCCGCAGTAACCGTTTCGTGCTGTTTCTGCGAACAGAGAGCTGAATACCGGGGTGAATGTCGGAAAAATGATCTAAAGCAGGTTTAACGGAGTTGAGCATTTGGCGGGTTTCTGCCGCGATTCGGATGGTCCCGTTAGCCGCACGATTTCCTTCGGCGCGAAGGCGGCGGTATTCAAACATAAGATCATCCAATTTTTTCATTATGTAATAGCCATACACAAAAGCAGCCACCACCGCGATCAGCAAAGCGATATCCTTCATCCGACTCGCCTCCATTGCAGAAAGAATGAAGTTGATGGTTAAATCCGGAAGCACTTCTGAACTGCCTTCTGCTGCCCCAGGATCAGAATAGATTTTCCGTTGCTGAGAACAGTATCGGGGGTGATGTTCATATTGAGCTTCCCGTTTTCGCGAATCCCCAAGACGTTGATTCCGTGTTTTCTTCGAATATCCAGCTGCAGAATGGTTTTCCCGTTCCAGTCGGCTGGGATCTCCAGTTCAAAAATGGAGTAATCATCATCCAACTGCATATAGTCCAAAATGTGTTCTGAGGTACAGCGGATGGCCGTCCACGCGGCCAACTGTTTCTCCGGATAGACCACTTCATCGGCACCGTTGCGCAGCAGGAATTTTTCCTGCACACCTCTGGATGCCCTTGCAACCACATGTTTTGCCCCCATTTCCTTGAGTAGAGAGGCCGTTTCCAGAGAGCTTTGAAAGTCATCTCCAATGGCCACGATGCAGGCGTCAAAGTTCCGGATGCCCAGAGAGGAAAGAAACTCCTCATTGGTGCTGTCTCCGATCTGTGCGTTCGTCACAAAGGGCAGAACCGCGTTGATCCGTTCCTCATTGCTGTCAACGGCCATGATCTGATGTCCCAGGTCGTAGAGCTTCATAGCGATATGCCTGCCGAACCGTCCAAGTCCGATCAATAATACAGATTTCATAAGAGCCTCCTTATCCCACGGTGAGTTTTTCCTGGGGCAGCCTTGCGGTGTTTCCACGATTTCCAGAAACTGTCGAGAAGATCAGGGTCAGGCCGCCGACTCTCCCGATATACATTAAGAAAATCAAAATGATTTGTGAAACGATTCCTAAATCCGGTGTAATGCCAAGGGTCAGACCGACTGTGCCGATGGCGGAAGCAGTTTCATACAAGCAAGTGAGCAGCGGAAGACCTTCCACGCGGCTGATCACGAATCCGCCCGTCAGAAACAAAACCAGATACATCATGAAGACCGTTGCGGCATTTCGAACGGTATCGTCATTTATGCGCCGACCGAAGAAGTGGGTATGCTCCCTTCGCCGGAATACCGAGACAGCAGTAGACAGCATGACGGCAAGGGTCGTTGTCTTCATGCCGCCCGCCGTGGAGCCGGGAGAACCGCCGATCAGCATCAGCATGATCGTCAGTAGAGAACCTGCCTCGCTGATCTGCGTCAGATCTGCCGTATTGAAGCCCGCCGTTCTTGGGGTGACGGCCTGGAACAGGGAACTCCAGACTCGCTCTCCCAGCGGCTTGTTTCCAAACTCAAAGAAGAAAAAATACAGCGCCGGGAACAGGATCAAAAGCGCTGTGGTCGTCAGAATGACCTTACTCTGCATCCGATACCTTCTGATATGGTGTTTGTTTGTCTTAATATCCTCCCAAGTGAGAAAGCCGATGCCGCCTATGATGATCAGTGCTATGACTGCACTGTTGATCACCGGATTAGCGATGAAGTATGTAAGAGACGAATACTCGCTTTTTACGCCCATCAGGTCAAATCCGGCGTTGCAGAAAGCTGAGATGGAATGGAATATGGCGTACCATACACCCTTAAAAAATCCAAATTCCTTACAGAAGGTCGGAGCCATGACCAGGGCGCCCAGCAGTTCAAAGAGAATGGTCATTTTGATGATAAAGCCGGTCAACCGAACGATACCGCCAACTTTGTGG
>JAFSFU010000031.1 GCA_017435025.1 Lachnospiraceae bacterium | reverse complement strand
GCATAACCAGAGCATTGATTGCAATACCACTGATCGCCATAACAAGTGTACCAACTGCCATACCCTTGATCGCACTCTTCTTCGTTTTCTTTGTGTGATAGATCATACCCGCCGGAACAATCAGTGCACAGCCAATTACAAAGTTCGCATACTCACCGATAAAACCGGTTGTTGTCGGTTTCATAAGCAGCTTGATCGCAATCTTTATGAACTCGATCACAACACCTGCCGCCGGACCCATCGCAAAGGTTCCAACCAGTACCGGAACTTCAGAAAAGTCTAACGCGTAAAAGCTCGGAGCCAGAAATACCAGCGGAAATTCAAACATCATCAGCACTCCCGCCAGAGCACCAAGCATGCCCATCAGAACAAGATTTTTCGTTGTTAACCATTTTTCTTTCATTTTCTTTCCTCCTTTAATCTTTCATGTTCTACCCAAAGAGGAACCGTACGGAGCAACGCAATATTGCGATTCTCGCATGGAAACATAAATCCCCGGATAAAATCCGGGGACAATATCTGCGTCATAGTAACACGCCGGCATTGCCGACATCCGCACAACTTCTTCTCTCATCCAGACTATACTGTCGGTTCCGGAATCTCACCGGATCAGCTGTCAAAACAGGTCGCGGACTTTCACCGCCGGTGGGGATTTCCACCCCGCCCCGAAGAACATTTTGATTTATGTTGTTTATTGTAACGTAAACGGACTTGTATTTCAAGAGAAATCCTACATTTTATATGTATTTAGATATTCCATCACTCCCATATGGATCGTCCATGCCATTCGGTCCTGATAATCCTCCTGCTGCAAGAGCGCCGCCTCTCGCCAGTTACTAAGGAAGCCGCATTCCACGATCACAATCGGACATTTCACATTCCGCAGCAAATAATAGCTGCCGTTTGGTTTCGCCAATCGCCGATTGTCCGTTCCTAACACATATGTAAACCGCTTTTGCAGGATTTCTGCCAAACGCTTCCCCTCCCCTGAATCTGTATAATAGAACACCTGACCACCTGACACATACTCCTCGTGGTAACTGTTTTGATGAATACTAACCACCAGTTCTGCATCATTTTCCTCAACGATCTCACAGCGCCTCCTCATATCGGACATCTTTTTACTTCCGTCCCCCTCGCTATAAAGTCCGATATCCCCTTCTCTAGTCATAACCACCGTCACATCCGACTGCTCCAAATACTCCCTGATCTGTAAAGCAATCTGTAAATTGATATCCTTTTCCAGACTTCCGTCCACTCCAATCTTTCCCGGATCACTTCCTCCATGGCCCACGTCGATAACAACCACCGGTTTATCTTCCTCTTTCACCTTTGAGCTGTACGCAGTCTCTGCCGCTATTACTTGCGGTACACCATATTTTGCCACCAGAAAGACCATAAAAAGCAGCATGAATCCACACAACTGTTCCAACAGTTCCTTCCTCACATCGCATGCTCCCCAGAAAATCTTTATAAAATATATCCAAATCTTTCGCCGAATAGACGAAATCGCAGTAAAAAAGAAGGACTGTATATCATAACCGATAACACAATCCTTCTTCACTTTCATCTAAAATCTGATTTCTACAATGTCCTAACGATTATCAAAATCTTACCAACCGATAACCTCCCAGACCGCCTCGTCTTCCAGTCCCAGTTTCCAACAGGCAACACCTGACAGATCATAAGACCGAATCAGATCCATTTTCAGTCCCAGTGATTCTTCCTCTTCCATCCATAGATACTGGATTCCGTCTGGAGTCTTTAATTCACCATAATACTGACCTAATTCCGGCTGCCAGTAAAGTTCCACATCATTCTCCTCTACCCATTCCTTCGCAGCCTGAATTCCATATGCCTCAGACTGAAGACCATTTTGATCTTCCGTCCAGATTCTGGTGTAAAACGGAACTCCGTTGATTACTTTCTCTTTAGGAACCTCTTCCAGCGTTCGCTCAATACCGCCGCGGACATATTCGAGGGATGCCACAGAACCAGCATCACTTCCGGCATAGTGCTCATCATATCCCATAATGATCACATAATCTGCGACGATTCCCTGTTCCGCCCGATCATAGAATTTATTGTATTCAATCGGAACATAGTTGTCTACAGAAAGGATAATCCCTTTCTCTCGACATGGAATCGAAAGTTCTCTCAAAAACTGAATATAGTGCACTCCCGCCTCCGGTTTCAGGCTCTCAAAGTCCATATTGAGACCATCCAGATCATACGCATCCACTTCTTCCATCAGGCTGTTGATCAGCTTTCTCCTTGTGGAAGTGGACGACAACAACACTTCCGTCTGCACGTCATCACTGAAATTATCCAAAAGCGCCCACACCTGGAGTCCCAGTTCATGGGCTCTTTCGACATAAGCCTTGCTAGCCAGTGACTTATATCCGCCATTGTTATCAGTAAGCGAAAACCATGTCGGGGAAATCACATTGATGCCTTCTGTGGCCTCTAAAACCTGATCTAAATACTGATTAGCTTCTGCATTGGTGACCTGATGCCATCCGAGAACCACTTTTTCATCAAGACTTGTTCCTGCATAAACTTCCGGCTGGCGGCCACTGGAAAAAGTTTGTTCCGTCGGTCCAGTCAGACGTTTATTCTCAATGTAACCGATATGGCCTTCTGCAGTCATAACCTTCGACCATGTTTCCATTGTCTCTAAGACTGTTACCTGCGCATTTTCTGCAACAGCAGACACGATCGGGCTCTTAATACCGCCTTTTTCACGAATCATTCCTTCCTTCTGTACCGATGTTACCATTCTGGTTCCCCAGTCAGTCAGGAACACACGACGTATGTCTCCGGCATCGAAAGCCTCAATCTGTATATCTGAATAATTTGCGACTAATCCCAATGTCAGATAAACCTGCTCGTCTTTTATCAGAATCAGCGGAGCACCATTGGATCCCATTGTCTCTGCATCCGCATAAACGATCTGATCTGGCAGTGTATAAATCAAAAGTTGTTCTGTACTATCCCAATAGAAACGTTTATTGATGTATTCATTCACCCAAGAAATCGGCAGATATGTCTGGCCGTTCTCATAAATACCCTTCGTATCCTGAATTTCATAATTATAAAGAATCGTCGTTTGACCATCCTCTACCTGATACAACTCATTCAGATTTGCCTCTTCTTTGGTAGGTATATATTTCTCCAGGATTTTTACTCCCACTGCACCGCCAACAATCAGCAAAATCAAAGTGATCGCGATCACAACCGGTATAACTTTCTTCATCTGGATACCACTCTTTTCTATCAGTAATATTAAATATTATATCATAATAATACATACAGATTTGTAAATTTTTTGTTACGATTTTATGTGGAAATACGAAATTGTCCGGCAGAACAGCATCTCCACCATCTAAAATTTATATTTATTTCCTTCTTCTTCTCTTCTTTTTATCCTCCTCCAAGTCTCCATGGTAGACACAGTCAAAGCGGATCTCATGCAGCTTTCCATCCAACTGAATGTAGTCGCCCATATAAAAGAACTGATCCTCCCGTACTGCCACCAGCTTTTCCCAATCATCCGGTCCTGGTATTTTATCATCAATATAAACACTGACTCCCATTTCCGGATATTTCTTTAAACCATTTAAAAATTTTTTTCGTTCTGTCTCATCTGTCGCCAAACTTGATACATAGGTCTCAGATTTATACGCTTTTCCGTTCACGATGCGTCCTCCCTTGTTCCGGCAGGTATTCCGCAAGGAGTTTTGTGACATATTTTCACCTGCCGGTCAATGATTCCGATTCTGGCTTTTCATCAGTTTTCTAAAAAATTTTCCGGTCTCCTCCGTAACGACAAAAGCATCCGCTGAAAATGGAATTCGACAGACCATAATCCCCGGTCTTTTTCTGAACTCTCTTCTGGTTTCCTCGCTCCCAAATGCAGCAAGATATATCCAGTTCTTTCTTCCGGCATTATGTACCCGCACAAATTCCCGGAAACTTTCTTCTCTCCACTCACTAAAGGATCCAATCAAAAACTGCCTGTCACATCTCAAAAAATCCGGATATGACATATCCCTGATATCACCAAAATCTATCACGATATTCTGATATCTTAATTTCATAACGTCTGTCAATTCTTTCGTACCGGACTGCTTATAATAATCGACTTCCAGAACACGATATGGTTTTTTCTCTTTTTGTTTTCCTGTACAAACCAATTCCATCTTTTCCAGATCCCCGGTCTGATTCCATTCTAACAGCACACAGGTTTCTCTTTGATAACCGGCTAGGTAATTTACCAGCATAATAGAAAAGTGCGTACATCCGACACTTTTTCCAATACCACCGACACCAATGATCTCCGATTGTTTCGGCGCATGAACAGATTTCCTTCTTTCCATATTTTTCTCCCTCCTGTTTTCAAAACATCCCTGAAACAGGTATCCGTTTCTTCCGACTTGCAAAATGGATCTTCAAAATATGGGAGTCGAAAGCATTTGAACTCTTTGAATCTTTTCATTTTGTCCCGGAATCTCTTTGATGACAAATGATTCCATAGCAAAATGCAATTATCATTTCCTTTCATTTGCTTTATCAGCCTGTCTGTATGATGAATTTCCCAGTCCTTTCCTCCGCATACCAGAATATACAAATCCGCGCGCGGAAGTTCCTCCTGTGATTTCCATGCAGCCCCGACATCCTTGACCATTATTGAAAAATTGTGATATGGCATTTTTACTGCACTGCCATAATAGGGACGAATATGCATGCGTCCAAAATGATATACACCAACAGAATCCGGTTCTACATGACGGTTATGTAAAAAAATCCGCATTGTATCCGTATCATGTTCCTCCAGATATAAGGTCCGATACCCGTTTCGGGTTAAGAATGATGACATTGCCAGTGCTGCATGAGTCGTACCAACTCCCGATTTAGCACCGACAAAAACGATATTCAGAGATTCTACTGCTTGATCTGGTAAATGGATACTCTTCCATTCACATAACACCTGCTCCACATCTTCTGCACTACGATATCGATCTTCTTTATTCGCGGCCATACATCCCCGGATAATATGTTCAAGAGTTCTTTCATTTCCGGAATCCAAAAATTCCGGCTCCTTACCGGGACTGGTCCCGTAACACATGTAATAAAGTAGTGCTCCAATGGCAAATACGTCCGTTCTGCAGTCTAACGGTTCCCCGTTATATTGTTCCGGTGCCGCAAAACCTATCGTTCCGTAACGTTCACCAAACGTTCGCACGTCCTTTGCGTACTGCGCATGATCAAAATCCGTTAATCGGACCGTATTTTCGCACACCAATAAATTCCCCGGCTGCAGATCAAGATATAAAATGGGGTCTTTCAGATTATTCATGAACTGAATGATACGACAGATTTGGATTCCAAAATCCACTGCCGTCTCCATGGATAGTTTTCCCTGGTTCTTTACCAAAGAAAATATAGATTCGCCTTCCAGATATTCTAAAATCAGATAACTATAATTTAAATCGTGCTCCACATCATATACAAGTGGAATTCCAGGATGCCGGAGCGTTTTTAAGAACAGAGCTTCACGTTTAAACGTCTCATAATCCACAAGCGTCTTGGGGACTACTTTCACCGCACGATACGTTTCCAGTTCCACATGATACGCCAGATAGACCGTTCCGTGACCACCCGAGCCCAGCTTCCTGCATAGACGGTATTTACCAAACAGAATGTGTTCCTTTTCTTTCAGTCTCACACCTCCTTTCGGCAATACAACCTCTGGACTTTCATTTTAATACAAATTTCAACATTTTACAACGATTTCCTGCCAATATTTGTCTCACATCCTATAAATTTTTTATAAAATGATTTCATAGCATTGCAAAACCAGAATAGGATATAGTATAGTATAGGCGTAAAAATGTACCCTTTTTGACTTTTACTCAATAGCTATATATAGATTTAATTATAGAAAGACAGGATGTGACTAAATGAAAATAGAACGTATCAGTGAAAACCAGATTCGTTGTACTCTGACAAATTTTGACCTGAGCATGCGAAATCTGCATGTCAATGATCTGGCCTACGGAACCGACAAAACAGGGAATCTGTTTCACGAAATGATGGAACGTGCCTCCAGCGAAGTCGGTTTCGAAGCAGAAGACACTCCGTTAATGGTGGAAGCAATCCCGATGGCTAATGAGAGCGTCATGCTGATCATCACAAAATTGGATGATCCGGAAGAATTAGACACTCGTTTCTCCAAATTCTCCCCGATGGTCGAAGACGAAGAGTCTGCGTTTGCTGCTTTCCCGACAGAGCTGTTGGAAGGTGCCGATAAATTGCTGAACTTCTTAGGTTCCCAGGATTCCTTGAACTTTCAGGATCTTCTGAATGCCACAGAATCTGCCGAAAGTGCAAAATCAGCAAAAGTTAAACCGACAGAGAAAACCGAGAACTGTATGCCCGCTGCGCCGACCAATGCGCCGTCGCTTATGCGAATTTATGTTTTCGATAATCTGGATCTGGTATGCGCCGCAGCAAAGCGGACCGGCTCCAATTTTGACGGTTCCGGCTCCCTTTATAAGAATCCGTCCAACGGCAAATTCTATCTGGTGTTAAAGAAAGGGGATTCTGACGAATTAGCATTCCATCGCACCTGCAATATTTTGTCTGAGTATGGTTCCCAGCAAAAATACGATGCAGCTGTGGAGGCATACTACTCCGAACATTTCGAATTGTTTGTCCGTGAAAATGCGCTCAAGGCACTTTCCGTGATCTAATTGCAAGCTTTCCTTATATAAAATTACACGCAAAAAAACAGGCATCTGTCATGGATTTCACTCCCAACAGATGCCTTATTATTTTCACTCAAGCAAATTACGCTTCCTTCTGAGCCAGATATTCGTTGATAATGCTTACAAGTGTATCACAGTTAATGCCGTGAACCATACATGCCTCTTCCAGAGACTCCATCTGTGCGGACGGTCAGCCCACGCAGTGCATTCCAGCCCCCATCAGAAGGTGTGCAATATTCATATCCATACGAAGCATTTCGCCAATCAATGTTTCTTTTGCTACCTGCATTCTTTTGCCCTCCTTCTATCATATTTGTACGAGTACACCGAAAAGTATAATACTTTTCCGACAACTTGACAAGGTGGTTTTTCAAATTCCATCTTTTCTGCATTTTACCACTTGAATATTTCCGATGTTTATTATAGAATGATAACAACGAAACAAACATACAAGGAGGACTAAATTATGGCATATGTAATTACTGATACTTGTGTTAGTTGTGGTGCTTGCGCTGGCGAGTGTCCGGTAGGCGCAATCGTTGAAGGCGATGGCAAGTACGAAATCACAGATGCTTGCGTAGGTTGCGGAACTTGTGCAGGTGTTTGCCCGACAGGTGCTATCACAGAGGAATAATCCTAAATGCATACATAAAAGCTGTCGTTCCTAAAACGACAGCTTTTTGTATTTTATCATCGTCTATAACTTATTTCCATTTCTTCCAAACCGTTTTTTCTTTCGAAACGGCATCGCAAAAATTGTCGCTTTAGCCGCAGCCGCCTCCGCTTTTCCCTTACTTTCCCGCTGATACAGACGTATGGTCTCATCCAGCTGACGGAATCGCTCTTCATCTCTCTCGTCTGCCACCCGCATCAGATAATCCAGCTCTTTCAAAACCTTATCATTGACCATCTTGCTGATATCCTGACTCAGCTTCTCATTATTCTCCTCGATAGCTTGTCCAATCATCTGTACCATCAGATTCCGAAACTGCTCTGCCTTTTCCCTCGCCATCAGTGATGTGATCTCTCTGTCGTCCATTTTCTCCATCTGTTCACATTCTTTTTTCGAACACTCTTTCAACGCTGCCACAACATCCTCCTCCAGAACTTCTGTCGGCACAACCACCTCTCCATCTGACTTCAGCGATTTGGAAAGCGCCGCCTTTATAGCTCTCAACTGATACCCCTTCTCCTTCAATTCTTTCACCTGCTTAAAGAGCCTGATATGTAAATCCGTATAATAACGGTGTCCCATCTCGTTGCGCGGTATGTTCATTTCCAGCTCCTCCTCCCAGTATCGGAGAACATGGGACGGAGCATCCACTTTTTTCGCCGCATCGGAAATCAGATAATGTGTCTCTGACATGGTTGTCCTCATCCTTTCCTTTCATATACTCAAACTTTTTTCTTAGTTTTATATATATGCGAACATCTGCCGGAATATGCCTAATAAAAAAACCCCATGCACAGAAAACGCTGTACACAGGGTTCCATTTATTTCTTACTGTTCTTTTGCCATATTTACAAATCGTGTTAGCTCCGGCTTCCAGCCAAGAGTAACCGTGCCGATTGGGCCGTTACGCTGTTTTGCGATAATAACCTCTGCCACATTCGGCGTATCGGTGTCTTTATTGTAGTAATCGTCACGATACAGGAACATAACCACGTCGGCATCCTGCTCAATCGCACCGGATTCTCGAAGGTCTGAGAGCATCGGACGGTGATCCGTACGGGTCTCACAGGCACGGGAAAGCTGGGAAAGTGCGATTACCGGCGCATTGATCTCACGGGCCAGTGCCTTTAAGGAACGGGAAATCTCAGAAATTTCCTGCTGACGGTTATCTCCGCTCTTTCCGCTGCCGGTCATAAGCTGCAGATAGTCAATCATCACAAGATCAAGACCATGTTCCAGTTTCACCTTGCGGCACTTGGAGCGAAGCTCCATGATCGAAATACCAGGTGTATCGTCAATGATCAGCTTGGAATTACCAATCGTACCAATTCCTTCCACAACTGCATCCCAGTCTGCATCCGTCAAAGTACCGGTTCGAAGCTTTTGGGAATCCACGTTGGACTCCATCGCCAGCATTCGGTTTACCAGCTGCTCCTTTGACATTTCCAGGCTGAAGATCATCGTCGTCTTCTGGCGGCGAACACCAATATAGTCTGCAATATTTAATACAAACGCAGTTTTACCCATAGACGGGCGGGCTGCGATCAGGATCAGATCCGACGGCTGCAGACCCGACAAACGATAGTCCAGATCAATAAATCCGGTCGGAAGACCGGTGACCGTAGATTTAGAACGGGTTGCCATCTCAATCTTATCCAATACATTTAACGCCACCTGACGGATCGGAACAAACTCACCGGAGTTACGGCTCTGGAGCAGATTGAAAATATTCTTCTCGGTATCCGCCAGAATACTCTCCAGACTGTCCTTTCCCGCATAACAGGAATTGGCGATCTCTTCGTTGATCTTAATCAGACGGCGCATAACCGCCTTTTCATGTACGATCGTCGCATACGAGCGAATGTTGGCCGAGGTCGGAACCGTTGCCAGAATATCCCTTACGAAATCCAGGCTGCAGACTTCCGGCGGTACATCTTTCTCCTTCAGTCTGTCCTGAAGCGTTACCAGATCCACCGGTTTTCCCTCATTGAACAGTTCCACCATGGTCTCAAACATGACACCATACTGGCGCTGATAAAAATCATCACCGGTCACGATTTCCGATGCGGCGATAATTGCATCACGATCCATCAACATGGAACCGATGACTGACTGTTCTGCTTCCACACTGTGGGGCAGCACACGTTTTACTAACGCTTCTTCCATAACTGTCAACTACCTCCCGAAGTCGCCGGTGCCTCTTTCACATCCGGCACTCTGCGGCGTTTATTTTGCTTCAACAACCTTTACACGAAGCTTTCCTGTAACATCCTTGTGCAGCTTGATCGGAACTTCTGTCACGCCGAGGCTCTTGATCGGCTCCGGAAGTACCATTTTCTTCTTATCGATATCCAGTTTTAACTGGTCTGCTGCTGCCTTTGCGATTTCCTTTGTGGAAACAGAACCAAAAGTTCTTCCGCCTTCACCTGCTTTGATAGAAACAGTTACGGAAAGCTCCTCCAGTTTCGCAGCCATAGCCTTCGCCTCAGCAAGCTGCTCTGCTGCAACCTTATCTGCATTCTGTTTCTGAAGTTTTAAATCATTTAAATTCTTCGCAGTTGCCTCAATACCAAGCTTCTTTGCAATAATATTTCTTCCATAACCATCGCTTACTTTTACAATCTGACCCTTCTTGCCAAGAGTCTTCACATCCTCTAATAAAATAACTTCCACGTTAACATTCTCCTTTCTCAATCATAGCGCGGATCGCATCTTTCACGCGCTCCTTCGCCTCTTCCACGGTCACATCCGCAAGCTGCGCACCGGACACAGTTCTGTGACCGCCGCCGCCCAGTTTTTCCATCATCACCTGAACATTCACTTCATCAATGGAACGGGCACTCAGATAAATCTTACCGTTGAACGGCGTTAAAACAACCGATGCTTTGATTCCGACGATGCTAAGCAGCTCGTTTGCCGCCTGTGCACCAACAATCGTCGGGCTCTCCACGCCTTCTGCCGGGCATACACTGATCGCAAATGCGCCTTCGAAAATTTCTGCGGCGCGAACGGCCTCTGCACGGGCCTTATGATCTTCCATCTTATCACGGAAGAGTTTGCGCACTCTCGTCACATCGGCACCATTTCTTCTTAAGAACGCAGCCGCCTCAAAGGTACGCACACCGGCCTGGTTCGTAAAGTTCTGGGTGTCGATGACCATACCCGCGTACATAGCATCGGCCTCCACCGACTTCAGTTTTACATTATCGCCCACATACTGCAAGATCTCCGCAACCAGTTCACTGGCAGAAGATGCGTACGGCTCCACATAGGAAAGCGTCGCATTGTTGATGATCTCACTGGTCTGACGATGATGGTCGATCACAACGATCGTCTTCACCATCTTGAGCAGCTGCGGTGCTTCCGTATAACTCGGACGGTTTACATCCACCACTACAAGTGCTGTGTTGGAATCCACAAGTTCCTGTGCTTCCTCACTGTTCACAAACAGATCATCCGGATAATCCGGATTCTGCAGAAAACGGTCCATCATCGGACGGACAGAGGAAGTAATATCATTGATCACCACATGAGCTTTTTTATTCAACGCTGTCGCAATACGATACATACCGATCGCAGAACCAAAGGAATCCGTATCACCGATCTTATGTCCCATGATCAGCAGGCGATCCTTTGTCTCCAGAAGTTCACGGAGCGCATGCGCTTTCACGCGGGCTTTTACTCGCGTGGTCTTCTCTAACTGCTGGCTCTTACCGCCATAGAACTGGATCTTCGAACCATTCTTGACAACGGCTTGATCACCGCCGCGGCCGAGAGCCATGTCGATTGCGATTCGTGCATACTCGTAGTTCTGAATATAAGTATCACCGCTCATACCGATACCGATACTGAGTGTAACCGCCATCTCGTTACCGATATTTACGTTTTTAACCTCTTCCAGGAGGCCAAATCGGTCTTCTTCCAGCTTGGCCATATATTTCTGTTTGATGGCAAAGAAATATTTATCTTTTTCCATCTTCTTCACAATACCGGTCAGACCGGAAATATATTTGCTGACCTTACGGTCGATGAGAGCCACAAGAAGAGAACGGCGTACGTCCTCAACGCTTTCCAGTGCCTCCTCATAGTTATCCAGATAGATCAGACCTGCTACCATCTTCTGCTCAGTAAACGCCTGAATGTATCCATGAAGTTCTGTCTCATCATACATATATACAGCCAGAATCTGGTCATTCAGATCGCCATCCTCATTCGGTCCCAGGAACTCCGCAGATGCCCCCACATTGACACGCCGGATGCTGATGCGATAAATGCTGTCACCATAGGAGTCTGTCACCTCGATGGAGTGTTCCATCTTCTTCAGTGACTCTGCCGTAATCTCTTCGAACAGAAACGGAAGTGTTCTTCGGCTCGCCTTTTCCTCGCCGAAAATTTCCGTCATAGCACGGTTCATCCAGAGAATCCTGCCGTCCGTATCTGCAATACCGTAAGGCAGTTCCATTGATGTAAGGAGCTGCTTCTGGCTCCATCCATAATCTGCCGCATAAGAAACAAGTCCTGCCTGAACTTTCTTCTTACTGGACCAGAACAGCCATCCGGCACATACCAGATACAGAACTGTGAACACGACCATAATCAGTCCCGCACGCGCGGAAACGATTCCGACTGCCGCATTGGCACAGATCATCAGAACGGAAAGGATCAACGGCCATTGCATATATTTCTGCAATACATTTTTTACCTTATTACCTTCGCTCATAGTTTTCTCCTATCCCACGCCCATTTCAAGCGCAGTAAATTACATACGATTATTCCCCTGAAAAGTGCAACTTTGGAGATAGTATATCATAAGAGGGGGGATTTGTAAAACGTAATGTCTTCTTAACACAAAACAACCTGCTGTGTTTTTATACCACAGCAGGTCGTATGTTTTATAATTCTAATCCTTTTTGGTAAATCTTATATGCTTCCAGACCAGATAAGTCCACGTCCTTCATTGTCACCGGCCTTCCCTTTTTCACATCATTAAGAAGGACTGCTCCATTTAAAAGATAGAACGGAGCTGCGTCACCTACCTCTTTCCTTTCCAAGAGTTCCGGTGTCAATCCATCGATTTCATGGTGATGGCCATGTACAGTAAGTACTGTT
>JAFSFU010000263.1 GCA_017435025.1 Lachnospiraceae bacterium | reverse complement strand
CTGTTGGAACCAATACCATTCTGAGCATAATCCAGACACAGAACTACATTACCGGAATCTTCTAATTCAAAGTTATGTTTTTTCACAGTCAGCTCTTCCTGTGTATACACAGATGCATTGAAAGAAAACGTTTTATCCGATACTGCTGCCAGGCTGTAGTTTTCTCCACTTGCGATCACATAAGAACAATCGTAATGGCTTCCATTTTCCTGCGGTCTGATATAATCTTCATGCAGCGCTTCCACAGAGGACTCGAAAACACTATGGTAAGAAGCTCTGTGTTTATCTCGGTAGCTCTCCATCGGTCCCATTCCGTAATATTTCATCTGATCCATCTTTCTGTCCAGGAACAGACGAAGGCCAAATCTCGGGAGCATCGGGAATTCCGGATGTCTGATCACGTTCATCTTCATATGGATTTCTCCGTTTCCGCCCACACTCCAAATCGTATCCATATCCAGAATCCTCTGTACCGTTTCAGAAGCCAGAGACATATGACAATGAACATCTACTCCATTTTCTGTGTACTCGATCTGAGTGTCGTAACAACGAACTCTTGCCTTATCATATCGTGCGCGATACCATTCCAGCTTGATGTACATATCATTGTCCGTCGGTGCTCTCCAGATGTTTACTTCCATTGGACGGGTAATTTGATCAACTCCATCATATTCCATCTTTGTAAATAAGCCTGTTCGCTTATCCAGAGCATAATGGAAGTTTTCACCTTTCAGAACGATTTTTGTATCATTCTCACTTACAGAAATCCTATCTCGACACATTTCAACGCGCTCTAACATCTGAGCAGCTTTCTGATTGCGATTATCAGCCGTGCAAAGCTCAATTTCATCAAAACCGAGTAAATGATTCTCCGGAACCAGTGCATTCGCTGCGGTTGAATAGTAAGATACCTTCAGGAAAGTCTTTCCTTTTTCCGGAGTGTTGATCGGGCATTTGATTGTTGTACTGCCATGCGGTTCAATATCAACAACACCAATCTCACCACGCTCCGTTACATTTCCGTCACAATTAATCTCATATTCCATGCGAATATATTCTTTTGCGTTAGTAAAATCGAGATAATTGTGGAAAGTAAATTCCTGTGTTGTCTGGTCAAACGTCTCCACCCTTACCGGTCTGTATACATTTTTATATTCTAATAAACCGGTGTGAGGAGTACGGTCCGGATAAACCAGTCCGTCCATGCAGAAGTTACTGTCGTTTACTTCGTCATTATGGTCACCGCCGTAATAGTAAATTGCCTTACCATCGTCTGACTGGCCATGATAGATTCCGTGGTCACACCACTCCCACACAAATCCGCCACACATAATGTCCTGCTTCTGGAAAATCTGGAAGTAATCTTCAAAGTCTCCAGGTCCATTTCCCATTGCATGACAATATTCAATCAATACAAATGGTTTATCCGGATTGTTGTCGATATACTCATCAATTTCCTCAAACAGAGGATACATTCTGCTGAAGAGATCCAGGTTAGAAAAATCATATTTTCTCTTGTCACTGTGATATCTTGCACTCTCAAAATGAGTCAGTCTTGTATCGTCAAAACTCTTGGTCCATTTTAATGCTTCCTCAAATGTACAGCCGTATGCACACTCATTACCCATGGACCAGATTACGACACACGGACGGTTCTTATCACGTTCTACACACAATTTTGTGCGGTCTAAAGTTGCCTCGATAAAATCCGGATTATCTGCGATCGTCTCATTCCAACGCTTCGCTTTATGTTCAAATTCATTATTTGCATAATAAATTTCGCACGGACCATGGCTCTCATTGTCTGCCTCGTCTACCACATAAAATCCGTATTCATCGCATAACTGGTAAAAATATGGCGCGTTCGGATAATGGCTGGAACGGATTGCATTGAAGTTGTGCAGCTTCATCATCTGAAGATCCTTTTTTAACTGATCGATGCTGATGGTAAATCCTGTTACAGGATCGGAATCATGTCTGTTTACACCACTAAATACAATCGGCATACCATTGAAGATCACACGATTATTCTCTACATGGATCTCTCGGATTCCTATACGGTCTGTGATCACTTCATATTCCGTTTTGAAAACCACCGTATAAAGATACGGATTTTCAGGACTCCAAAGTACCGGATGGTCGATCAGAAGATTCACACTTGTGTTTTTCGCATTCGTTTGTAAAAAGCAGCAGTTTATTTTATTACCTTCTCCATCAAAAATGATAATTTCTGTTGGAACACCTTCATTCAGGTAATCAATTTCAATGTTAACAACTGCTTCTGATTCTGTGTGTTTGGTCTTAATAAAATAATCAAAAATACATTTACTTGGACGTTTCAGAATATACACATCTCGGAAAATGCCGCTCATTCGGAACATGTCCTGGTCCTCGAGGTAGCTTCCATCACACCATTTTAAGACCAGCACGGCAATTCTGTTTTGACCATTTTTTAAAACATCTGTAATATCAAACTCACTGGTCGCATGAGATACCTGGCTGTATCCCACATATTTGCCGTTTACCCAAACATAAAAACAAGAATCCACACCTTCAAAGTTTAAAAAAGCTTTTGGTGCCTTTTTACATTTCTGATACTCAAAGTCATATACGTACGCACCACACGGATTGTCCTGAGGAACATATGGCGGATCAAATGGGAACGGATACTTGATGTTTGTATATTGATGGGAATCATACCCCGCATTCTGCCATACCCCCGGAACAGCAATGCTGTCATAATCGCTCACATCAAATCCCTCTGCATAAAACTCTTCCTGCAGATCATAAATGCTGGCATAATACCGAAAGTTCCACTGGTCGTTTAATAACTGAAAACGATCTGACTCCTCTCTGTCATGAACATACGCATGTACAGTTTCTGAGGATGGAATATAGTAACAACGATTCGGCATTGTGTTTTCATGTAACACGCTTAAATTTTCATAATATCTTGGCACGATCATCTCGGTACCCCCCTGTTTATCTTTGTCTATATTATATATTTTCCGTGTAGTTATGAACATAAATCACATTAGACAAAACATGCACAAAATGATACAATAATAACCAAAGGAGGGATTCTATGTATACTGACTCTGCTTACTGGCATAATAAGAAAAT
>JAFSFU010000262.1 GCA_017435025.1 Lachnospiraceae bacterium | reverse complement strand
ATCGCTGGCAATTCGTCTGAAGAATAATGCGAAACAGTCTGCGCAGACGGCTTACCGCACAAAGATTCTTTTGGAGGCGAACCAGAAACTCAGGCAGGCAAAGAACGGTGGGGAGATTATGTCCATTGCTGCAGAACAGCTGACTTTGCTGCTGAACCGCAAAGTTTCGGTTTCGGTACGGGAAAAAGATGGCAGGGAAGTGCCATACTATTATTTCGCAGATGGCAGAGACGGAAATAAAGAGCCGGAAGCGTTTGAGAACAACATTATCCTTTCTATTTTAGGTGAGTGTGCGCTGGCCTTGGAGAATGAACGAAATGCAAGAGAAAAAGAGGAGGCAGCGATCCTTGCGAAAAACGAACAGCTCCGTGCCAATATTTTACGCTCGATCTCTCATGATCTGCGGACCCCTCTTACTTCGATATCGGGAAATGCCAGCAATCTGATGTCAAACGGCGAATCCTTCAGCGATGAAGATAAAGCCCAGCTTTATACAGATATTTACGAGGATTACATGTGGCTGATCAATCTGGTGGAAAATCTGCTGGCGATCTCGAGACTGGAAGGAGGACGCATGCAGCTTCGCACCTCGTCGGAGCTGGTGGCAGATGTGATCTCGGAGGCCCTTCGCCATCTGAACCGGAAGCAGGAGCAGTTTCGTATCGTGGTGGAACATGAAGATGAATTGCTGTTAGCCAGAATGGATGCGAGACTGATCATTCAGGTTATTATTAACATTATTGACAATGCGATGAAATATGCACCTTTCGGATCGGAGATCAGGATCTGGTCGGAGCGGGACGGCAAAACAGCGAAAATCAGTATTTCAGATCAAGGCCCGGGGATTCCGAATGAGAGCAAGTCACAAGTGTTTGAAATGTTTTACAGCGGCATGAACCCGATTGCTGATAGCAGGAGAAGTCTGGGATTGGGATTGTATTTGTGCCGGGCAATCGTCACTGCGCACGGTGGTATGATCGAGGTGCGTGATCACGTCCCATCGGGGTCTGTGTTTACATTTACATTGCCTGCAGAGGAGGTAATCTTACATGAATAAACCAACAATATTGATCGTGGAAGATGACAATTCGGTAAAGAAACTGATGATAACCACGTTGACGGCTCATGGATACGGTTATCTGTATGCCGGCAATGGAAGTGCGGCGTTATTGGAAGCTTCGTCCCACAATCCGGACGTGATCTTTCTGGATCTTGGGCTCCCGGATATGGATGGAATTGAGGTGATTCGCAGGATTCGCGAGTGGTCCAATGTTCCGATCATTGTGCTCAGTGCCCGCAGCGAGGATACAGATAAGATTGAGGCGCTGGATGCCGGGGCTGATGATTATCTGACGAAACCATTTTCGGTGGAGGAACTGTTGGCACGTCTTCGAGTCACACTTCGAAGAATCAATTATATGCGAAGTGAGCGCGGAACGGAGAGTTCAGAATTTCGAAACGGTGAACTGAGGATCGATCTTGCGGCTGGCTGTGTTTATCTGAATGATTCAGAGATGCATCTTACGCCGATCGAGTATAAACTGTTGTGTCTTTTGGCAAAGAATGTTGGAAAGGTTTTGACACATACCTACATCACGCAGAATATCTGGGGACAGAGCTGGGATAACGATATCGCATCACTTCGTGTTTTCATGGCAACGCTTCGAAAGAAGCTGGAGAAAGGAAGCGGCGGGGTGACTTATATTCAGACCCACGTGGGAGTAGGATACCGAATGTTGAAGCTATAATCAGATTTTAGAAATAAAAGGGGGATGGTGCAGATGCATCATCCCCTGAATTGTTTTTGAACTTATTTGATAACTTCGCCGTTGTTGTAACGTCTGATAAGGCTCTGGATCTTTTCTGTAGATGTGAGAGCACCTTCGAGAGATACATTGTGGTTTAAGTTATTTACGATCGCAGCGATAAATTTACTTACGTCTGCTTCCACGTACCATTCTTTTGTGAACAGTTCCGGAGCACGGTAGTTCAGGTTTGTTGTAACAACACTGTCGATGTAGCCTTTCTCATAGAACTCATCGAATTTATCGAAACCGCTTGTGAAAAGACCGAATGTACAGCATACAACAACTTTCGCAGCTTTTCTTTCCTTTAAGGATCTTGCTGTATCTAACATGGATTCACCGGAAGAGATCATATCGTCAACGATAACAACTGTCTTTCCTTCCACGGAGCTGCCCAGGAATTCGTGAGCAACGATCGGGTTACGTCCGTTCACTACCTTGGAGTAGTCACGTCTCTTGTAGAACATACCCATATCAACGCCCAGGTTGTTTGCCAGGTATACGGCACGACCCATAGCACCCTCATCCGGGGAGATTACCATTAAGTGATCCTTGTCGATCTTTAAGGTCTTATCGTGTTTGAAGAGAGCCTTGATGAACTGGTAAGTCGGCATGAAGTTGTCGAAACCGGACAGCGGGATCGCATTCTGTACACGCGGGTCATGAGCATCGAATGTGATGATGTTCTCAACACCCATGTTGTGGAGCTCTTCCAGTGCCATTGCACAGTCGAGGGATTCACGGTGTGTACGCTTATGCTGACGGCTTTCGTACATAAACGGCATAATTACGTTAATTCTGTGAGCAGTAGAGGAGCAAGCGCCGATGATACGCTTTAAATCCTGGTAGTGGTCGTCCGGAGACATATGATTCTGGTATCCGGCCATTTTATAAGTAAGGGAATGGTTTGTGATATCCACCATGCAAAATACGTCTGTACCACGTACAGATTCTTTTACAACACCTTTTGCCTCACCACTTCCGAAACGCGGACAAGAGCAGTTGAGAAGATATGAATCTACATCATAACCTCTGTACTGCAGATTCTGCTGTCTGCGGATCAGTTCTTCTGCGTCGTTACGACGGAAGTTTACAATATGATCATTAACCTTTTTCGCAAGGTCGTTACAGCTTTCCAGTGCAGCAATCTTTAAAGGCGCAACAGGAAGGCGGTCATTGAAAACGTGCTGATTAGACATGTCAAAGATTCCTCCGATTTATTCTTTGATTACAAATGATTCCACTATCTTTATAACACCTTTCGTTCTTTTTCGTCAATAGAAGTTCCGGTATTATTGAAAAAAGAACATCATTTCTTTACAAAATCGTTGAAGATTGGTATGATGATAAGGTGGAGAATTCTATAAATCAATCTTCTCCACAGATGGGAAAGGAAGAAACATTGAAGAAATACAACGGACATAAAATTACAGCGGTAGCGCCGGGATCCATCGGTGAAGAATTGGAGTTAGAGGTTGGAGATGTTTTACTGACCATTGATGGAGAAGAATTGGAAGATATCT
>JAFSFU010000030.1 GCA_017435025.1 Lachnospiraceae bacterium | reverse complement strand
GGGTACTCCGGCTGATATTTTCTGGGATATGGAAACATTGGACTATGCGATGTTAAATCAGCCATATGTCAGCCGTGTGTGTGGTGCTCTGGGAATTGAAAAAAAGATTATTCACATTGACGAAGCAGTTGAAGAAATTTTAAAGAAACAGGTAAAATAATCATGCAGAGAAATAATAATTTGATTACATTTCTGGCCTATGGAATGTATTTCCTGACAGGAGCAGCATGTTTCCTTGTGGGAAGCAGTCTTCCACAGTTGGTGGAAATGTATGGAATGGGTATGGATCTGGTTGTTTTGCTGGGTTCATCATTTGCCCTTGGAAGATTTGCTACGGTATATGTAACCGGAAGGATGACAGAGAAGTTTGGACCGAAGTTGATTTTTACTGTAGGTATTCTCCTTCTTTCGTCGTATCTGTTTGGTCTGGCTGCAATTCCAAATTTTTACTTTGGAATGTTTTTTGCATTTCTCGGTGGAGTCGGAATGGGAGCTCAGGATGCAGTATGCCCTCTGATGCTCAGTATCTCCTGCAAAGGAAACTATGCAGGAGCATTAAGTGCCGGACAAGCTTTTTTTGGAATCGGAAGTTTTGCGACGCCTTTTCTTGTAGGTGTGATGCTTTCGGCGAAAAAACCATTCTACTGGGCGTATTATTTGCTTTTGCTCGTATCTGTGGCAATGCTTGCATGTGTCCCGTTTGTTAAGCTGGAGCAGAACGTACACGCTGCTGAGGAAGAAGAGCAGGTGAAACCACTCTATGCGAAAAAAACATGGATGGCATATGCCGCAATTCTTGTTGCCTGTGCAGCATACTGTGCAGTTGTCAATGCAATCGGACTCTATACATCCAGTTTTGCGGAGAGTATTGGAGTATCTGCCTCCAACGCAGCATTTATGCTTACAATTTATAATGTTGGCTGTGTTGTAGGATCATTTGCGTTTGTAATTGTTCTGAAAAAGGTCAAAGAGCAGACTGTGCTGATTGGAAACTGTGTGTGTGGTTTTGCTGCAATTCTTGCGGCAATGCTTATTAATCATGTGGCAGCATACTTTATCTTATTGTTTGTAGCAGGTGTTTTTCTTGGCGTATTGTTTAGTGTTATCATTGCGATCGCTACCAGAATTGGCTATAAGCGTATCAGTGTTGCCAGCTCTTATGTGGCAACAGCTGGCGGTGCCTCTGATATTCTGACACCTATCGTAACAGGTTGGATCGTTGGTGCCATGGGAGTTGCAAGTTCCTATTACTATGTACTTTTTATGATCGTAGTAACAGCGGTTGCAGCTGTAATCGTCAAGGGAATCACATCAGAAAAGGAGATTGGTTAATATGGCAATTCAGAGTAAAGATACATTAAATAAAAATGGAGAACAGTATCATATCTGTTGTAAAAAAGGAGATATTGGCAAATATGTGATCCTTCCGGGCGATCCGTTCCGGACAGATCTGATTGCAAAATATTTTGATGATCCGGTTCTTGTTGCACATAACAGAGAACATAAAACATGGACAGGTACATTGAATGGAGAAAAAGTGTCTGTTTGCAGTACCGGTATGGGTTGTCCATCCGCTGCCATCGCGGTTGAAGAATTGATTCATTGCGGAGCAGAGGTTCTGATTCGCGTGGGAACCTGTGGAAGAATCTGTCCGGAGAGTATGGATGAGAGCCTGGAAGGTGTTGTAATTACCGGTGCGGTTCGCGACGAGGGAACGACCATCCATTATGTGCCAATCGAATATCCTGCAATGGCTGATCGACATATTATTGATGCATTGGTAAGAGCAGCAGAAGCAAAGGGATATCATTTCGCAGAGGGCATCGGTCAGTCCAAGGACTCTTTCTATGGACAGCACGATCCGGACAGCATGCCAAACAGTGAACGTCTCCATTCCCGCTGGAAAGCTTGGGAAAAGAGCCGTGTTATGGCTTCGGAAATGGAATGTGCAGGCATTTTCATTGTTGCTGCGATCCGTGGCGTAAAAGCCGGAGCGATCATGGCATATGGCTCTATGAATGATCACACTATGGAAGTGACCATTGATGCGATCAAATTGATGATTGAAAAGGAAAAGGCAAAAGCAAACAAATAATTGAATCTGATCAGAAAGGACTATGGGTCATGGGATTTTATGAAGAAAAACTGGTTCCGATCATCAAACAGGTGTGCCCGGTTATTGAGGAAACGGCACATATGCAGGATATTCTTCACGGAACCATGTCAGACGAGCGATTTAAATTCCAGATTTTACAGAATCACCAGTATCTTCTCGATTATACAAGATGCTGGGCAATCGGTCTTTCCAAGTGTACTTGTTTTGAAGAGATGAATGAATGGTATCCAATCGTAAAAAGTACTATGGAAGGTACGGTTATGATGAACCGGGAATTCTGGTCGAAGGAGATCGGAGTGACGGTGGATGAGATGGACGCGGTTATTGAGGCGCCCGGAAAACGTTCCTATACGGCATTTCAGTTGATGTGTGCGGAACAGGGAGGACTTGCAGAATGTATGATGGCAATGTTCCCATGTAACATTTTGTATCGTTTTTTTGGTGAAGATCTTCTTCCTAAATGTGAGCTGCCAAAAGACAATAAGTTTTATCAGTGGCTGGAATTCTATGTAAGTGATGCTTACATAGCAAAGACAGACAATGAGATTCGAATGGTAAACAAGCTTTGTGCAAACAAAACACCAAGAGAGCAGGCAAAATTGCTTGAAATTTTTGCTGCGAGCTGTAACTATGAAATCTTACAATGGCAGGACATGTATCATAACATGACAACGTGGCCGCTGGATGCGATTTTCCCCCCGAAATTTACAACAATAGAGGAGTAGATTTATGGAAGATAAAAAGAAACTGATTATCGATACCGATTGTGGCTCTGATGATGCAATGGCGATTGCTATGGCATTAAATGATCCGGCTTATGAAATTATTATGTGTACGACTGTTTCCGGCAACATTCCGATGGAGCAGGCAACGATCAATACACTGACGACCATTGAATACGCAGATACATATGAGCCACCAGTATATAAAGGTGCATCAAAAATGCTTCTCAGAGAATTGGTATGTGCAGAAGAGACCCACGGTGCAGATGGAATGGGCGACATTGGTTTGATTCCAAGACGTTTAAAAGCGGCAGAAGGAAACGGCATTATAAAGATGCTGGATGCACTCCGTGAAAGTGAAGACGGTGAGATTGATATCATTGCATTGGGTCCGCTGACTAACATCGCACTTGCAATTCGTCTGGATTATGAGGCTATGAAAAAAGCCGGTCGTCTTGTAATCATGGGAAGTGCCGGCCTTGGATCCGGTAATGTAACTCCATTAGCTGAGTTTAATATTTGGCAGGATGCGGAAGCGGCCAAAATTGTAGTAGATTCTGGTTTGGAGAACATTATCTTTGTTGGGTGGGATGCGTGTCTGGATGATGCGATGCTGACACCGACAGAAATTGCGGAAATCAGAAACAGTGGTCCGTTGGGCCAGTTTGCTATCGATTGCAACAAACAGCTGTTGGAACTTAATAGAGCACGTTTTGGAGATGATTATCTTGATATGGCTGACCCGTCGGCAGTGGCAGCAGCCCTTTATCCGGAATGTATTGAAAACTGCGATAAATACTATTGCCAGGTTGACGTGAGCAATGGACCGGGTTACGGTAATGTGATCGTAGATAAGCGTCGTGAAACGGGAAAAGAACCTAATGTATATATTTGCAGTAAACTTCATGCAGACAAATACAAAGAGTATATCTACAGGACATTAAGAGTTCGTTAATTGAGGTGATACCATGGGTGAATTAAAAGTTAAATTTTTAATGGGACCGGCAGAGTGTAATGACAAAAATATTCCTCATTACAGTGAAGAGTTTCTTGGCAGTTTAAGTGAAGCGTTAGGAGAACAGGTTGTCTGCGCAGATATGGATGAAGTGAGTGCCCAGCCGCTTCCGGTATATTTTATTGCATCCGGTGGTGCGGAGCCTGGATTCAAGGCATCTTATGAACAGACAAAGGAACCATATATTTTGCTGACAACACCGGCTTATAATTCACTGGCAGCAGCAATGGAAATTATGGGATTTCTTCAGGAAAGAGGATTAAAGGGAGAAATCCTTCATGGCTCTTCGGAAACCATTGCCAAACGTCTTAACGTTTTAAAGAAAGTGGCGGAAGCAAAAGAGAAGCTGGCTCATATGAAGCTTGGATGTTTCGGAGAACCGGGAGGCTTGAT
>JAFSFU010000261.1 GCA_017435025.1 Lachnospiraceae bacterium | reverse complement strand
GTTCTTTCATCGTGAGTGTTGCAGAGAGCAGAGTGAGCACATCGCGTTCACTGGTCGGCATGACCGCGAATTTGGCAATATCTGCGCCAAGTGTCTGCATCTTGCAAAGACTGTTCACAATTTCAGATTCCGGCGGTGTTTTTGAAAAATCATGGCGTGATGCAACGATTTTTACAGGAGCGGAACGTTCCCCACAGGCCGGCATTTCATGGGCCGCAGCACACAGCTGTTCCATCACCGCATCGCCTTTCAATAGTTCCACATCCACCAGATCTGCCAGTCCGCTCTCGATGACCGAGTGATTGATGGAGGCATATTCGTCGATGGAAAGGTCTGCCAGTCCGCCTTCTTCTTTGGTACGGATCGTGAAGAGAACAGGGATTTCCCCGAGCACATCTCGCAGCATGCACAATGCCTCTGTTCGGGAAGATTCTTCGCGATATCCGTGATAAAAATCCGCACGCCATTCTACAAAGTCCGGGGAGCTTTGCAGAATATGCTTTGCAGAACATTTTAAACTATGAAAATCTGTATCCGTGAGAGGAATACAGATTTTTGGAAGACCTTCACCGAGGGTCATATTTCTGACTTGAACCGTCTTTCCCATAGTCGCATTCTCCTGTCAAATTTATCTATATTCAGTATAAATGCTGAAAAGAAATCTGTCAACGTACTGCGTTTGTGAGCTGTTTTAGTAAAAAAAACTTGATGCTCTCTGTGGAACCATATATAATAGGAAGAGGGAGATGCACAAAATGTGAGGACTACAGGAGGGGAATTCTATGGCATTGAGCGAGCGATATATCGAAGCACTGGACGCTGCGGATCTGTTTGAAAGTTATGGTCACAAAACTCGGTTTAAAGAGTTGATGGACTGTTATTCCCAGTATCCGTTTTTTTCAACAGGTCTTTGTAAGTGTATGTATTTGTCGGCATGGGACGATGAGCATTTTATGGTGATGGTTGAAATGCTCAACAGTATGGCCATCGGTCAGGAAGAGGACACAGAAGATATGCGCATTGAAGGTGAGATGCGGGCAGAAGATTATCAGGCAGACCAGGCAGACGGAGAGGCGTTCGTTTACCATCTGTCCAGTTCATTTTTAAACGGTACGAAGTTTGGGCTCCAGGGACTGGAAAAACTTCCGGAAAATTACCAGTATCTGGTGAAGAAGGCAGTGGAAGCAGAAGCTGTAATAGAAGGAATTTCTCATAAGTAGTACATTGAGAACATGGAACATTATGGGTTCTGTGTTCTTTTTTTGGAGGAAATGCAAATGAAATATGTATGTTCAAAATGTGGTCGTGTGGAAGATGTTACCACGAGAAAAGCAAAATGTGAGTGCGGTGGGCTTTGGAAACTGGACTATCAGCCGCCGAAATTTGATCTGGATCTGGTAGATAAGAATACGTGGAGTTTATTCCGTTACCGTGCATTTATGCCGCTTACAGACGATACATGGAAAGAAATCACCATGGGAGAAGGTATGAGTCCGATCATTCGACTGGATGAAGATGTGCTTTTAAAAATGGATTATTTTATGCCGACACTTTCCTTTAAAGACCGCGGTGCAGCGGTTCTGGTGGCACATTGCAAGTCCATCGGTGTAGACCAGGTGGTTCAGGACTCCAGCGGAAATGCGGGAAACAGCGTGGCTGCTTATTGCGGCAAGGCCGGTATTGACTGTGAGATTTTTGTTCCGGAGGGAACTTCTCCGAAGAAGATCACTATGATCCGGTCTCACGGTGAAAAAGTCAATATTGTTCCGGGCAACCGGGAGGCATGTGCCAATGCGTGTCGCAGTAAGGTGGAGAACGAAGGAATCTTTTACTGCAGCCATGTATACAATCCGTTCTTCTATGAAGGAACAAAGACGTATATTTACGAGACGTATGAGCAGCTTGGAAGAATTCCGGAGTACGTATTTATTCCGACCGGAAACGGTACGCTTTTCATCGGTGCGATGAAGGCTTTGGAGCATCTGTTAGAGAGCGGTGCGATCGAGAAGATGCCGCATATCATTGGTGTACAGAGTGAACGCTGCAATCCGCTGGATGAAGCAGTAAAAGCTGGTTCTAAAACTCCGGCATCCGTGGTTTCCATACCGACACTGGCAGAGGGAATCGCTATTGCGGAACCGATGCGCGGCGAGGAGATTCTCTCATATATTTATAAATATGACATCGAGATTCAGACCGTTCCGGAGGATGGTATTTTAAGCGCACGTGCGGCGCTGGCAGAAAAAGGCGTGTTCTGTGAGCATACAACGGCGGGCACTTATGCAGCATATCTGGCATATTGCAAGAAACATGGAAAGATTTCTGATGTGCTGATCTCGATGTGCGGTGCGGGACTGAAGTCGGAGCATTAAGGTTGTAGTCATGGGATATATGACCTGAAAACCGGTGAATATTGTACTGGCGGATTGGAGGTACATAGATGAACATAGAAAGAATTTTGGCAGAAGCCGATAAATACGATGATTTATACGTAGATATCCGCAGAGATTTTCATAAATATGCGGAACTGAGCTGGTTGGAGTTTAGAACAACGTCCAAGATCATGGAGTTTCTGACAGAG
>JAFSFU010000260.1 GCA_017435025.1 Lachnospiraceae bacterium | reverse complement strand
GATTCATGACAAAAATTGAGATATAATGTCTGTTGTTTGAGAAAAACATTCAGACTTTACAAAAAGAAGGGATTGGAACATGGAGTTAAAAAGAGAAGGTGCCGCAAAATTTGTGGTACAGCAGAAGTTTACGGAGAAAAAGCTTCTTCATCTAGAAAAGGGAATTCGAACAGTTGGATTTAAAAGCGGAGGAAAGCAGATGCTTACAACTTTTTTTGTTGCATCTTTAATTTGCGTTCTTTTAAAGATATTGATCAAAGGGTTTGTTGGAAATATATTTGCAACGCTCGGTGCAATTGCATTTATGGCTTTTATCTCCAGTGGTTATGCATTGTTCCGCGGCTGGCAGGATGCAAAAAAACAGGTGCATGAACAGATAAAGAATGGGGAAATTGATCTGGATACGGTTTGGGAATATCGATTCCATGACGATTGCTATGAGATTATCGGCAAGCATGAGATGTCCATGGTTAAGTATGAAAATGTAACTCGTCTGTTGGATATGTCCGGCATGTTGGTTCTGGTGGAAAAAGGAAGTCCTGCCAGATATTTTATGAAAAAAGAGGTTGTTCGCGGCGGTGAGGACAGAATCAGCGAGTTCTTGGAGCGAAAATGCAAAGTCACAATGGAAAAGGTTACTGTGAGGTAGTGAGGTATGGATACATTATTTAAAGGAACAATGGAATTCAATGAGAATCTGTTTTATCATCAGGTTCTTGGTTCCAGAAAATTGACAGCAGCAAATCGGAAGAAAGAATCTCCGATCAAGGCATTTTTTATGGACCTTCTGGTTGGTTTGATCGCGTTCGGTGTATTTTTTGTTGCAATGCCTGCAGACGAACAGGCAGCAAGGATTGCGCAGTCTGCAATGATCGCAGTTGTGTTTGTTATGCTTGTGAGACAGCTCACAAGAAAGAAACGTCAGCCGGAGAACGGAGCAGTTTCCGAGGCAGCAGACAGAAGATTGGCAAAACGAGATCTGATCAGTTCCGGCCGTGAAGGTGAAACCTGTACCGTTTCCTTTATGGAGGATTCTTTTGAAATGAAGAGCCCGGGAACTGTTTCGGAATATAAATATGAGGGAATTTCATGGATCTGTGAGACATCTGAGTATTTTTTGATCTTCTGGACACGCAATATGGTGATTCCGATGGCGAAAGAGTGCGTGGGAGAGGACCATGTGGAAGAATTCCGTGCATTTTTAGAGGATAAATGTAAGAAGACGATGATCAAAGCATATTAACTGTCTTTGAGTGACTTGCTGCATGTGTATGAAATACAGGACTGCAGACCATACTAACAGTGATAAAATCATAGGAGGTATGGAGATGACTCGGTTGGATTGTACGGTAACGACATGTATTCATAATGCAGAAAAGTGCTGCTGCAAAAGCGGGATTCTTGTGGAAGGAATGAATGCAACGAATCGCAGCGATACCTGCTGCGGAAGTTTCGAAGAGAGACGCGGAAGTGCATTTCGCAATCTGTTTAAAACTCCGGAATCAAAGCTGCATGTAGAGTGCGATGTGGTGGAGTGCCTGTATAACGATGATCAGAAATGCAGAGCTGAAAAGATCACCATAACCGGAGACGGTGCGAGAGCAGTCGGTCAGACGGAGTGCAGCAGCTTTCGAAAAAAATAGCAGAATAAAATTGTCCGGCGGAATGAAGAAAAAATTTCATTCCGCTGTTGACAAATATAAAAATATGTAGTATAAATATATGGGTTGTGAAAACAACTGGTACAGGAAAGCAGGTTATCCGCCTCACCTCGGCACGAGTAAGTGACCCGGGTTCATAAACAATTGGTTTTTAATCATGCAGCAGCATGCCAAACCGATGCAGTTAATGAGCGGATAGTGTACTATCGGCTTTTTTGTTTTACTGAAAGGGATTCAAGTTTTATTGAGTATGGAGGTGTACGGCTATTAGCGAGTTAATGATTAACGAGCAGATCCGTGATAAGGAAGTTCGTTTGATTGGTGAAAATGGAGAGCAGCTGGGAATTATGTCTGCAAAAGATGCTTATAAAATGGCAAAAGATGCAGAGTTAGACCTGGTAAAGATTGCACCGACTGCAAAGCCGCCGGTTTGCAAGATCATCGACTACGGTAAGTATAAATATGAAATGCTCCGTAGAGAGAAAGAAGCGAAAAAGAAACAGAAAACAATCGAAGTGAAGGAAGTTCGTCTTTCCCCGAATATCGATACCAACGACTTAAATACTAAGATTGGTTCTGCAAGAAAGTTCCTGGAAAAGGGAAACAAAGTAAAAGTTACACTTCGTTTCCGTGGACGTGAGATTGCACATATGAACCAGACAAAGTACATTCTGGATGATTTCGCTGAGAAGCTTTCCGATGTCGCAGTCGTAGATAAGCCTTCCAAGGTAGAAGGAAGAAGCTTAGTAATGTTTTTAACTGCAAAAAAATAGGGATATATTTAAGGAGGAAACTACAATGCCTAAAATGAAAACAAGCAGAGCAGCTGCAAAACGTTTCAAAACAACTGGAACAGGTAAGTTAGTAAGAAACAAAGCTTATAAATCTCACATCTTAACTAAGAAGTCCACAAAGCGTAAGAGAAATCTTAGAAAAGACATCGTTGTTGACGCTACAAACGTTAAAGCAATGAAGAAGATTTTACCGTACTTATAATTGAGAGTGAGAAGGAGGAAATAAGCAATGGCAAGAATTAAAGGTGGCTTAAACGCTAAGAAGAAACACAATAGAGTTCTGAAACTGGCTAAAGGTTACAGAGGCGCTCGTTCCAAACAGTATAGAATTGCTAAGCAGTCCGTAATGAGAGCATTAACAAGCTCCTACGCTGGCAGAAAAGAGAGAAAGAGACAGTTCAGACAGCTCTGGATCGCTCGTATCAACGCTGCAGCTAGAATGAACGGCCTTTCCTACAGCAAGTTCATGTTCGGCTTAAAGAACGCTGGTGTTGTTATGAACCGTAAGGTATTATCCGATATGGCTATCAACGATGCTGAAGGTTTCGCTAAATTAGCTGAGCTTGCAAAGGCTAACCTTAAGTAATTAAGATTTGATAAAAAATATGCTGATTCAATTTCGATGAATGTCGAAGCTGGATCAGCATTTTTTGCGTTTTAGAAAGATTTTAGAAAGAAAAAAGGCTCAGGTTATTTGACCTGAGCCTTCGTGCAGAAGAAGGGACTTGAACCCTCACAGTATTGCTACCATACGGACCTGAACCGTACGCGTCTGCCAATTCCGCCACTTCTGCGTTTTGTTAAATTGATTTAACAGAAGAAATTATATTATAAATAGAAGGTTTTGTCAACGGGTAAAATAGGCGGAGAGATGAATCCATGCGGGATATATTTGACAAGGTAATACCATTTGACATCCGTCTTTAATCATGATAAATTATATAGGTAAAACTTTGTTTTGCAAATTAACATGTTAGGTTGTGTGACTATGAAAAAAGTCGAATTTCATGACATATATAATGAGCTAAGGGATCAGCTGCAAAAGCATCACGACGAAATCATCGATTTTGGACGCGAGCTTTTTGCGTGCCCGGAATTGGGGTTTAAAGAAGTAAAATCAAATGAGATTCTTACTTCTTTTTTCGTTCAAAACAATATTCCGTGCAAAAACGATATTGTAATGACGGGTATTCGTGCAGATCTGGGAAGCGGAGATGGTTATCATATTGCCCTGGTAGCAGATATGGACGCCATTTATGCCAGAGATGGTGAGAAAATGTTCCCGTTCCACTCTTGTGGTCACAGTATTCAGACGGCTGTACTTGCATGGGTGATGAAAATCCTTAAGGATACAGGTTTGGTGGACAAACTGGGAGGAACCGTCAGCTTTATTGCGACACCGGCAGAAGAATTTATCGATTTCGATTACCGTGAGGGACTTCGGAGAGAAGGGAAGATTAAATATTTCTCCGGTAAGCAGAATATGATCGAGCAAGGCATCTTTGATGATGTAGACTGTGCAATCTCCATGCATATCAACGGAGATTCCGGTACCTTATTCGATGTGAATTCCACTTTGGCTGGTTTTATGGTGAAAAAAGCAGTGTTCAAAGGTCTTGCTTCCCATTCCGGAGCGGCTCCGCATCTGGGCCGAAATGCACTGCATGGTGCAAATCTCTGCATGAGTGCATTGTCTTATATGAAAGACCAGTTTCCAAAGGAGACAGGTCTGCAGCTGCATCCGGTAATCAGTTCCTGTTCCGGCAGTGTCAATATTATTCCGGAAGAGGTGGTTCTGGAATCCTACATTAGAGCCAATACGCTGGAAGAACTGATGCTGGCAGGAGAGAAATTTGATCTCTGTGCGATCCATTCTGCGAAAGCACTGGGATTGGAGTGCGAGATCAAAAATGAAACCGGTTATATGCCGCTCTCGCAGTCCAGAGAAATCAACGATGTGATCTATCAGCATATGATGGAGATCTGTGGGGACGATAAGATTGTAAAGAACGTTGTTTCCGGTGCCTCCGGAGATGTTGGCGATCTTGGATATCTGATTCCAATGGTACAGTTCGGATTTTCCGGAGTCAATGGCCGTATCCACAGCTGTAATTTTGAAATTGCAGATGAAGAGAATGCCTATATCCATACAGCGGAAATCGTTTTGAAAACCGTATGTGATCTGCTTTCAAAGCCGGAATTACAGGTGAAAAATGCGGACTTTGATGTGAGAAAAGATTTTTATATGAAAAACTGGCTTCGCAAGGAGCTTTAATATTTAATGATTCAAGGAGGAAATTATTATGGCAGAAAAGAATGTTCCGATACCTCATATTGGTGCAGAAGTTGGTGAAATCGCAGAGACAGTCCTTCTTCCGGGCGATCCGCTTCGTGCGAAATACATTGCTGAGAACTTTTTAACAGATGTAAAACAGTTTAATGCAACAAGAAATATGTTCGGATATACAGGATATTACAAAGGAAAACGCGTATCTGTTATGGGAACAGGCATGGGATGTCCGTCTATGGGAATTTATTCCTACGAGCTGATCCATTTCTATGGATGTAAGAATCTGATCCGTGTTGGTACAGCCGGTTCCATGCAGGAGAAGGTAAAGGTGCGTGATCTTGTAATTGCGATGGGTGCATGTACCACTTCCAACTATGTAAAGCAGTTTGATCTTCCGGGAGACTATTCCTGCATCTGCAGCTATGATCTTTTGAGAAAGGCAGTTGAGAAAGCTGAGGAGAGAGGAATGACTTACCATGTAGGTAACATTTTAAGCTCCGATATGTTCTATAATCCGGATAAGCCTCCGAGAGGAACAAGTTGGGATAAGATGGGTGTCCTTGCTGTTGAGATGGAATCTGCAGCGCTTTACAGCAACGCGGCGTATGCAGGTGTGAATGCACTTTGCATTCTGACAATTTCTGACTCCCTTGTAACCGGCGAAGCTACGACTGCTGAGGAGAGACAGAATACATTTACAAATATGATGGAAATTGCTCTTGAATTAGCATAAACTGCATTTTCTACATGATAAAAGACAAGGGGAACGATTATGGGTGAGGAAATTTTAAGGGTCGAAAACCTGACCAAAATCTATCCGGGCGGCGTGTTGGCCAATTACAACATCAATTTCAGCATCAATAAGGGCGAGATTCATGCTCTTGTTGGTGAGAATGGTGCCGGTAAGTCCACACTGATGAAGATGCTGTTCGGTATCGAAGAAATTACAAGCGGTAAAGTATTCCTTTACAACAAAGAAGTAAACTTCCAGTCCAGTAAAGATGCCATTGCGGCCGGAATCGGTATGGTTCATCAGCATATGATGCTGGTACCGTCTCTGACAGTGGCTGAGAACCTGGTTCTCGGTATTGAGCAGAAGAATGGTATGTTCCTGGATAAGAAGAAGGCGATCGAAGAGACTGAGGCGATCTCCAAGAAATATAACCTTCATGTTGAAGCGACAAAGAGAGTGCGTGATATCTCCATCGGTATGAAGCAGAAACTGGAGATTTTAAAGACCATGTACCGCGGTGCGAAGATCATTATCCTCGACGAGCCGACAGCGGTGCTTGCACCGCAGGAGACAGAAGAGCTGTTTGAACAGCTTCTGAATCTGAAAAAAGAGGGTTACACGATCATCTTTATCTCTCATAAGCTTCATGAGGTGAAATATCTCTGTGATCGTCTGACGGTATTAAAGGATGGCCGTTCCATCGGTACCTACAATGTTGCGGATGTGACTCCGGAAGAGATTTCCAGACTTATGGTAGGACGTGACGTTAAGATCGAATACGATAAGACACCGCAGCAGTTCGGAGAGAAGATCTTGACTGTTGAGGGTCTGAACTATACAGATAAATTCGGAACCAAGAAGGTGGATAACCTTCATTTCTCCCTGCGTGCCGGTGAAGTTCTCGGCGTTGCGGGTATTGAAGGCAATGGTCAGAAAGAGGCTATGGAGATTCTTACCGGCAATATGAAAGCAGAGAGCGGTTCTGTGAAATACAAGGGTCAGGAAATGATCGGTAAGAGTGTTACCGATAACCGTAAAGCCGGTATCGCCCATGTTCCGGAAGATCGTAACCTGAATGGATGTGCTCCTGAGATGAGTGTTCGCGATAACCTGATCGCAACAAGCATGGACAAGCTTTCCAAAAACACGATCCTTGATGAAGGAAAGATCGAGGAGTACTGTAACGAATGTGTGAAAGAGTTTCTTGTAAAGACAGCCGGTCTTGACATCAGCATCAAGAGCTTATCAGGCGGTAATGTTCAGAAGGCAATCGTTGCCCGTGAGTTTACGGCCGGTGCGGATGTAATTGTGCTGAGTCAGCCGACCCGTGGTGTTGACGTTGGTGCACAGGAATTTATCCATAAAAAGATTTTGGAAATGCGTGACGAGAAGAAGTCTCTGATCTTAGTCAGCGCTGACCTTGCAGAATTAAAAGCTTTAAGTGACAGAATTATTGTCTTCCATCAGGGCAAGATCGCCGGTGTGCTGGACGATGTTCCGAACGTAACAGAAGAAGAGCTTGGTCTTTATATGCTTGGCCTTAAGAGCGATTCTGAAGAGCGACTGAAGGAGGCGTAAGATGAAGACGAAGAAAAAAATTGACTGGATCGGCGTGATCCGTGTGGCAGCAGCGATC
>JAFSFU010000259.1 GCA_017435025.1 Lachnospiraceae bacterium | reverse complement strand
GCTGCTTCGTAATATTTATCGATATAACTATGCTTTGCGTTATATGGATTATAAAAATATTTTTCTGCAAAAGTCTTTTTGATGGACTCTTTGGAGGATGCAATATGATAGAATAACGTTCCAAAAACAGGCGCATCTAAAATATTCTTATATATCTTTGAGTAATGATCCGGCATCTGAGCACATGAGTTGAAGTTGTCCGGATTGATAAACATAATCTGTTCAAAAATATCCTTATTATAAGTGCATGCCATTGTAACGAGAGGAGCGGAAGAACCGGTTGCAATAACATTTGTCCGGCGTCCAATCTCTGATTTTATAAAATCGTTGATCAGCTGTACATACAGGAAATTGGTGTAGGTTAATCCTGGTTTTTCAGAGCGACCGCACCCAAGAAGGTCAATGGTGTAAACTGTATATTGATCTTTTAATAATGGAATCAGTCGATCCCATTCGGCACCACTGGAAGTGTGGTGAAGATCATGGATGAAAAGTAACGGTTTACCATTACCTGTTTTTGTATAGTGAATGTTTCCAAAACGCCATTGATAGCAAAATGCCTGTGGCTCCTCAAGAAGATTTTTTGCAGTGGCGGTCATCTTAATGTATTTATTCAGCAGAGCAGTTCCTGCAGTGGTACCAAAGGCCAAAAGAAGAGTTGTGATTAGTTTATTCTTTTTCATGAATGTTCGAGTGCCTCCTTTTTGATACATTTGATTTGAATGATTGTTATTATTATAATATATTAAAATCCTGCTTACAAGAAAATTATGGAAAACGTAAGAAGATTTCACAGAATGTTTCACGTGAAACATTCTGTGTGAAATAAATGAAAATCTGTTGTGGAATATGCAAAATGTTTCACGTGAAACATTTGAATTTTCTCTGTGTAAAACAATAGGAAAATGAAATAAAATATGCTATACTAAATCTTGCTACAAGAGACAGAACGATTGATTTGACCTGTGGAAAGGAATAGGGTTATGGGACGTATTATTGCAATTACAAATCAGAAGGGCGGCGTTGGTAAAACAACGACTGCAATTAACCTGTCTGCCTGCCTGGCGGAAGCAGGTCAAAGGGTATTGACTGTAGATTTTGATCCGCAGGGAAATACAACCAGTGGACTTGGATTGGAAAAAGGAAATATTGATAATACTGTATATGAACTGTTGATGGGTGAATGTACGGTTGAGGATTGTATCAAGCCAAGTGTGCAGGAACGTCTGGAGGTTATGCCATCGGATGTAGATTTGGCTGGTGCAGAGATTGAACTGCTAGATATGGCTAACAAGGAAAGTATTTTAAAGAACAATCTGGCAAAGATTCGTGATCATTATGACTTTATCATTATTGATTGTCCGCCGTCTTTAAATCTTCTGACAATCAATGCATTGACGGCAGCAAATACGGTATTGGTGCCGATTCAGTGTGAGTATTACGCGTTGGAAGGACTTAGTCAGGTATTAAAAACTGTTGGATTGGTTCAGAAAAAAATGAATCCGGATTTAGAAATTGAAGGTGTGGTATTTACGATGTATGACTCCAGAACAAATCTTTCTCTGGAAGTGGTTGAAAATGTTAAAGCACATCTCAATGAAAATATATACAAAACAATTATCCCGAGAAATGTTCGACTGGCCGAGGCTCCAAGTTATGGTATGCCTATCAATATGTATGACAGTCGTTCAACAGGAGCAGAGAATTATCGTTTGTTAGCTGCAGAGGTAATTAGCAGGGGAGAAGAATTATAATGGCAAAAAGAGGATTAGGAAAAGGTCTTGGAGCATTATTTGGGGAAGAGATTACTGCTGAAGAGAATGTAGTAATAAAGAAAGAACCAAAAGCAGCTCCGCAGAAGAATACAGAAGCAAAGAGCGAAAAAAAGAGCAGTTCGTCAACTTCTTCCGGTGCAAAGAAGGAAGTAAAAAAGAAACCGGAGACAGTGGTAGTGGAAGTTGAAAAGGTTGTCGAAAAAATCATTGAAAAACCGGTAGAACAGAAAATTAAATTGACTTTGATTGAACCGAACAGTTCACAGCCAAGAAAACAGTTTGATGAAGAAAGTCTTCAGGAACTGGCTGCATCAATCAAAGAATATGGAGTTCTTCAGCCGCTTCTTGTGAAAGAAAAAGATGGTCATTATGAGATTATTGCCGGTGAAAGAAGATGGAGAGCTGCAAAACTGGCAGGACTTACAGAAGTGCCAGCATTGATTCGCGAATACGACAAGCAGAAGACCATGGAAGTGGCTCTAATTGAAAATATTCAGCGTACGGACTTGAATCCAATCGAGGAAGCGTTGGCTTATCAGAGATTGATTCGAGAATTCGATCTGACACAGGAAGAAATCGCATCTCGCGTATCCAAGAATCGTGCTACAATCACCAACAGCATGCGATTATTAAAATTGGATGAAAGAGTACAGCAGATGTTGGTGGAAGGTCAAATTTCCAGCGGTCATGCAAGAGCATTGTTGGGTCTGGAGGATGGAGAAAGCCAGTATCAGGCTGCAAAAAAAATCATGCAGGAGAATCTGAGCGTACGAGATGTAGAAAAACTGGTTAAAATGATGAGCCGTCCGAAGAAGGAGAAAAAGGAACAGGAAACCGGACCGGATATCAATTTGATTTATCGTCAGCTTGAAGATAAATTAAAAACCATTATGGGTACAAAAGTTATCATTAATCGAAAAGACAAGAATAAAGGACGAATTGAAATCGAATATTATTCTCAGGAAGAACTGGAACGTCTGATCGAGTTGATGGAATCCATGCATAATTAGATTGCTTTGGATGTATTTATGTAGGAAGGGCGAAAGTAATTAAATATGGAAAATAGTATGTTATATAGACTGCCGTTTGATCCGATTTTCCTGATTATTGGGTTTTCCATATTGACCGTTGTTCTTTTGATCGCTGTCATTGTTTGTATCGTTAAGATGAATAAGCTTTATCGTCGATATGATCTGTTTATGCGCGGAAAAGATGCGGAAACTCTGGAAGATACATTGATCAGTATTCTGGAACAGTTAAATGAACTGAATGTGAAAGATCGCACTACGAAGGATATGATGAAAGTATTATCCAAACAGGTAAAAAACTCTTTCCAGAAATTCGGATTCGTAAAGTACAATGCATTTAAAGGAATGGGTGGAAACTTAAGCTTTGTACTGGCAATGTTGGATGATAATAACACTGGTTTTGTTCTGGATGCTGTTCACAGCCGAGAGGGATGCTATCTCTATTTGAAGGAAGTGGAAGAAGGAGCGACCGAAGTGCTTCTTGGAAGTGAGGAGCAGGAAGCTTTGGAACAGGCACTTGGGTATGTAAAGCGACCGACGTTATCAGAGCGTTTGGACAGCAAGTCTAAGAAAACCGAAAGAAAAGTGAAAGAAGAAAAAGCAGAGGCCCATTTGATTTCTTCAGAACAGGACAAAACAGGAATCGTTGAAACAGAAGGGGAATATTAATCCATATGCATAAATTTTTACGTGCGGCCGGTTTTAGCATGTACCAAAAGAAACGTGATATCGAACAACTTTTGGATCTACTGCAGAAACAGCCGGCATCTACAAGATGTGTACAGATTGATAACGAGACGAATGTTTGTGAAATAAAAGCAGAAGTTGCACCAAATCTTGGAATTTCTATTGTCGGTGAATTAGATGAGGAGGGAAAATTTGAAAGAGAGTTTTATCTTCCTTATTTAGAGAGCGAACAGGAAAGTTCCAGGGCGGATTGCTCTGTGCAGCGCCACGCGGAAAAAGAAACGTATGCCGGTATGGCAGATGAAATGCGCGTTGGAATTTCTTTGATATTCTATGTACAGAATTTCATGGATTATCGTGAGAAACGTTTGAAAAAGAATGAATATTTTCATATTGACTCCTTTAATCTTAGCGGGCTTTCTGTGTCCGGCAAGATTTTGCTTCCGATTAAAAAGACCCAGAAACAGATTGAAATGGCAAAGGTCTCTTCAACGAATCGCAATAATCTGATTGAGGCTGCGAGAAAAGGTGATGAAACCGCAATGGAGTCTTTAACTTTGGAAGATATTGATCTCTATTCGAAAATTTCCAGAAGAGCAATGAAGGAGGATTTGTATTCAATCATTGATTCCTGCTTTATGCCTTGCGGAATTGAGTGTGATCAGTACTCTGTCATTGGAGAAATAAAAGAAGTAAATAAGGTCAAGAATATCTACACAAAAGAAGAAATTTATATTCTGAAGCTGGAATGCAGTGAACTAATGATGTCTGTTTGCATCAATAGTCAGGATCTTTTAGGTGAACCAGCCGTAGGACGCAGATTTAAAGGTCAGATTTGGCTCCAGGGAAGTCTGAATTTTGTGAATGCTTGACATAAGGTAAGACATTTGTTAAGATACTAAATGGATTTGTGCTTGCAGTTTGTTTCGTAGACTGTAAGCACAAATAATGAAAATTTGTCTCTGTAGCTCAGTAGGATAGAGCGTTCGCCTCCTAAGCGAAAGGCCGCTGGTTCGACTCCAGTCAGGGACGTAAAAATCGTGGAAGATTCAAAAACTTCCACGATTTTTGATTTATAGGGAATGATATTCTAAAGTGACGATAAATTTCAATCAATAAACGAAATAAAATTCGTATTGAATAAAATAAACGAAATGATATGTTGATAAATTTCGTTTAAAACGATATAATATACTAAAGACGAAATGAGGAGGTGTCGGCATGGAATACTTGAATGTGACTGATGCTGCATTGCAGATGGGTGTTTCTGTCCGCAGAATTCAGCAGATGTGTAAAAATGGAGAGATTCCCGGGGCGGTAAAAAAAGGTCGCTCATGGATGATTCCAACAGGTGAAAAAAAAGATGATGGTGAGAAGAAGAGAAAACCTCTTCCTATTGGAATTTCTGATTTCAAAATGGCAGTAGAAGAGTATTACTATGTTGATAAAACTCTCCTAATTCGTGATTTTCTGAACCATAGACCGAAGGTTTCTCTGTTTACCAGGCCGAGACGTTTTGGAAAAACTTTAAATATGGATATGTTCCGTGTGTTTTTCGAAAAGACACACGAAGATACATCGAAATATTTTAAAGATAAAATGATCTGGCAGTGTGGCGAGTCCTACACTTCTTATCAGGGAAAATACCCTGTGATATTCCTGTCCTTTAAAGATGTAAAATGCTCTTCGTGGGAAGATACGTTTGAGCAGATAAAAGAACTAATCACGCGAGAATATCAGCGTCATATGGAATTAGAAACCAGTAATATATTAAGTGTTTATGAAAAAGAAAAATTTATAAAGATTGCAAAAGGTGATGCAGGAAATATAGAGTATCAGATGTCACTGGATTTACTTTCCCGTCTTCTTGCGAAACACAATGATGAAAAAGTTATCATTATTATAGACGAATATGATACTCCAATCCAGCAAGGGCATGTATGTGGATTTTATCATGAAGTTGTAAATTTTATGAGAAATTTGTTTTCTGGCGGTTTGAAGGATAATCCGGCACTTGCCTTTGGATTCATGACAGGAATCCTGCGAGTTGCAAAAGAAAGTATTTTTAGCGGTCTTAATAATATTGCGATTTATTCTATATTAGATTCAAAGTATAGTCAGTACTTTGGTTTTACAAAAGAAGAAGTACGAGAAATACTCAAATACTATAACGTTAATGATAAATATGAAGAAGTCTGCGAATGGTATGATGGATATTTATTTGGAAATACAGAGATATTCAATCCATGGTCTGTGATCAATTATATTGAGAATGACTGTTTTCCAAAAGCATTTTGGCAATCTACCGGAAGCAATGATATCATCGGAGAAGTGATTGCCTGTGCAACACCGGAAATTACTGAGGAGTTGCATAAATTGTTATCTGGACAAAATATTACTACATTTATTGATACAAGTGTTATTTATCCAGAAGTTCAGAATAATCCATACAGTATTTACAGTTTCCTGCTTGTAGCCGGATATTTGAAAGTGTCAAAAATTTATCCACAGCATGATGGTAATTTCATGTGTGAAGTAGGAATTCCAAATAAAGAGATTTCTTATGTATATGAAAAAGAAGTGCTAAATAAGACAAATCAAAATGTCGCTGCAATCTCTATCTCTCAGGCAATTTTTTCTGGAGATACTGAGAAGTTACAGAAACAGCTGGATCAATTTATGATAGAAAGTATTTCTTCTTTTGATACTGTAAATGAAGGATTCTATCATGGAATGATGTTGGGGTTATGTGCAGTACTCAGTAATCGATATCAGGTGCGCTCCAATCGAGAATCTGGTCTTGGAAGATTTGATATCATGCTGATTCCCAGAGTGAAAGCGATTCCTGCTTTTATCTATGAATTTAAATATACGAAAGATGAAAAAGCGGATCTTGATGTACTTGCAAATGAGGCATTGAAACAGATAGAGGATAAGAAATATGACACGGAGTTATCGGATTTCGGTGTTGATAATATTGTTAAAATAGGCATTGCATTTCGTGGAAAAACTGTTGCAGTAAGAAAATAAGTAACTGGTAAAAATATAAGAAAAATTACTAAAAATAAAGATTAAAACTAGTAATCTTGTCGGTTGATTTTCTAACAAAAGAGGCGTATACTGAGCGCTGTTTGAGAATATTAAAAAAGGGGTAAACATTATGAATACTTTATTACCTGTATCAATTGCCCTTTTGGCCGGATTGGTTATGACACGAGTTTTCAAGCCGCTGAAGTTACCGTCTGTAACGGCTTACTTGATCGCTGGTGTACTGATCGGACCGTATTGCCTGGGCGCTCTTAACATTGATGGTCTCGGATTTACATCCATGGAGGCCGTAGGAAGTCTTGCGATCATTGCAGAAGTTGCATTGGGATTCATCGCGTTTTCCATTGGTAACGAGTTCCGTTTAGAAGAACTGAAACATACCGGAAAACAGGCACTGGTGATCGGTATTTTCCAGGCGTTGGCTGCAACTTTATGCGTGGATCTTGCATTGTACGCATTGCATCTGATGATGCCGGATAAACTTTCTGTTCCGCAGTTACTGACACTGGGTGCAATTGCGACAGCGACAGCTCCGGCTGCAACACTTATGGTTGTACGTCAGTATAAGGCACATGGACCGCTGACAAGCCTGCTTCTTCCAATCGTTGCATTGGATGATGCGGTTGGTTTGATCGTATTTGCAGTATGTTTTGGTATTGCAAAGACTTTAGTAAGCGGAGTGGTAGATTTTGTATCTATTTTCATCAATCCGATTATCGAAATCATCTGCTCTCTGCTGCTTGGTGCAGTGATGGGATGGATTCTGACTCAGCTGGAGAAACTTTTTAACTCCAACACAAACCGTCTGAATCTGACAATTGCGATTGTATTGCTTACAACATCCCTGTCTGCCCTTGATTTCCATGTAGGACCATTCCACATTGCATTTTCCTCTCTTCTGGTATGCATGATGCTGGGAACCGTATTCTGCAATATTTGTCCGCTGTCTCACGACTTGATGGCAGCAGCCGATAAGTGGACTTCTCCGCTGTTTGCTTTGTTCTTTGTTATCAGCGGTGCAGAGCTGGAGTTAGGTGTATTTGCAGATGTAGCGATCATTATTATCGGTACTGTTTACATTCTGTTCCGTTGTGTCGGTAAGTATCTTGGTTCCTTCTTTAGTGCAAGGGCGACCAAATGTGCACCGGAAATCTGTAAATATCTCGGTATTACTTTATTCCCGCAGGCCGGTGTGGCACTGGGAATGTGTGCAACTGCCATGCAGTTAGGTGAAGAGGGACGTCTGATCCGCAATATTACATTGTTTGCTGTATTGGTATACGAATTATTCGGACCGATCCTTACAAGAGAAGCTCTGAAGGCAGCCGGTGAAATCAAACCGATGTCCGATGAAGTTAAGAACCGTCGTGAGAAAAAGCTGAAAGATGCAGAAACTCATGGCAAGCGTGCCCATTACAACATGCTGAAAAAAGGTTCAAAATAAATATGAATAGAACAGCAAGGAATATCTGTCGATCAGGTATTCCTTGTTTTTTATTGGATTTTATCAATTGTCATATCCGGGAAAATCACGTATAATAAAAATGGTACGTAAAAATACCAATGGCTCTGAGTCATAAAAATCCCAAGGAGAACAGAGACCTATGAATAAAGTATGGGAATATCAAAGAACCATTCAGGATTATACAAACAACGAAAAAATGATCAATGAAGCATTGAGACTGGCATTGGCAGAACCGACACCGGACCAGTCTATGGATGTGCTTTTGGAATATTTGGGAAATGCCCTTCACAGTGAGCGGGTTTTTATTTTTGAAGAACAGCAGGATCATAGTTTCTGCAATACATATGAATGGTGTCGTGATGGAGTCATTCCGCAGATTGGTAATCTGCAGGAAGTAGAAGAAGAGGCTTTGAAAATTTGGTATGATTCTTTTGAAAAAGGTGAGAATGTTATTATCAAAGATATTGAGGCAACCAAAGAAACGAATCCGAAGGCATATAAATATTTGAAACCTCAGGATATCCAGTCGGTTGTAGTGAGTCCGCTGGTTTCCAATGGGGAAATTATCGGATTTTACGGTGTGGATAATCCACCTCAGGAGTTTATGAATCATATTTCCGGTATGTTCATGATTCTGGGACAATTTATTGTATCGATCATGCGGCGTCGGAATCTGGTACGTAAACTGGAACAACTCAGCTATTATGACCAGCTCACAGGAGCTAGAAACCGTCACAGTATGAATGAATTCATTGTAACGGTTGACCATGATGCGAGCATTGGAATTGTGTATTGTGATGTTACGGGCTTAAAGAGAATCAATGACTTGCAGGGACATCTGGAAGGTGATGATCTTCTGATCCGATCTTATCGGTGCTTGATGGATCATTTTCCGAAAGAAGCAATTTTCCGTATCGGCGGCGATGAATTTTTGGCTATGAAGAGCGGTGTGACGGAAGAGGACATGGTTCAAAGAGTTGCAAAATTGAAAGAGGACATGCACAAATACAACGTCCATCTTGCAATTGGATGTGCCTGGGCGCCTGCATGTAACGGGAAAATTACAGAATTGATGAAAATTGCTGATAAGAAGATGTATGAAGATAAGGATGAATATTATAGAGCGAATCCGGATATGATCTGGAGCAGGGGAAATGACAGGAACTAACATCAGCAAGTCAAATTTGGTCAATTTCTTTACCCTGTCTTAACTGAATATTATGATACAATACCTCCATAAATTGGTTTCAGATACGAAAGTATCCGGAAATATTTATGGAGGTTTTTTTATGGATTTATCGTTTTCTCATTTCTGGGGACAGATGATGGAAAACCCACTGCTGATGATGGCAGTTATTTTAACTTTGGGCGTTATCCTCGTTAACGGATGGACCGATGCACCGAATGCAATCGCCACGTGTGTGGTGACAAGATGTATGTCGGCAAGAAATGCGATCTGGATGGCGGCGGTTTTTAACTTTTTGGGTGTATTCCTAATGAGTATGATGAATGCGACGGTAGCACAGACTATCACAAAAATGGTAGATTTCGGTACCAATTCTCACGAAGCGATCGTAGCGCTCAGTGCAGCTCTGTTTGCAATCGTTGTATGGGCAACAGCGGCCTGGTTTTTTGGTATTCCAACCAGTGAGAGCCATGCGTTGATTGCGGGTCTTACCGGCGGTGCGATCGCACTGCACGGAGGTCTGGAAGGCGTAAACGGAGCAGAGTGGGTAAAAGTTATATATGGTATGGTTATCTCGGTATTTATGGGATTCGGACTCGGATGGCTGGTATGTAAAGTTGTTGTCATGTTATTCCGAAATATAGAGAGACGTTATACGGAAAAGTTTTTCCGTGCGGCACAGATTGTCGGTGCAGCTTCCATGGCGTTTATGCATGGTGCGCAGGACGGACAGAAATTTATGGGTGTTATCCTGCTGAGTTTGTTCCTGGTAAACGGTCAGAGTACCGGTCAGGCGGTACAGATGCCAGTCTGGTTAATGGCACTCTGTTCCATCATTATGGGTCTCGGAACATCCATCGGCGGTAAAAAAATCATCAAATCCGTCGGTATGGATATGGTAAAACTGGAAAAATACCAGGGATTCTCTGCAGATATCGCGGCATCCATTGCCCTTTTCTTTAGTTCTACATTCGGTATTCCGGTGTCCACGACCCATGCGAAGACCACTGCGATCATGGGTGTTGGTGCAGAGAGAAGACTTTCCGCGATTAATTTCGGCGTAGTGAAAGAGATGGGTATGACATGGCTTCTCACATTCCCTGGCTGCGGACTGATCGGATTTATCATGACAAAGATCTTTATCAGTATTTTCTAAATTGCGTTTAATAAATGGAGGAAAACTTATATGGCTAGCAAAGCGGACCGTTTCTATTATGAAAACTTTATTGGCGCAGCAAACTGCTGCTGTCAGGCTGCCAACTATCTGGATGAATGTCTGAATCATTATGATTATAAGAATATCAAACATATGTTAGACAAGATGCATCGTTTTGAGCATGATGCCGACACGAAAAAGCATGAGATGACAAAGGCTCTGGCGAAAGCGTTTGTGACACCTCTGGACCGTGAAGATCTGGCAGTGATCAGTCAGAATATTGATGAAGTAGCTGATTGTATCGAGGAAGTGCTTCAGAGATTCTATGTGGATCAGATCAAGGTGATCACACCGGAGGCTAAGGAATTTGCAGAGCGCATTGTAAGCTGCTGCAATTTGATGAAAGATATGTTATGTGAGCTTCAGAATTTTAAAAAGCCGCAAAAACTTCATGAGATGATCATTAATCTGAGCCATATGGAAGAGGTTTGTGATGGATTATATCTGGAGGCAACTCTTCGAATCCGTGAACATTGTGATGATGTGCTGGATATTATCTCATGGAGAGAGATTTATGATCACATGGAAGCATGTGCCGATGCATGTGAACATGTGGGCGATTCCATTGAGATGATCGTAATGAAGAATACCTAAAATCTCATTTTAAAGAAGTAAAAAAGAGCAGTCAGGACGGCTGCTCTTTTTTATGTAAACCAATATTACAGATGCTGAACCAGTTCCAGCAATTCTCCGTCCGGTCCGAAGAAGAAGATATTGCGGATTCCGCCAAAAATTGGCATGGTATTCGGTTCCGGTGTTCGGAAAGATGTGATACCAGCCGCTTTTAAATCTTCAACCACAGCATCCACATTATCCACTTCGATGGCAAGATGCGGGAATAAACCGCCTTCTGCTGTCACCGGACTGCCGTCATGTGGTTCAATGATCTCCAGGAAGAATCCGGGCATCTGAACCATTTTCAGGCGGTTAACACCCAGCGGTTTCTGGATATCTGCATGATCCGTTACGATGCCGCCGAGGGTTTCATAGAATTTCACGGAGGCATCCATGTCTTTTGTATACAATGCAATATGAGCAAGTCCTGTAAAGTGTTTCATAGTGTATTCTCCTTTGCTGTTATTTCTGATACATTTTTTCAAAAAATGTATAGGGTGCAGGGTTTAACTGGAATCGTTCTACATGCCAGTCATGATTTTCGTTAAAGGTTACGATCTCATAGCCGGCTTTGTCGTTGTAGGACAATCGGTCCGGCAGGATGTCAAAGCTAGTCTTTAAGGATTCGACCGTAAATTGCGGCACACCAAATACAGTACTGGTGTAGGAGCCATGAACATGTCCGTTGAAGATACCGGTAATCTTGCCGGATTTTAAGATCGCTTCAAGGCGGTCGTTCATGTTCATCTTCAGGTGACGGGCAAAGTCCATGATCGGATGGTGCATCATAATAAAGTTGCCTTTAACACGGTTGTTTTTTAGTTTTTCTTCCAGAAAATCCATCGCATCCTCGGTGAAATAACCGGCCAGACCATTGACATAAGAACTATCCAGAGAAATAAACTGGTATTCTTTTACGATCATGCTGGCATAATAAGGTGTATCCAGAGCAGATTCCTTCAGGAATCCCAGACGGAATTCGCTTCGGATATCATGGTTTCCGATGGTGCAGAGGATTGGTGTATCCGGTAAAGTCTCGTCAAACTGACGTCTCAGATATTCGAAGTCACAGGCCGGACTCTCATGGGTCAGATCACCGGTTATGAG
>JAFSFU010000029.1 GCA_017435025.1 Lachnospiraceae bacterium | reverse complement strand
TATGATCACTTCCAATATAATCTGCCACCTGTTTTGCATACTTTAAGTCAATGGCATCTTCACTCATACCAATCGCAAAAGTCTTTATCGGTTCTGTACTTTTCTTTGCTGCAATGGCGCATACCAAAGAAGAATCCAGACCTCCTGAAAGCAGGAAACCTACCTTTGCATCCGCTACAAGACGTTTTTCCACGCCGGCCACAAGCTTATCATGAATACTCTTGCAGACTGTTTCCAGATCATCATGACAAACCGTATCTACTTTAGAAACATCACAATAACAGATAAACTGACCGCCCTTATAATAATGTCCCGGTGGGAATGGCATGATCTTATCTGTCAGATCCACTAAGTTCTTTGCTTCACTTGCAAATATCACTGCTCCATCTTTGTCATAACCATAATACAATGGGCGGATTCCAATGGGATCTCTCGCTGCAATAAATTCTCTCTTGTCACCGTCGTATAGAATACATGCAAATTCTGCATCCAGCATGGAAAACATATCCGTACCATATTCCTGATACATCGGCAACAGAATTTCACAATCGGAGTCACTCTCAAATGTATATTTTCCTGACAGTTCTTTTTTGAATTTCTCAAATCCATAAATTTCTCCATTGCAAACCACATAACTATCTCCCAGCTTAAATGGCTGCATACCTGATGGTGTAAGTCCCATGATTGCCAGCCTGTGAAATCCCAGAAGACCGTCTCCGGTCTGAACCACACGGGTATCATCCGGACCTCTGGATATGGTCTTTTCAAAACCTTTCATAAAAACATCAAAGGCAGCACTGCGGCTGCAATAACCCATAATAGAACACATGTGAATGTACCTCGCTTTTCTCAAAAATCACATGGCAGGTATCTGTTTTCGACACCTGCCTTGCATTATTTTTATTCTACATCCTGTAATGCTTCAAAACCTTCTTCACCGGTACGAACCTTTACTACATTTTCCACGTCATAAACAAAGATTTTACCATCACCGATGTGACCTGTATAAAGCACTTTCTTCGCTGTTTCAATAACCTTACGAACCGGAACTGCACTCACTACAATGTCCACCTGAACTTTTGGAAGCAGATTCGCTTCGACCTGTACACCTCGATAATACTCCGGCTTTCCTTTCTGAACACCACATCCCAAAACATGAGATACTGTCATACCGGTAATTCCAAGTTTCATCATTGCATTTTTCAATGCCTCAAATTTGGATTCTTTACATACAATCTCAATCTTTGTAAACTTCGGAGTACCTTCCTCAAATACTGGAACTCTTTTTACAGGGATTGCATCTGCCATTGGTGTATCTCCGCTCATCGCAACAGGTACATTTTCTTCTGCAAAATCATCTTCTTCAATGGATTCCGGAAGCATTGCAAAACCAGCATAAGCAGAAGGAAGACCATGTTCTGTCACATCCAATCCAAGCATTTCCTCTTCACGCTCCACACGAAGGCCTACAATTGCTTTAATCAAAAGGAATGTAATGGTAATCGTAACTGCAGTCCAGACTGCAACCGCTGCAAATCCCGTGAACTGGAGTTTTAATAATTC
>JAFSFU010000258.1 GCA_017435025.1 Lachnospiraceae bacterium | reverse complement strand
TGCCTGTGATAAGCGGAGTGTTTACATATACGAAGCCCTGATCCTGGAAGAATTTGTGGATCGCATAAGCTGCCAGAGAACGAACGCGGAATACTGCCTGGAATGTATTTGTTCTCGGACGTAAATGAGAGATTGTTCTCAGATACTCGAAAGAGTGGCGCTTTTTCTGAAGCGGGTAATCGCTGTTGGACGGACCTTCAACGAATACTTCTGTCGCCTGAATCTCGAACGGCTGCTTCGCCTGCGGTGTCGGTACAAGAGTACCCTTAACAATAACTGCTGCGCCTACATTTAATTTGGAAACCTCTGCAAAGTTGTCCATTGTATCGTGGTAAACGATCTGCAGAGTGTCAAAACATGTACCATCATTCAAAACGATAAATCCGAATGCTTTGGAATCACGGATGCTGCGGATCCAACCACCAACTTCAACTTCTGTGTTCAGATATTTCTCGCGCTCTGCAAAGAGCTCTTTTACTGTTGTCAGCTGCATGATTTTATCTCCTTTTGCGGCTTCTGATGGATTCTTCATTTTTATAGAAGAGAAAATGAAGCCAGTTTATGACAGTATATCGCATTTTTGTATTGGATTCAAGGGGGAAATCGCGGAATTTCAAGAGGGACTTCTGGTTTGGAAAAGTATGATTCTTGCACGGCTTTGCTTGCAAGTGGTATGTGGGCGTGATAAAATGGTAGCAGATTAAAATGTGCGAGGTAGAAGTATGAATCGAATCAACAATACCAATAAATACATGTTTGAAGAACTGGTAAAACAGGTGAAGCGTCAGTACCAGGCGGCGGGTATCGCGATCGCGATCGTAGACGGTGACGGAAATACCGTATATGAGAATTATTTTGGTCATCGCGATGTGGAAAAAGAGCTGCCGATGGACCAGGATACAATCTTTGGCATGGCATCTGTGACAAAGTCTTTTGTGGCACTGTCTGTGATGCAGCTTTGCGAAAAAGGAATGCTGGATCTGGATGATCCGATCAGCAAATATATTCCGGAATTTACCAATAAGAACCAGAAGACTGTGCGTGTGCGCCATCTTTTAAATCATAGTGCCGGTTATTATCCGCTGGGACGAATCCAGATTCGTCAATTGTCCGAGAAACTGGGGTATTCCGAGGAAAAAGACGGAGAACTGGCGTTTATTACCGAGCTGGCAGATGCAGGAGTAAAAGAAGTGGCGGAGCAGCTGGATGCGCAGACTATGGAATCCGGCTTGATTGGTGAACCGGGACAGTATATGAGCTACTGCAATGATGGATTTGGACTTCTTTCTGAGATTGTAAGAAGGATCACAGGTTACGGTTCCTTCTCTGAGTATGTGAAAGAAAATGTTTTGGAGCCGATCGGCATGGAACGCAGTGCCTGTGAATATCTGAGAACACGACTGGATCCGAACGCTTCTGTACTGTACTATGTGGAGAACGGTGAAAGAATCGGAACGATGGACTTTATCAATTCCGGTTTTGCTCTCAGCGGTGCCGGTGCGCTCCGCTCTACACTGGCAGATATGAAGAAAGTAATCTATATGTACTTGAATGGTGGTAAGACCGTGACCGGAAAACGCGTAGTTTCCTGGGAGAGTATCCGTTCCATGTGTAAGCCGTCCATCGAATACCGTCCTGACAGCTGGTACTGCATGGGACTTTCCACAAAGAAACTGGACGATCTTACCATCGTAGAACACGGGGGCAGTCAGATCGGTGTATCTTCCAATATGTCCTGGTCCTATGAGGCGGATGCGGGCGTGATCATTCTCTGCAACACCGCGGATGTTCCGGTCAGTGCTCTTGCAGATGCGGCGATGCGCATGTACAACGGAAGAAATCCGATGGACAACCGCAGCGTTTATGAGGATAACCCGTGGTCTGAAAAGACAGTGAAAGCAGCCCTTGGCGGTTATGCGACCAATGAAGGCGGCGTAGAGAACTCTCTTGTGGAGATCTGCATGGAAGATGGCAAGGTATGTGTTCGTGCGGATGGAAAGCTGCAGCCGTTCATGATGGTCAATGAGACAACCGGTTTGATCCGTGGTCTCTTGAAAGATGCATATATTAAGTTATATAAAGACGAAGATGGCCAGGTATTTGCCATCGGTTACGGCGGAAGAATGCTGCCGAAGAAGAAATAGGGGGAAATGAATTATGTATGAGCAGATTGTAAAAAAAGTTGATGCTATGACAGAGGAACTGGTGGCAACTCGTCGTGATTTCCACAAATATGCGGAGTCTGGCTGGTTTGAGATGCGTACGTCTTCCATTATTGCCCGCAAACTGACCGAGATGGGACTGGATGAGGTTCTTGTCGGTGAGCAGGTTTGCAAGAAAGATGCAAGAATGGGTGTGCCGTCCGAGGAAGCTCTTGAAAAGAGCTATCAGCGTGCGGTAGAGCAGGGTGGCGATCCGGAATTTTTACCGTATACAAAGGGTGGTATGACTGGCGTGATCGGTATCATTAAGTGCGGCGAAGGACCGACTGTGGCAATGCGTTTTGATATTGACGCACTCGGTGTTATTGAGGCGCAGGATGAGGGACATCGTCCGGCAGCAGAAGGTTTTGCTTCTGTCAACTATGGTATGATGCATGCATGCGGTCATGATGCTCATGCGACCATCGGTCTTGGTGTAGCCAAAACACTGATGTCTATGAGAGATCAGCTCCATGGAACGATCAAACTGATCTTCCAGCCGGCAGAGGAAGGTGTTCGCGGTGCGAAATCCATCGTGGAGAACGGCCATCTGGATGGTGTAGACTTCTGTATCGGTTCCCATGTTTCCAACGTAAAAGAGGACGGAAGAGCCGTAACACCAGGTACCTATGGTTCTCTCGCAACAACAAAATATGATGTGTATTTCCGCGGTCTTTCTGCCCATGCAGGCGGTTCTCCGGAAAAGGGTAAAAACGTTATGCTGGCAGTCGCGACAGCAATTCTGAATCTGTATGCAATTCCTCGTCATTCCGGCGGTATGACACGTATCAACGTCGGCACAGTAACTGCAGGAAGCGGAAGAAACGTAATCGCGGATGAGGCAAAGATGGAGATCGAGCTTCGCGGCGAAACTACAGAATTAAACGATTACGTAGTAGAGTATGCAACAAACGTGATCGAAGCTGCAGCAAAGATGCATGGCTGTACATATGAGATGAAGGTGATGGGCGGCGCTGTTTCCATGACATCTGACCAGTCCATGATGGACCGCATTAAGAAAGCCTGCGGTGAGCTGGGACTCCCGGCTGCCGACGAGCGTATGCGCAGCGGCGGCAGT
>JAFSFU010000257.1 GCA_017435025.1 Lachnospiraceae bacterium | reverse complement strand
GTCCTCGGCGTATCTGCTCTCCTGGCAGGGACCGGTGGCGGAGGTTGATGATCCGTACGGCGACGGTGTGTCACCGGAGGGACTGGAGCCGGTATGTCATGTTCAGGAAGTGCAGATCATGGCGGAGAAGGATCTGGAGGCAATCAAGTGGATGGTCTACGAGATTGGCGGTGTTCAGAGCTCTTTTTACATGCCGCGCAGTGCCGGCAGAGAAAGGGATCAGTACTACAATAAGGCAACCAGTGCCTTTTATTATTCGGGAAACCGGGAGGCGAATCATGATGTGGTAATCGTCGGCTGGGATGACAATTACCCGAAGGAGAAGTTTGTGACAGAGCCGGAGGCGGACGGTGCGTTTCTCTGCATGAACACCTGGGGCGAGGGATTTGGAGAACATGGTTTCTTCTATATTTCGTATGAGGACAGCCGGATCGGTACCCACAATCTTGCTTATACGGTGGTGGAGCCGGTGGATAATTATGACCGGATCTATCAGAGTGACCTGTGCGGCTGGACAGGGCAGCTGGGGTACGGCGGTTCGGAAGCGTGGTTTGCCAATGTGTATGAAGCTGTGGCCGATGAGAACATCGTGGCAGCAGGTTTTTATGCGACTATGCCGAATGTGGTGTATCATGTATATACGGCGAAGGTGGATGCAGATGCCGCGATGGACGTTTCGTTCGCAGGGCGGACGCTTGTGGCCGAGGGCCATGTGGAGCAGAGCGGCTATTATACGATCCCGTTTTCACAGGAGCTGCCGGCGAAAGCGGGAGAGAAGTTTACGGTGCTTGTTCATATCGACGCTCCGGGCACTTCGGAACCGGTGGCCATTGAATATCGCTCCGGAAGCCGCCTGTCAAATGTTGACATTGGTGATGGAGAGGGGTATATTAGTGCTGATGGCAGTACATGGCAGCGGACTGAAACAACGGAAGAATGCAATGTGTGCCTGAAGGCATACAGCCGGACGAGATGATATCAATAAAGAGGCGAAATTATGGAACATAAAATTATTTTTGCGACATCAAATGAAGGAAAAATGCGGGAGATCCGCGAGATTTTAAAGAGTCTGGGCGCTGAGATCCTTTCTTTAAAGGAAGCCGGCGTTCATGTGGATATTGTGGAGGACGGAGATTCTTTCGAGGCGAATGCGATCATTAAAGCAAAAGCTGTCTGGGAGAAGACCGGCGGAATTGTTCTGGCGGACGACTCCGGACTGGAGATCGATTATCTTGGCGGTGAGCCGGGAATCTATTCCGCACGCTATATGGGTGAGGATACTTCCTACGAGATCAAGAACTGGAACCTGATCCATCGTCTGAACGGCGTGGAAGGCGAGGCGCGAAGTGCCCGTTTCGCGGCTGTAATTGCCGGTGTTCTGCCGGATGGCCGTGTGGTGACTACACGCGGAACCATGGAAGGCCGTATTGCCCATGAGCCGGCCGGATGTGGCGGATTCGGATACGACCCGATCCTGATGCTGCCGGAGTACGGAAAAACTTCCGCAGAGATTACAATGGAAGAGAAGAATGAGATCAGCCACCGCGGCAAAGCCCTTCGCGCGATGAAGGAGACGCTGGAAAAAGAACTGGAAAAGTAGAAAGCCGGAGAACGAATATGAAAATATTGGTTGTCAGTGATACACACAGAAGAGATGAAAATCTTTGGGCGGTGATCCGAAAGGAAGCGCCGTTTGATATGATGATCCATATGGGCGACAGCGAGGGCAGTGAAGAGTGTTTTGAAGAATGGGTTCACAACGACAGCTGCGAGATCCATGTCGTTCGCGGCAATAATGATTTCTTTTCCCGCACGCCGAAGGATGCGGAGATTGAGATTGGCGGTCATCGGGCATTTCTCACCCACGGTCACCTGTACGGTGTTTCTATGGGAACGGAAATTTTGGAGGATGAGGCCCGCGACCGCGGTGTGGAGATCGTGATGTACGGTCACACCCACAAACCGCACCTGGAAACTTGTGCGGACGGTCTTTTGATCCTGAACCCGGGAAGTCTGTCCTATCCGCGCCAGAACGATCGCAAGTCCACCTATGCGGTGATGAATCTGGATGAAAATGGGCATCTGGAAGCGCAGATTTGCCGCCTGGAAGACCATGAAAAAATTCTTGAAGAAATTTTTTAAAAAGTGTTGACAAAAGAAACATCTTAGACTATAATATCACTTGCGTTCGAGAGAACGAATGAAAGTTTGCTAGAGCGCTTATGTGAAGCGGGGTGTGGCTCAGCTTGGCTAGAGCGCCTGGTTTGGGACCAGGAAGTCGCAGGTTCGAATCCTGTCACCCCGATTTGAGGGTGATTGGATATAATCAAATTACTTTCATGCAAGCGGGTGTAGTTCAATGGTAGAACACCAGCCTTCCAAGCTGGATACGTGGGTTCGATTCCCATCACCCGCTCTTATGAGTCCGTAGCTCAGCTGGATAGAGCAACGGCCTTCTAAGCCGTGGGTCGGGGGTTCGAATCCCTTCGGGCTCATTAGGAACTTCGGTTCCGAAACTCATAAGTGATGGTGGCTATAGCGCAGTTGGTTAGCGCGCCAGATTGTGGCTCTGGAGGCCCAGGGTTCGAATCCCTGTAGCCACCCTAAAAATCCCGCAGCGATTGCTGCGGGATTTTTTGTTGCACAGGCTGAAGAGTGTCTCACGGGCGAGACGCTCTATTTTATTTACAAAAGGGACCGCTTATCGCAGTCCCTTACTGTTATTTAACATCATAGTACTATATAGAAACAGCACATCCTGATCATCAAATTCGATGAAGTTTCCCAACATGGCACTCTGCACATAGCGAATATCTACCAAGGTCACTTTTGCGTATCCGTCCACCAGCAATGGTGCAATGCTGCTGCCGAAGGAATCACGGAAGAGGATCAGCTCGCGGTCGGTCTCAGCCATGGGATTCTCGATGGTCACCAGAGCGTCGGAGCCGCCGGCAAACATCTCGTACGGATCTTTTCCTGCAGCCGCTTCCATATCGTAGAGCGGCACCTGCACCGGTTTTCCGGTGTCGTAGCTGGTGACAATGCAGTTTTCCAGCACATCACTGGTCAGATAGCTTAATACATCCGGTTCGGCATTCACAGCCGCCTGACCGTGGAACACACCATAAAAAGGATGTTCTGACACGTGTTTTTCGTAAATGGTTTCGGAATTTATCCCCATTTCGCTTTGAATCACGTCTGCGATATCCACAATGTTTTCCTGCTTCCAGTGGGTATCGGTCCGGTAATAGTCGTCAGCAGACAACTGATCATAAAGGTCGATGTATTCCATAAAGGAAAGTTTTTCTGTCATATAGTCGGCAAGTGCATTGTAGTCCAGAGCCGGATAGCCGTTCTCTGCCGCCAGGAACATGTTTTTATCCGGAACAATGGAGAGGTACACGTTCATGTCATTCTCTTTCAGAAATTTCTCATAGATCCAGGTGAATCGCTCGGCTGCATGATCCAGCATCTGCGGGTTCAGCGGATATTCCAGTTTCGCCAGATGACCGTCCATCTGGTAGATGTCGTTGTTGTCCAGACGGCCGAAAAGATGGTACTGGGACCATGCTTTCAGCTTGCGGAATCCGTCACGCAGCGGGAACTGGTCGGTGGCGTAGGTTTCGAAGTCTGTCATAAACTCGACGGATAAAATGGAGTCAGCGGACAGTTCCGGCATGGATGCCAGAGCCCGGCGTTCGCTGTCGGAGTACTTGTCGGACTCTTTCAGAAGACACCATGCGGAAAAAGCAAACAGCAGACATGTCATCGAAATGACGATGACGAGAGATTTTCTTTTTTCTGTCATGTCGGCACCTCCTAAAATCTAAAATACAGGAACGGATTGAAGGATCCATCCACCAGGCAAGCGGTTGTTAAGAGCATCAAAAATACAAGCACAAACGGTTCCGCCACATCCAGCAGCAGACATCCATAGCGATTTGTGCGGAGTTTTTGCACCGCCTTCTTTGGCAGCGGAGTGGCGCCGATGATCGCGATCAGGAAGGTCACCAGATAGCTTCTCAGATGGTACATGGTCTCGATGGATGTGAACGGCAATGTGCCGGAGGCAGCTGTATTTGCTGCAAGACCGCTTAAGCCGAACATGCATGCCAGGTCATTTGCAGCCTGTGTCATGTTCTCGGCATTGAAGATGACAAAACCGATGATCACAAAGATCATCACATAAATGTGACGTAGGATTTTTGTGCATGTTGATGGATGCTCCGGTTCCAGTTTGTGCAGAAGCCACAACTTCTCGATGACCAGAAGGACCGCGTAGAACAGTCCCCACACGATGAAGTTCCACGCGGCACCGTGCCAGAATCCGGTCAGGAACCATACGACAAAGATGTTGAAGAACCATCTTGCTTTTGGAACCCGGTTGCCGCCCAGCGGAATGTATACATAATCGCGGAACCAGGAACCCAGTGACATGTGCCATCTGCGCCAGAAATCGGTGATGCTGGCGGCGATGTACGGGTAGTTGAAGTTCTCCAGGAAGCGAAGGCCGAAAATGCGGCCGAGGCCGATGGCCATGTCGCTGTAACCGGAGAAGTCAAAATAAATGTGCAGCGTGAATGCGATTGCGTACATCCAGAAGAACAGAACGGACTGGTCGGAGGATGCACGGAAGGTATTGCAGAGTTCCCCGAGGGCGTTGGCGATCAGGACTTTCTTTGAAAGGCCGAATACAAAACGGCGGATACCTTCGGCCGCCATATCAAAGCTGTGGGTTCTCTGATCAAGCTGTGCAGCTACGTCGGAGTAACGGACGATCGGGCCTGCGATCAGCTGTGGGAACAGGGCCACATAGGCAGCCAGAGTGACCGGGTTCTTCTGAGCCGGTGTCTGCCCGTGGTACACATCAACGGTGTAGCTTAACAGCTGGAAGGTGTAGAAGCTGATTCCGATCGGAAGTGCAATCTTTAACAGGGGCACGGATGCACCGGTTGCTGCATTGAAGTTTGCAATGAAGAAATCAGCATATTTGAACCAGCCCAGCATGGCAAGGCTAAAGGCGACGGAAATGGTCAGCCAGATCTTTTTTCGGCAACTGGTTTTTGCATGTTCGATCAGCAGACCCAAAACATAGCCGACAGTGATGGAAAGGACCATCATCGGCAGAAATTTTGGCTCACCCCAGCCATAGAAGAACAGGCTGGAAGCCAGCAGGACTGTGTTTTTCAGCTTTTTCGGTGCCAGAAAATAGAGGAGCAGCACTGCCGGAAGAAAATAATATAAAAATGGGATGCTGGAGAATAACATGTTGGGACCTCCTTGGTGTCGAATTTGAAAAAAGGGGTGCGGATCAATCCACACCCCAGGATGTCATCTTATTCTTCGAAACTCAGCGGGCTCATAACAAAGAATACTTTGTCACCGTTTAATTCAACAACGGTTTCGTCTGCTTCTACACAGATGTTCCAACGACGGTCTGCATTGTCTTCCAGTGTCTTTACAAATGCAGCTGCGTCTGTGCCGTCAGCGAGATCGAACACATAGCCAACGAATGGAATGGAGCCGATCATCGGAGCGAACATCACGCCCTCTTCAAAGCCTGTGATCTCTGCATTGCCGAAACCGGAAAGCAGGCCCGGCTCAACCGGAACGGATCCGCCCATGAACTGGATTACGCTGTTTGTAAGAAGTGTGTCAGCGAGTTCCTGTGCGGAAAGTGCGCTGTTTGCTGCAAGCTGCGCGTTGAAGTCAGCGAGCAGTGTCTGTGCTACGGATTCGCCGGATACGGCTGTATCTCCTGTGTTGCTGTTATCGGCTGCTTCTGTGGATTCCTCTGTTTCAAATTCTACGACTTCCGCTGTCTCGGATTCGGAGGATTCTTCGCTTGCAGCTTCGGAAGTTTCTTCTTCTGTAGTTTCCTCTTCGGAAGTTTCTTCCTCTGTTGTCTCAGCCTCTGTAGTTTCTTCTACTGTAGTTTCTACAGCTGCAGTAGTCTCAGCCGGCTGTGTCTCATTTTCTTTTGCTCCGCATGCTGTAATGGAAAGGGCCATTGCAGCTGTAAGAATATAAAGCATAGTTTTTCTCATGTTTTCAATCTCCTTTACACGGTTTATTCGATTAAGTTTCTTTCGTTTTTTGTTTTCGTTTTTGCTTTATGTAAGACTCTTATATGAGTCATGCGGAAGTATATCATAAATATTTTAAGGAATCAATAGGAGAATCGCGGCAGAAGATGGGTAAGTGCTTAGGATTTTCTTACGATGACGAAAGGGAAATGTTAGATTTTTGTGGAATGGTGCGTTATAATGACAGTGACGGATGATAAAAAAGAAAAGTCCGAAGATCTTGCCGATACAAGATTTTCAGACTTTTTGAACAGCTGGGCCAGCGGGATTCGAACCCTCGAGTGCAGGAGTCAAAGTCCTGTGCCTTACCGCTTGGCGATGGCCCAATGCATAACAGAGTTATTTTAGCATAAAGAATAAGAATTTTCAAGCAAGATTTAGCGACAAGAAACGGGTTTGGAATGAGCGGAAACAAGAATAGGAGAAAATAGTATGACGCGTGCAGAACAGGCAAAAGCTTATTTTGAAGAAGGATATAATTGTGCACAGGCCGTGACTCTTGCATTTGCAAAAGAGATGGGACTGGAAAAGGATACGGCGGCGAAGATGGCATCGTCCTTCGGCGGCGGTTTAGGCCGTCTGCGGGAGGTGTGCGGAGCAGTCAGTGGAATGTCTCTGGCAGCAGGTGCGCTTTTGGGATATGCAGATCCGAAGGCAAAAGAGGAAAAGGCGGATCACTACGCGTTGATCCAGAAGCTTGCCGGGGAATTCCGTGAAAAGGCCGGAAGTATCATCTGTCGGGAGCTTCTCGCAGGAATCAATAATGATACGAATCCGGTGCCGGAGGAAAGAACCGCCTCTTATTATAAGAAGAGACCGTGCGGAGATCTTGTTGCGCTGGCAGCCGGGATTTTGGAGGCAGAATTGGAAAGCAGAAAATGATTAGAGTAGCTGCAAAAGAGTTTTTGAGCATCTATTGTGTAGGGGCTCGCTATTTTGTATGATTTTGAGGGGCGTTGGTATCTATAGCAAAAAAGTGATTTGCGAGATACCTGACGCCCTCTTATTTGGCGGTTTTTGGTACATAGAGTATCTATAGAAGAAAAATTGTCTTGGAGATACTGAAAAATTGAGTTCTTGGTCTCTGGCAAATGCATTTTTTCATATGGATACTTTGGGATGCTTTAGTAGTGGAAAAATCCTGCCGTCGAGTATCCGGGACACGAATTATTGTGCATAGATACCCGAAGCCACCGTGTACCAGGCGCAGCCCCATATTCTGTGCAGCCTCATATTTCGTGCAGCCCCATATTCCGTGCAACCCCATATTCTGTGCGGTCTCGTACCAAGTGCAGCCCCATACATGCCAGGTCATTTACAAGAAATAGTGCGTTGCGATCGCTATAATATCTTCATAACTGATCGGGTGATCTGGAGTTTCATATGTTGTGATCAACCGGATGGACGGAATGATTCCATTGGTCAGATATAAGTGTAATTTTGAAGTGGTTTTTCTGACATAGGATGGATCATCCATACGACCGAAATGTTCCCAGTAGAATAAATCAGAAGTTTTTGGGTGAAGAATTGTGAAATCCGGGTAAACTGTGGAACCGGACAGATTGAGTGCACACTCATAACGAAAAGGTATCTGATTGGTATGCAGAAAGCGTTCGATCATTGCTTCGGATTTGGAACGAACCATAATTCCGGAACTGGTTTTATGGATTAAATGCTCCGGATGATGTGGATTTTTTTCGTATGGCTCATTCATCCATTTCTGGTGTTTCTGGCTTCTGGGACTGAAATAAGGTGCCAGCAGTTCCTGATATCCGGTGTGTTCGGTTAACAACTGGTGCGAGGTGTTTGCTGCTTTGGCACAGTGGCGCAGGTAAAATTCCAAAGCAAGCTTTTCCTGTTCCAGTTCTTGCAAAAGGCAGGTTAGATATTTTTTTATCGCCAGTTGTTCTGCAAGATTGCGGTTTCGTTTTGGGATATATTTTTTTGTATGCCCATTACTTCGATACCATTTAAAACAGTTGTTTCCTTGGCAACATATGAGTTTGCCATCAGGCAGTGGTTTTAAATCTTTCTGAATTTGTCCGATCTGCTGTTCAATGCGTGATAGTTTGGTTAAAGCTTTTTGAAATGTCATAGAATTCCTCCATTTGAATTATAGAATTGATACTTAGATTAAGTAGAAGAGTATTAGTATCATATATTGTGTGGCTGTGAAAAGTCAATATTTAAATGCACATTTGTATTTTACCTTTTGCATGCGGTATCCATATAGAAAAAACTAGCTGCGGGATACCCATTTTTCTTGTTTTAGAAGAAAAGAGCGGCAAGATAGTATCTATAGGAAAATAGACACATAGGAGATACCCGGAGCCCCCAAAATGGGTACATTTTAGGTGAAAAAATATGTATAGATACTCTCGGACGTCCCATAAGCCCAATTTGGTGAGTTTTTAGTATCTCACATGGCAGTTTTCTTCCATAGATACCCGGAGAAGCGTTGGCGAATCCAACATCCCCCAGGAGCCCTGGCTCAAGAGCCGGTCACCAGCCCCCGGGCTAAGGAGCAGCTGAAGAGCACGCCCCACGCCTCCCTAAAGGGCCGAGGAAGCAGCCTCCCTTGGCAAGAGCGCCTATCACTTGTCCTTGCAACATATCCCCAGCCATGATAAAATAGAAAAGATAGAAAACATTCAAACTATGTATTTCGGGAGGGATTTCTTATGATTAACGAAAAGAGACTTCTGGACACATTCTGCGAGTATGTTCAGATTGACAGTGAGACAAAAAATGAGAAAGCTATGGGTGAAAAGCTGGTTGCTGATTTAAAGGCAATGGGCTTTGAAGTAAAGACTGACAATGCCGGTGCTGCATTCGGCTCCAACGGCTTCAACGTATGCGGTTTCAAGGCTGGTACAATCGAGGGACCGGGTATGGTTCAGTGTGCCCATATGGATACAGTAAAACCGGGCAACGGAATCAAACCGATCATCACAGACGGACTGATCCACACAGACGGTTCCACAATCCTTGCTGGTGATGACAAATCCGGTATCGCAGCAATTATGGAAGCAGCAAGAACGATCGCTGACAAGAATCTTCCGCACAGAGATATCGAAGTTCTCTTTACAATCGGTGAAGAGGGCGGCCTCAACGGTGCAAAGAACCTTGATTATGATATGGTTAAAGGTAAAAATGCATTCGTTTACGATGCAGGCGGCGAAGTTGGCAGCGTTATGACATGTGGCCCGGGCCAGATCCAGGTAGATGCTGTGATCAAGGGACGTACTGCTCATGCAGGTATTGCTCCGGAGACAGGTATCAGCGCGATTCAGGTAGCTGCAAAAGCGATCGCTAAGATGAACCTCTTAAGAATCGACGAAGAGACAACCTGCAACATCGGTACGATCAAAGCTGAGTTCGCTACCAACATCGTTCCGGATAAGTGTGAGATCCACGCAGAAGTTCGCAGCCGTAACCTGGACAAGTTAAATGCTCAGGCAGCTCATATCAAAGAGTGCTTAGAGTCTACATGTGCAGAGATGGGCGCAGAGATCGATGTAGCACTTACAACAAACTATGTAAGCTTTGCAGTCGCAGAAGACGACGAGCTTGTAAAGATGGTAGAGAATGCATGTGGTGACCTTGGTCTCAATTTCTCCACAGTAAAAGGCGGCGGCGGAAGCGATGCCAACGTTATGGCATTCCACGGCTTCAAGTCCGTTGTTCTCGGCACAGGTATGACAAAAGTACATACAACTGATGAGTGCCTGAAGGTAGAAGACCTCAATAAGACTTCTGAGCTGGTTCTTTACTTATTAACTCACTAAGCCCGAACCGGTGATTGCCTGGCAATCTGAAAGAATAGAGAATTAATAAGCCCCTGGCTGATGAGCGAAAATTCGACTCTGCAGCCAGGGGTTCTTATGTTTAACAGTATTTGTCCCGCTGGGACTTTAGCTGTCCATCTAACGGTACGATATCATAGTACTCGGCCTGATTTTTCTCGATGCACTCTTTGGCTGCCTCAAGGTAATCCGGTTCCAGCATGATGGACATGCCGCAGGATAATTTTCCCTGAATGGCACGGGGCACCGGGGCGATCCGGTGTTTGATGCCGTCTTGTAACATCAGATCGTGCAGTGCCATACCATGCTCGTAAATCTGAAATAGAATATAGTAGCGGGTATCGCGATTAAGCATTGAGCATCTCGATGAAAGCACCGATTCTTGTGCGGAGCTGCTCGGCATCAGTATCAGCATAGTCAGTTTCAAGGCTGAGAACCGGAACACCTGCTTCTTTCAGTGCGCGTGCTACGGAGAATTTCTCTGTATCGTACAGGCAGCAGAACTTCAGGCTGCAGTCGATAACGCCGTCAACCTGGTATTCTTTTACCATACGAAGGATGTCGTCAATACGTCCTGTGTTCGGTGTGAAGCATGCACAGTTGGTCTTCATGTAGCGCTCGGAGAGTGCCATGAACTGCTCGTCGAGAGTTTCTTTTGTCTCGTCAACTAGGTTCTCGAAGTAACGAGTACCGGTACACATCTCTTCACATACAACAGCGCCGCCGCTTGTCTCGATGATGTTGTGGAGTTTCCAGTTCGGAACTGCAAGCGGAGTACCTGTCACGAGGATACGTTTTGTACCGTCAGATACTACGGATACGCCGTCTTTAATTCTCTGCTCAAGTTCATCTGCAAGACGGTTGCACATCTGTGCGCAGCGTGCCGGATCATCGAAGAAGGAGATCTGAGTCATCAGGAGAGCGTCACGGCCGGAGATCGGGAGACATTTGGACTTACGGCACTCATAAACACGTGCAAGAGCTTTTCTCTTCTCGTTGATCAGCTTGATGGCCTCGTTTAATTTCTCCGGAGTGATCTTGTTGCCTGTGAATTCTTCCACCATCTTAGCGAATTCAGCGATCTCATCTTTCCATTTCAGGATGTCTTTTTCACGTTTCATCTGCGGAACATCCATGATGTACATCGGAACGTCCTCGCCGAGGATTTCGTATGCTTTCTTCTTGCCGTCACATGTTGTCTCACCGACATACATATCTGCGATACGGAAGAATGGACATGTCTTGCCGAGACGGGCACCTACGGATGCTTTTACTAACGGACATGTGCTCTTCGGAAGAACAGCTTCGCCGTCCGGAACCCAGAACTGGGAACCGCCGCAGAGACCTGTTACGATACCGTTTGCTGCAACAACCACTTCATCCGGAACATATACACAGAAAGTACCGAATACTTTGCGGCCCTTCTTCTGCTCTTCGATCAGTTCTGCCGGACGGATGCCGTGTACTTCGGAGATTACCAGATCCCAGAAATCCATTGCGTTCGGACGGTTCTCCTGTGTCAGGAATACGTCACCTACTGCAGTCGGCAGTACCTGGCAAAGGTTGTCATGATTTTCAAGATCCATACCGAGGTCTTCCCACATTTTTACATAATCAGCCATTTTGTTTCCTCCATTTGTTTTCGTTATATTTCTTTTTACTGGCTCGCAATGGCCAGAAGAGTTCGAATTGTGTCATCCACTTCGGTTTCCGTATTAAAATAGGAAAAACTGAAGTTGACTGCCGCAGAATCGATTGCGGTGGATGTGGCATGTCCAAGAGCGCCGTAAATGACACTTGCTTTGATGCCGTGATATTTTTGCAGCTGTTCAGCCAGCAGTTCCGGTCGGATTCCCTGGATATTCAGCGTGACAGCCGGAATCCGGGGCACCGAATAAAAATTGCCGTAGACGATGATGTGTTCCGACTGCGCGATTCCGTGATAGAAGCGGTACATGAGATCCAGCATTTTCTGACGGATCGGATCCATACCGGTTGCTTCCAAAAAGTCCAGAGAGGCAGAAAGTCCTGCGATTCCGTGACTGTTGAGTGTTCCTGCCTCCAGCCGTGCCGGATATTCGACCGGCTGTGTTTTGCTGTAGGACTGGACGCCGGATCCGCCGACCTTAAAGGGACGGATTTCCACGCCGGGGCGGATACAGAGCCCGCCGGTTCCCTGCGGTCCCATCAGGTATTTGTGACCGGAAAAGCACAGGATATCAATGAGCATTTCTTCCATATGAATTGGAAACAGCCCTGCGGTGCGGCTCGCGTCTGTGATAAAGAGCAGATGTTTGTCACGAGCCAGCTTTCCGATCTGTCTCAGATCGAAGATGTTTCCGGTCAGACTGCAGTCGTGGGAGCAGATGATCGCCTTTGTATCCGGACGAACCTTGCCGGCGATGGTGTGATGGATGTTTTTCCAGTCTGTATCGTCGGGGATTCGGTCGTATGTGATCGGTGCCAGTTGGTAGTCCCGATTGATGCTGTCGATGATCTCACAGGCGGAATTTGACATGACGATCACGTGGCATGGCTCCCAAAGAGTTCCGCGGATCGCGATGTTGAGCGCTTCTGTTCCGCTGGAAGTAAAGGCCACATGATCTGCTCTCGGGCAGCCGAAGAGATTCGCCAGTTTCTGTCTGGTCCGGTATACGATCTGCGATGCTTCAAGGGCATCACCGTGGGTGCCGCGGGAGGCGTTTCCCATGGTGGTCATGGCACGGACAACAGCTTTTATGACCGGCTCCGGTTTTGGTGTTGTTGTTTCTATAGAATTAAGGTAGATCAATGAATTCCCCCCTTAATGCCGGATGCTATTTTTTGAGTGTGGATGCGGTCAGTGCAGCACCGATGGCACCGGCATATCGCCCGTCCGGAACGGATTCCACGTTGACGTTCAGAGCCTTTGATAAGGATTCGCGAAGGTACGGGTAATCACAGAGTCCGCCGGTGAGACATACTTTGGAGCGGTTGATCTGCAGGCGGCTGGCCTGGGAGATCACCTTTTTTACGATGGAATCGATCACGGCGAATGCGATATTTTCACGCGGCTCTCCACGTCCGATGAGGCTGATGACTTCCGACTCTGCAAAGACGGTACACATAGAGCTGATGGAAGTTCCGCCGCCCTTTGCTGCCAGTGCGCAGAGTTCTTCCGGGCGCAGAGACAAGGTGTTTGCCATGATCTCCAGGAAACGTCCTGTTCCGGCAGAACATTTATCGTTCATGATAAAGTCCGTGACCATGCCGTTTTCCACTTTGATGATCTTGGTATCCTGGCCGCCGATATCGATAATCCCCAGATTCGGAGCCTGATAAATGTGGCTGGCTCCTTTTCCGTGACAGGTGATCTCCGTCACGCATTTATCTGCATACGGAACGGAGATGCGTCCATAACCGGTGGCAACAACAACGGAGTCTTCGCAGGGAGTTCCCAGGTCGTTTAACTGTCCCCGGATCGCTTCTGCGGTATCTACGCTGCTCCAGCCGGTGGGCTGCAGGAGTCTGTGCAGAATGTTCCTATTTTCATCCATAACGATGGTTTTGGCGCAGGTTGAGCCAATGTCAATACCTATATAATGTTTCATACGGACACCATCCTTATCGTCAAATTTTTCATTAAAATAAGTATAACAAAAGGGGAAAATGAAGAGAAATTGATATTTTGAATAGAGAAATAATGGAAGATTCAAAAAAACGATAAGAAAAAACTCCTGCCGGATGACAGGAGTTTTCCTTTGGGTAAACACATAAAAAAGGGGGATGTATGGGGGTTCGATAATATATGTCAATTCCGGAGACCGGAATATTTGTTAGGCGAGCCCGGAAGCAGGAACGCGCGCTTGTTCTGCGACCGGTCTCATTTGTTGTTTTTGATTTTGTAATGACAGTATACTGGAAAAATGTGACAGAAGTGTGGAGAAATCATAAAACAAAAATAAAATTTCCTACGAATTTCCTACGAAAAATAAATTTTTTCTTGCAAATGCCAGGAAAGAAAGTTTTTGTAAATAGTTTGTTTGGAAATAGACAAAGATGCAAATATTTAGTATAATCGGGGTATGTGTACCCTTATGAAAGGAAGAGAAAAGATTGAGACGAAAAAAGAGCGGTCTGGAGAATCTGGTGCTGATCTCCCAGCTGGGGATCAACGTGATGACTCCCGTGTTTCTGTGTCTGATAGCCGGAATCTGGCTGGACGACCGGTTCGGAACCTGGCTTACGATTCCTTTCCTGATCCTCGGAATTCTTGCCGGCGGTCTTAGCGCTTATAAAATGGCGAAGGCGACGATCGACAAGGAGAAAGCGGAGCTGGAGAAGGAAAAAGAGAAGCAGTTAAAGGACTGGGAAGAACGATACGGAACGGGGGACGGAGCCGGAAGAAACAAGAGGAAAGGATGGTAATCGGAATATGAGTGACGAGATCAAACGACAGGTGTTGGAAATGTCTGTGGGTATCGGAGTTCATGCACTCATCCTCCTAATCGGAGCTGCGATCTGGTTCAGGGAAATTCCGGTGTTTCTCGGTATTCTTGTTGGAGTTGCAGCGGCCTGTCTTCTTCTTTACAGTATGGCTTATTCCACAGAGATGTGTATGGAATTTGCCGATGAAGACTTTGCAAAGAAGAAAATGGTGTCCCACTCCATTATCCGGAACCTGGCTGTTTTTGTCGGTCTGGCGGTGATCCTGAATTTTACCGACATCAATCTGATCGCAGTGGTTCTGGGACTTTTGGGTCTGAAGACCGGTGCGTATCTTTATTCTTTTGTACACAAAAAATTGGACCATAAGGCCGAGGACAGAAAGGCCTGATTGGCTATAGACAAAATCCTGACAAGAAAGGAGGGCGAAACAATGGGTGGTGGCAGTGAAGCGGATTTTATGATACATGGAGTCGTGAATTACACTCTGTTTGGTCATGAATTGTGGCTCACAACAACAACAGTCGGAATGACAATTATTACAATTGTGCTTCTGATCCTGGCGTTTGCTGCAAACCGTGCCATGAAAAAAGCAACGGAAGTACCGGGCACCTTCCAGAACATTATCGAACTCGGTGTCGAGATGCTGGAGAAAATGACAGAAGGAATTCTGGGCAAAGAAGCAAGAAGATTCGCCAATTATATCGGTACGATTTTCCTGTTCATCCTGTTCTGTAATATCAGCGGTCTCTTCGGACTGCGTACAGTGACAGCGGACTTTGGTGTGACATTCCTTTTGGGCCTTGTGACTTTCGCCATCGTACAGTATCAGGGTATTAAAAATCATGGAGTCGGACATTTCACAGGCTTATTCCAGCCGATCCCGATCTTATTCCCGATCAACCTGATCGGTGAATTTGCGAACCCGATCTCCATCTCACTCCGTCTGTTTGCAAATATGCTTTCAGGCGTAATCATTCTGGGTCTCTGGTACGGAATGATGCCGATCTTCGTGAACATCGGTATTCCGGCAGCACTTCATGTTTACTGTGACGTGTTCTCCGGTGCAATCCAGACCTACGTATTCTGTATGCTTACAATGGTATATGTAAACGACAAGATGTAGGAAACGTAACAACAGATTATATTTTGCAGGAGGTTTTACTATGAACATTTCAGGACAGGATTTCATTTATGGTTGTTCCGCAATCGGTGCAGGTCTGGCAATGATCGCCGGTATCGGACCTGGTGTAGGTCAGGGTATCGCTGCCGGTCAGGGTGCTGCAGCAGTTGGTCGTAACCCGGGTGCGAAGTCCGATATTACATCCACAATGCTTCTTGGACAGGCCGTTGCCGAGACAACAGGTCTTTACGGCCTTGTAGTCGCTATTATCCTTATGTTCGTTAAGCCGTTCAACTAAATCGGAGCGTATCTTACGAATATACACAATTAAGGAGGCGAGATTAGACCTTGGAACGGTTAATAAATTTTGACCCTCAATTGATTCATGATGTGTTGATTACAGGCGTGAATATTTTCATCCTGTTCTTTGCCATGTCTTATCTTCTTTTCAATCCGGCGAGAGATTTCCTGGAGAAGAGAAGAAATAAGATCGCAAGCGACCTGGAAACTGCAAAGAGCAGTAAAGAGGACGCAGTTGCATTAAAAGCTGAGTATGAAGCGAAGTTAAAGGCAATCGATAAAGAAGCAGAGGCAATCCTCGACGAGGCAAGAAAGAAAGCGAAAAAGCAGGAAGCTGAGATTGTTGCCGAGGCGAAAGAGGAGGCTGCAAGAATCCTTGCACGTGCCAACCGCGAGATCGATCTGGAGAAGAAGAAAGCTCTGGATGACGTGAAGAACGAGATCGTTTCCATCGCAAGCTTAATGGCAGGAAAAGCAGTTGCTGCTTCCATGGATGTTAAGATTCAGGACACTCTGATTGAGGAGACTTTAAAAGAAATGGGTGAGAGCACATGGCAAAGCTAGTGTCGAAGGTGTACGGAGACGCATTGTTTGAGACTGCCATGGAAAAGGACGTTATGTCCGACTGGTACGAAGAAGTACAGGCTCTCCGCGGTATTTTCGCAGAACATGCGGACCTTGTACAGTTCCTGAATCATCCGCAGATCATGAAAGACGAGAAAGTGAAGGTAGTGGAAAATATCTTCAAAGGACGTATTTCAGAAGGTCTGCTGGGATTTCTGGTAATTGTCATTGAAAAGGGTCGTCAGAACGACATGCTCCCGATTTGTGATTATTTCATAAGCCGGGTGAAAGAATATAAAAAGATCGGTGTGGTGAAAGTCACCAGCGCCGTTGTTCTTTCCGATGAACAGAAAAAGCGTGTGGAGGAGAAACTTCTCGAAACCACACCATACGTTGACCTGGAGATCACTTATGAAGTGGACGAAGAACTCCTCGGAGGTCTTGTGATCCGCATCGGTGACCGTGTGGTTGACAGCAGTATCCGCACGAGACTGGAAGAAGTGAAGCGCGAGCTTATGAACCTCCAGTTGAGTTAGGAAACCGCAAACGGCAGTCCGGCGGAATGGCCGTGACTGCAATCCCAAAAGAAAGAAGGTGCAAACCTCAAATGAATTTGAGACCAGAAGAGATCAGTTCTGTCATTAAACAGCAGATTGAGAGATATGAGGCGAAACTCAATGTTTCTGATGTTGGAACCGTAATTCAGGTGGCTGACGGTATTGCACGAATCCATGGACTTGAGAATGCCATGCAGGGTGAGCTTTTAGAGTTCCCGGGAGAAATCTACGGCATGGTATTAAACCTGGAGGAGGACAACGTAGGTGCCGTTCTTCTCGGTGATACAAAGAGTATCAACGAAGGTGACACGGTTAAGACTACAGGCCGCGTAGTTGAGGTTCCGGTCGGTGATGCACTGACAGGACGTGTAGTAAATGCCCTTGGACAGCCGATCGACGGCAAGGGCCCGATCCTGACAGATAAATTCCGCCAGATCGAGCGTGTGGCACACGGCGTAATCGAAAGAAAGTCCGTAGACACACCGCTTCAGACAGGTATCAAAGCGATTGATGCGATGATCCCGATCGGCCGCGGACAGCGTGAGCTTATCATCGGTGACCGTCAGACAGGTAAGACTGCGATCGCGATCGATACCATCATTAACCAGAAGGGACAGGGCGTTCACTGTATTTATGTTGCCATCGGTCAGAAGGCATCCACAGTAGCGTCTATCGTTAAGACTCTGGAAGAATTCGGAGCTATGGATTACACAACACTGGTAGTTTCTACCGCATCCGACCTTGCTCCGTTACAGTATATTGCTCCGTACTCCGGCTGTGCGATCGGTGAGGAGTGGATGGAGAACGGTGAAGATGTTCTTGTTGTTTACGATGACTTAAGTAAACATGCAGCAGCTTACCGTACCCTTTCCCTTCTTCTGAAGAGACCGCCGGGACGTGAGGCTTATCCGGGTGACGTTTTCTACCTGCACTCCAGACTTCTGGAGCGTGCTTCCAAGTTATCCGATGACCTGGGCGGCGGTTCTTTAACTGCGCTTCCGATCATCGAGACACAGGCAGGCGATGTTTCCGCGTATATCCCGACCAACGTAATCTCCATTACAGACGGTCAGATCTACCTTGAGACTGAGGCCTTCAACTCCGGTTTCCGTCCGGCGATCAATGCCGGTCTTTCCGTATCCCGAGTTGGCGGTGCAGCGCAGATCAAGGCGATCAAGAAGATCGCTGCTCCGATCCGTGTAGAATTGGCGCAGTACCGTGAGCTTGCTTCCTTCGCACAGTTCGGTTCCGAGCTGGATGCGAGCACAAAGGAACAGCTGGCACAGGGTGAAAGAATCCGTGAGATCTTAAAACAGCCGCAGTATCAGCCGATGCCGGTTGAATACCAGGTTATGATCATTTATGCGGCTACTAAGAAATATCTTCTCGACATTCCGACAAGCGATATCCTTGCGTTTGAAAAGGATCTCTTTGCGTATGTGGATACCAAGTATCCGGAGATTCCGCAGAGCATCCGCGAATCCAAGGAGATGAAGCCGGAGACAGAAGAGCTTCTTAAGAAAGCCATTGAAGAGTGTAAGGCAGCAAGATAAGGCAGGTGATTTATCATGGCAACCATGAGAGATATTAAACGCAGAAAAGCCAGTATCGAAAGTACACAGCAGATTACCAAAGCCATGAAACTTGTTGCTACCGTAAAACTCCAGAAATCCAGAACAAAAGCAGAGAATTCCAGACTGTACTTCAATATGATGTATCAGACGATCCAGGACATGTTAAAGAAGTCCCAGGGAATTGAGCATAAGTATCTGAAGGCGGGAGATTCCAAGAAGAAAGCGATCATTATGGTCACTTCCAACCGTGGTCTCGCAGGCGGATACAATGCCAATATGGTACGTCTTGTGACCGGCAGCGGAATCCCGGCGGAGGACGCAAAAGTGTTCGCCATTGGAAGAAAAGGCCGTGACGGCCTTGCGAGAAAAGGTTATGAGATCGTGGCGGATTATTCCGACGTGATCAATGAGCCGCTCTATTCCGATGCGATGCAGATCACAAAAGAGCTGCTGAAGATGTTTGAGAATAATGAGATCGGTGAGATCTATCTTGCGTATACTTCTTTTAAGAATACGGTGAGCCAGATCCCGAAGTTCATGAAACTTCTTCCGGTGGATCTCTCTGAAGCAGATGTGAAGGGTGATGAGAAAGAGATTGAGAACAGCAAACATGACCTGCTCTTAATGAACTATGAGCCGGATGAGGAAGAGGTTCTCAACGCGATCATTCCGAAATACCTCAGCAGTCTGATCTACGGTGCGTTCCTCGAGGCAGTTGCCAGTGAGAACGGCGCCCGTATGACAGCGATGGATTCTGCGACCAACAACGCAGAAGAGATGATCGGAAAACTGTCCTTACAGTACAACCGTGCAAGACAGGGTTCCATCACACAGGAGTTAACGGAGATCATTGCAGGTGCCAATGCCATCGAAGGCTAGGTGCCGATACTATGGATTTCTCCGCGTTTCACGCTCTCGAAATCCGGACAAATACTCATAAATCGTGTTTTTTTGGAAAAAAATCCCTTTTTTATTCGTATTTGTTTGGGTCCCAAGGTCAAATCCCTGCTTATGTGCAAGCACAACGCAGGACTTATGACCTTTTGACCTTAGTATCCTAAAATTATGACAAGGAGAAATAAGATGGCAGAGAAAAATATTGGTAAGATTACTCAGGTCATCAGCGCCGTGCTGGATATCAAGTTCCCGCAGGGTGGTCTTCCTGAGATCAATGACGCCATTGAGATCACCAGAAAGAATGGTGAGAAATTAACCGTAGAGGTTGCTCAGCATTTAGGTGATGATACGGTAAGATGTATCGCTCTCGGCCCGACCGATGGTCTTGTTCGCGGAATGGACGCAGTTGCGACCGGCGGACCGATCATGGTTCCGGTAGGCGAAGCGACCTTAGGCCGTATTTTCAATGTACTGGGCGATCCGATTGATAATAAAGAAAAGCCGCAGACAGATAACTACCTTCCGATCCACCGCAAGGCGCCGACGTTCGAGGAGCAGTCCACAGAGACAGAGATCCTTGAGACAGGTATCAAGGTCGTTGACCTGCTTTGCCCGTACCAGAAGGGTGGTAAGATCGGTCTGTTCGGCGGTGCCGGCGTAGGTAAGACAGTTCTGATTCAGGAGTTAATTCGTAACATTGCGACAGAGCATGGCGGATTCTCTGTATTTACCGGCGTAGGCGAGCGTACCCGTGAGGGTAATGACTTATACCATGAAATGACAGATTCCGGCGTTATCAACAAGACCACAATGGTATTTGGTCAGATGAACGAGCCGCCGGGAGCTCGTATGCGTGTAGGTCTGACAGGACTTACTATGGCAGAGTACTTCCGTGATCAGGGCGGTAAGGACGTTCTGCTGTTCATTGATAACATTTTCCGTTTCAGCCAGGCAGGTTCCGAGGTATCCGCGCTGTTAGGCCGTATGCCGTCAGCCGTAGGTTACCAGCCGACTTTACAGACAGAGATGGGTGCCCTTCAGGAGCGTATCACTTCTACAAAGAATGGTTCCATCACTTCCGTACAGGCCGTTTACGTTCCTGCCGATGACTTAACTGACCCGGCTCCGGCAAATACTTTCACTCACCTGGATGCGACTACTGTATTAAGCCGTTCCATCGTTGAGCTTGGTATCTATCCGGCAGTTGACCCGTTGGAGTCTACTTCCCGTATCCTCGATCCGCGTATCGTAGGTGAGGAGCACTATAAAGTAGCCCGCGGTGTGCAGGAAGTTCTGCAGAAGTATAAAGAGTTACAGGATATTATTGCGATGCTTGGTATGGACGAGCTTTCCGAGGAAGATAAGCTGACCGTATCCAGAGCGAGAAAGATCCAGAGATTCTTATCTCAGCCGTTCTTCGTTGCAGGCCAGTTCACCGGTCTGGAAGGACGTTATGTTCCGCTTTCTGAGACAATCCAGGGCTTCAAGGAGATTCTGGAAGGAAAGCATGACGATATTCCGGAGAACCTGTTCCTCAATGCAGGTAATATCGATGATGTTCTTGCCCGCGTGAAATAGGGGGTGCGAACATGGCGGAAACAATGAAGCTTCAGGTAATCACACCTGATAAAGAATTTTTTACCGGTGATGTGACCATGGTGGAGTTAAATACCGCCGATGGTGAGATGGGTATTTTCCCGCAGCACATTCCGTTAACCGTAGCGGTAGAACCGGGTATCCTCAAACTCCACCAGGATAAAGAGGTGAAGAAGGCAGCACTGCTTTCCGGCTTTATCCAGATCATGCCGGAGAGGGTGACGATTCTGGCAGAGGCGTGTGAGTGGCCGGAGGAGATCGACGGTGCCCGTGCCAACGAGGCGCGTATCCGTGCGGAGCGCCGCTTAACGGACAGCAGCGACGAGACCGATGTGGCTCGTGCAGAGGCAGCTCTCCACAGAGCACTGGTACGTTTGTCACTGGTGGAAGGAAATAAATAATTGTAATTTGGGCACATCGGGGTGAAGAACTCCGGTGTGCTTTTGCGATGTGGGGAGAGAAGTTGGAATTTTGGGGGATAAATGGGTGATAGAATCATCTTTTTATTACCATACCCATATCATTGGGTGCCAGGACCTGTTTTTTCACTCACACGCCCACTATAGGTTAAATAATGGGCGTATGAATGAGTTTTTTTTGAACTACGCCCACAGTATTGGGCATTTGAGTACTATTTATTGCTTCTATGCCCATTTCAAGAAGAACTCGTGGGCGATAAATCCCAATTTGACGTATATCAAAAATATGGTATAATAATATCATCAGCAGGCAGAAGCCTGCCAATATGACAGAAGTCATACGAATTTTGAAGTACACGGACAGGCATTGAAATCCACAATCGAATAGAAAACGGAATTTTGATACCAGAAGGTATGTGCATCCAGAAGGATGTTTATTTCTGGTATCTTTTTTTGCAAAATGATTGGCAGGGCAGATGCGGATCCGTAAAAAGGAGTATGAATATGGAAAGAACAAGTAAAATGACAACAAGAACCTCAACAATGAACATGGTTTTGGCAGCGATGTTTCTGGCACTGGGCATTGTGATGCCGTTTATCACAGGTCAGATTCCGGAAGTAGGAAGTATGCTGCTGCCAATGCATCTTCCTGTGCTGATCTGCGGTTTTGTCTGCGGATGGAAGTACGGATTGGCGGTTGGCTTTATTGTGCCGCTGCTCCGCAGTGTGATGTTTGGTATGCCGCCGCTGATGCCGACAGGAGCATGTATGGCGTTTGAACTGGCAGCTTATGGTGCATGCACAGGTATTCTTTACGGAAAGCTTTCGAAGAATATGCTTTCCATCTATGTGAGTCTGATCGGTGCTATGATCGTGGGTCGCGTAGTCTGGGGTATTGTCAGCATTGCGATTTATGGTGTAATGGGAAATCCGTTTTCTGCACAAATGTTTATGGCAGGAGCAATCCTCAATGCGGTGCCGGGTATCGTATTACAGATCGTGCTGATCCCGATTATCATTATGGCATTAAAACGTGCAAAGGTTATGGAATAGAACATGAAAGATATTTTGATGGAACATATTCGCCGTTATCCCGAGATGCAGGTGACGGATGCAGTGAAATTATTATACCAAAGTGAGTTTGGCGGCGGCCATATGATCGCTAATCCGGCAAGAAGTCTGGAATGGATTAAAAATGACTGGAAGCTGGCGAGAATTTCTCCGCTGGAAACAGAACCGTTGGTATTGGAAGAGATTGGCGGCGGAATCTGCCGTATTGATCTGAATGCTTTGAGTGAAGGCCTCGCACCGGAGACATTGAATCAGATGTTTGTGAAAACAGCAGATCGTACGGTTGGTACGGTCGAGAATTTCGAGAAGAAACTGGAGATTTTGAAGGAGTGCTGCAGGGAGAAGCTGACACCGTTTGGATTAGAGGAACTGCAGGTTTACCTGGATGAATATAAAGCAAAAGGTTATCCGCCGGTGAGCCATAGCGAAGAATACCGCAAAGCATATGGTCCGTCCTACCGCGTGGTCAGTATGAGTTTTGCACGCTATTACAAGGTGTTTCTGGAAATTGACCGGGCAGTAGCAGCAGCGGGCGAAAATCAGCAGGTCACCGTTGCTATCGATGGTATGTGCGGCAGCGGAAAGAGCACACTGGGACGCATTCTGGAAGAAGTTTATGACTGCAATATGTTCCATGTGGACGATTTCTTCCTGCAGCCGGAGCAGAGAACCCCGGAGCGTTTGGCGGAAGTGGGCGGCAATCTGGATTATGAGCGTTTTAAGGATGAGATTTTGGATCATCTTGCAGATTCAGAGGGATTTTCCTATCAGGTCTATAACTGCGGAAAACAGGCGCTGGACGGCTGGGTGAAGGTTCCGTATAAGAAGTTAAACATTATCGAAGGCGCCTACAGTCACCATCCGTATTTCGGTGATCCGTATGATCTGAAGTTCTTCTGCAAGATCAGCGGAGAGGAACAGGTCAGCCGTATTATGAAACGAAATGGACCGGAAATGCTGGAACGTTTCAAACAGGTATGGATTCCGATGGAGAACCGTTATTTTGCGGCATTTGGAATCGAAGAGAAGAGTATTGTGATTTAAAATAGTCTGCCAGAAGGCAGATAAAGAAAGTTTTACGAATATCAGGAGAAATATGTCATGGAACATCTGACAGAGTTTTTAAAAGATCGCGGACAGAGAAGTCTGCTGGCAGCCGGAGGCCTTTTGGTTTGTGCACTGGGAACTTATTTTGAACTGCAGGCCAATATCGGTATGGCACCGTGGGAGTCTCTGAACCAGGGTATCGCCATGAAGATGGGAATCAGTTATGGACTGGCGTGCCAGGTGATTTCTTTTCTGGTGATCGCAGCGGATTTGCTGCTGCATGAACGGATCGGAATCGGAACGTTTCTGGATGCACTGATCGTCGGTGCCGGTGTGGATTTCTGCACCAAGATGAATCTTGTGCCGGTGCAGACAAAATTGGCCGGTCAGATTGGTTTTCTGTTCCTTGGCATGGTGGTCATCTGTTTTGGCATTTTCCTGTATATGAAAGCCGGACTTTGCTGCGGACCGCGCGACGCCTTTCTGGTGGGCATCGGAAAACGTCTGGCCAAGCTGCCCATCGGTCTGGTGAACATTATGATCTTGTCGGTGGTTCTGGTGGGATGTCTTCTTTTGGGAAGTCCGATCGGACTTGGCACAGTGATCTCTGCGTTCGGAACAGGTGTGATCATGGAGGCTGTGTTCCGGTTGGTTCACTTTAAAGCCCGTGAAGTGGTCCATGAGAGCGTTTTCGAGACCTGCAGGGAGATGGGACGTGCGATGGGGGGTCGCAGAACACACAGACATGCATAAAAAGTAAATAAAGATGTGCATTCCGTTGGAAGGTTATTTTACAATATCCACGGTATGCACATCTTTTTGTTTTTAGATTAATCCTACAGACTTCATAAAGAAGATCCAGCAGAATAAGGTCGCGGTGGAAACCACCGTACTGATCACGACGAATTCGCCGGCCAGTTCACCGTCGCCGCCCATGTTCTGGGCCATCGGATAGGACGCCGCTGCGACCGGAGTGCCGTAAAGGGCAAGCATGAGGAACAGTTCCACACCTCGCAGGCCAATGGCGTAGGAGATGGAGAGGATGATCGCCGGGAGTGCCACAAGCTTAAAGCCGAGAGTCGGTACCAGATATTTCAGGTTGCCGGAGATCGCACTGAACTGCATGGTTCCTCCGAGAACAAACAGTGCCAGCGGAGATGTCATGTTGGAAAACTCAGAGATTGGCTTGATCAGGCAGTTCGGGAGTTTGATTCCACAGAAGAAGAATACAAGGCCGACCACAGCACCCTGCAGAAGCGGGTTCTTTGCCACGTTCAGCAGAATATCTTTGGCACTGGTTTTTCCCTTTGTGTTGAACATTTCCAAAATGACAACGGAAGTTGTATTGTAGATGGTGGTCACGATCGTGATCAGCATCGCCGCGACGGAGGAGGCGGAATCACCGAAAACGGACAGCGTGAGCGGCAGACCGAAGAGAATGAAGTTGCTTCGGTAGATGGCCTGGATGATAACACCGCGTTTCGGGTTCTCCTTCACGATCCGCGGGATGATCAGCACGAGGATCACTTCCAGGAACAGGATGCTGGCACCTGCGAAGATCATAAGCTTCGGACTTGGAAGAGAGCTGGCATCTGCTTTATAAATATTGTAGAAAGTCATGAACGGGTAAAAGAGCCGGAAGATCATCTTGTTCAGCTTCTGAAGGAATTCCTCCGTTACGATGCCCTTGACTTTCATCGTATAACCGAATGTAATGTAAAAAAGGAATGGGATTACGGCGTTGACCGCTACGAGAAAACTTTCCATAAAAGTTTTTCTCCTTTCTTTCAGTATTGCTGATTATACTTTAGCATGATAAAATACAATTGTCTAACAAAAAATTAGCCGAATCAGAAATATTATTCGGGAGGGGAAACGATGGGATTTACACTTGAGACAATAAAAGAAGCGCGTGAACGGATTCGCAATTATGTGACAGAGACACCGCTCCTCAGAATGGAGATGCTGGATGCATATCTCGGCTGCCAGGTATATGTGAAACTGGAGAATATGCAGAAGATCGGCGCATTCAAATTCCGCGGAGCGATGAATAAGATACAGACTTTGACGGAGGAGGAGCTGGCGCGAGGAATTGTGGCGGCATCTTCCGGAAACCATGGAAAAGCTTTGGCCTATGGCGCAAAGGCGAAAGGAACAAAAGCAACGATCATCATGCCGCGGACAGCCCCTGCAATGAAGATCGAGGCGATCAAAGGACTTGGTGCGGATGTGATCCTTTGCGATGCAGCAGAGCGCTTTGAGGTGGCTGCGAAAGTATGTGAGGAAAAGGGCAGCACTATGGTGCCGCCGTACGATGATTACGATGTGATGGCAGGCCAGGGAACCCTTGGGCTTGAGATCATGGAGCAGTGTCCGCAGGTGGATACGGTGATCGTGCCGGCCAGCGGCGGCGGTCTCATCGGCGGTGTGGCAACAGCTGTGAAAGGCATGGCGAAAGAACTGGCACGCGACGTGAACGTATATGGTGCAGAGCCGTCCGTACTTCCAAGATATCGTGCAAGTCTGGAGGCAGGAGAGCCGGTGGCTGTGCCGATGCCGGAGCAGAAGTCGGTGGCGGATGCGCTTGTATCCAACCGACCTGGACTCAAATGTTTCCCGGTAGTACGGGACCATGTGGACGGGTTTGCGGCTGTGGATGATATTTATATGTTGAAGGCGATGAAACTGCTGTTGATGGAAGGAAAGATTCTGGCGGAGCCGTCCTCCTGCATCGGTATGGGCGCTGTTCTGCAGGGGAAACTTTCTGTGAAACCGGATGAGAAGGTATGTTTTGTGATCTCCGGCGGTAATCTGGGCTTTGAGCAGTTGGAGCTTCTGGGAGGCGTCGAGTATTAGTATGGTCGAATTTTTTATGAACCGGCTGCGCAGAGGTGTGATCGCTGCCATCGGTTTGCTGACTTATGCGGTGGGAATCTATTTCCAGCTGAAGGCAGATATTGGTGTAGCTCCATGGAACGCACTCAACGAAGGTCTGTCGTTGAAATTCAACATTACCTTCGGAACTGCCAGTATCATTGTAGCGCTGGTCGTGATCGCGGTTGATCTTTTGATGAGGGAACGCCTTGGTATCGGAACATTTCTGGATGCATTTTTGGTGGGAATCGGTACGGATATCTGCCTGACTCTGGATTTTCTCCCGGAGCCGACCGGTTTGTTTGGCAGTGTTGTCCTTGTACTGATCGGACTTACCATCTGTGCATTAGGCCAATATTATTATATGACAGCGGCACTCAGCTGCGGGCCGAAGGATTCCCTGTTACTGGGATTGGGAAAGCGGTTTCCGAAGGTTCCGATCGGAACGGTGAGTCTGGTTTTGCTGGCCTGTGTATTGATCTGTGCGATCCCGCTCGGCGGCACCATCGGAATCGGAACGGTGATCTGCGTATTCGGTACCGGTATCATCATGGATTTTGTCTTTAAGATCATGAAATTTGAGCCCCGCAGCGTGGTTCATGAAGGATTTTTTGAAACAGCAGCGGAGTTTTCCAAAGCAATATCAAATGGAAACAAATAGAGGAATTACATATTATGGAAAAGAAAGAAACGTTTATTCAGTTTTTGATGAATCGCCTTGGTAAATGCATCCATGCATCCATCGGCTTGTTCATCTTTGCCATCGGCACTTATTTCCAGATTCAGGCCAATTTCGGCATGGCGCCGTGGAACGCCCTGAATCAGGGTCTGTCCATGAACTTCCCGATTACATACGGTCAGGCCAGTATTCTGGTATCGATCATTATTATTATCGTCGATTTGATCATGCATGAGCCGATCGGACTTGGAACGATCCTCAATGCTGTTCTCATCGGTGTTGGTTCTGATATCTGCATCGCCCTTGGATTCCTGCCGGTGCAGACCAATATGATCATGCAGACGATCTTCCTGCTGGTGGGTATGGCGATCGTCAGCTTTGGCCAGTTTGTGTACATCAGTGCCGGACTCAGCGCCGGTCCGCGAGATTCCCTTCTTGTAGGCCTTGGAAAGCGATTCCCGAAGGTGTCACTGGGAAACATCAATCTGGTGATCCTGGCTGTAGTATTTGCCTGTGCCCTGCTTTTAAAGAGTCCGTTTGGACTTGGAACGATCATCAGTGTGGTCTGTTCCGGTGCAGTGATGGATTTCGTATTTAAGATCGTGAAATTTAACCCGAAGACGGTGAAACATGAGAGTTTGCCGGGAACGATCGCGGCGATGATGCGAGCGTTAAAGAAGTAGAGGAGGAGTCTGGTATGTTCAGAGAATTGGTGAGAAAAAACAAGCAGCTTTCCACAGAGGAATGTGTGGAAGTATTAAAGAATGAAACTCGCGGTGTTTTATCGGTACTGGGGGATGACGATTATCCGTACGGTATGCCGATGAATCACTGGTATAACGAAGAGGATGGCTGTATCTATTTCCATTGCGGAAAAATCGGCCATCGCCTGGAGGCGCTGCAGAAACACAACAAAGTTTCCTTCTGTACCTTCGATCGGGGATACCGCAAAGAGGGCGAGTGGGCCTGGAATGTGAAGAGTATCATTGTGTTCGGTAAGATTGAGATCATCGACGATATACAGCAGATCATCGACATTACGACGAAGTTAAGTTATAAATTTACGCAGGATGAGGAATATATCCAGAAAGAAATCCGCGTTGGTGCGGCCAATACACTGCTTTTGAAACTGGTGCCGGATCATATGTGCGGCAAACTGGTAAACGAGGCGTAATCGATTGAGACGATGCGGCGTATAAAGCATTCGACGGCTCGCCGGAGAAAGATATAGGAGACGAGGACATGCAGAACGCACGATTCCGAAACCAGATTTCCTGGCTGATGTTTATTTTCAGCATTCTGGTCATCTGGGTACATTCTTATAATGTGGAATTGTTTGCCGGCACCCAATGGGGGGCGGCCTGGGAACGTGCGGCTCAGATTGAGAACTTTTGGTCGGTGGGAATCGGCCAGATTGCAGTTCCGGGCTTTTTCCTGTTGTCTTCCTATCTGTTCTTCCGGAATTTCAGCCGGGAAAAACTTCCGGGCAAATGGAAAAGCCGGTTTTTCAGCGTTGTGGTTCCTTATGTGACATGGAACTTCCTGTATTATATGGGATATGTGATCGCGACCCGTCTGCCGATGGTGCAGAAGGTGGTAGGCAAGGAGCCGGTACCGTTTGGCGCCGAAGAGATTGTGAATGCGATTCTTCAGTATAGTTATGCACCGATCTTCTGGTATCTGTTCCAGCTGATCCTTCTTCTGATCCTGGCCCCGATTGTTTTTTTGTTTGTGAAAAACCGATATGTTGGAGTGATCTACCTTGCATCGCTGATTGCAGCCATGTATTTTCATATGGATACGGGCCACCCCAATACGGATGCGCTGTTCTATTTTTCGTTCGCAGCTTACGGGGCGGTTCACTGGCGGGAGTTTTTGGAGAGAAAAGGCACCAATGACCGGGTCATGGGCGGTGTGGCGCTGTTGATCGTTGCGGTTTACAGCTACGGCATGATGAAAGAACCTGGAGCCAATGTGCTGTGGACCATTTCGTACCGTCTGCTAGTTCCGGGCAGTCTGTTTTTGATGACATCGGCTTTCGAGCTGCCGCAGGCGAAGTCATGGATGAAGCTCAGCATGTTCCAGTATGGAATCCATTTTATCATTGTGCGGTTCATCAACAAAGGAACTGCGATGGCACTGATGAAACTGGCCCCGGAGTCGTGGCGAATGCCGGCTGCACTGCTGGTGTATTTTGCACTTCCGGTGATCATTGTGGCGATCGCTTATCTGATCGCCCGGATCATGGTGTGGTTTGCTCCTCCTGTTTGGCGGATCCTGTCCGGAGGACGAAGCCTGGAGAGTTGATAGCGGATTTCGGAGGCAAAGTTTGGAAGTCTCGAAAAATGTGCGGGAAATGCCCATTTTTCAAGGAAAAAATGCTTGCAATCAAAAAAATTCTATGTTATACTGTTTAAGCTGTTTAAAGACAGGAGAATAGAAGGCGTGACTGTCAGTCATGTACTAAAATAATAGTGAGGTAAAAATCATGAGAGAGGGAATCCACCCAAATTACTATCAGGCTAAAGTTGTTTGCAACTGCGGTAATGAATTTGTAACTGGTTCTACTAAGAAAGACATTCACGTAGAAATCTGTTCCAAATGCCATTCATTCTATACAGGTCAG
>JAFSFU010000256.1 GCA_017435025.1 Lachnospiraceae bacterium | reverse complement strand
TGATGAGGATGATGTAACGATCACCAATGAACCAAGCAATGGATGGGACGAGGATGATGTTCCGAAATTGAAGATTGTGGTTCAGGCTGATGATGGATACAAATTCAAAAGCAGCAGTTTATGGGATGAAGCCGATGTCGATATTGACGGTGATGGAGAGGTTACCAGCGTAACAAGAACGAGCAGCACAAAACTGACTATCCGCGTGACCCTTCCGGCAGTCGAATATGATGACGATTATTATGATGACGATGATGACCTGGAAGTTTGGGATCTTGAGTGGGATGATGATGGTACTGCTTACTGGGAAGAGAATGACTATGCAAAGCGATATGAAGTAAAGCTGTATCGTGATGGTTCTTTGATCAAGGATGTGACAAAAGTTACAGACGAAGACTATGATTTTTCTGAGTACTTTACAAAGAAAGGCACTTATGTGTTTAAAGTGCGCGGTGTAAGAAGCAGTTCCGAAAAGGGCAGATGGTATGATTCTGAAGAGTGGTATGTATCTACTTCTGAGGCGAAAGAAATTCGTGAAAGCGGTAATTCTTCCAGTTCTTCCGGTTCCGGTAATTCCGGTTCCACAAGTACCGGTTCTTCCGGAGGCCCGGGTGTAAGCACAACAGCCGGTGCATGGCTGAAAGATAATGTTGGCTGGTGGTGGTGCAATCCGGATAAGACTTACCCGACTTCTTCCTGGAAGCTGATCAATGGATTATGGTACTATTTCAATGCAGCCGGCTACTGTGTGCAGAACTGTTGGGTGCAGACCAACGGAATCTGGTACTACTGCGGACCGGATGGAGATATGTGGGTGAATAGATGGACTCCGGATGGTTATTATGTAGATGCAAATGGCGTCTGGGTTCAATCGATGAGGAGATAAAATTTAAGTATTGAAAGGGATTGTGCGACTGATGCACAATCCCTTTCTTACGTTTAATCAATCAAAAATTCTTCTACCAGTTTTCGCGCTACACCAAAACCGATCAATGTTCGTGCGTGATAGTCGGTTACCCGTTTTGCAGTTTCCTCTGGGGAATACTCGATTTCAGCCAAGCGATCCAACATTCCGCGAAAGATCAAAACATTCATATCAGAAATAGTTTTTACCTTGTCCATGGGAACGTAGCCTGCCTCGGCTGATGCAAGAAGGCAGATATAATCTCTCTTGTGAAGTTCTCTTTCTTGAAGCATCGGATAAAAACGCAGCCCATCGGCGGGCAGCTGTTCTGGGAAAATATTATAATAAAGTTCCAACGAGGAGTTATACTGATCTGCAAACTTACCGAAAAAAATTGCTTTATACATTTTGGGTTTCAGAAAGCCGTAATAATTAAAACATTCCCAGGTCTTCATATACAAAATAAGAGGATCATCGACACCTTCTGTATGTTTGGTAAGAGCCAGTGCATAGTCTCGAAGATGGCGTAAAGAAGCAAAAGTCAAAAGGTGATCCAGATCGTCAAAGTAGCGGTATAGCGTAGCCACATTATATCCGGCCAGATCAGCAACTTTTCGTGCAGTAATTGCTTCAAATCCTTCCGTGTCTTCAATTTTCCATACTGCTTCAACAAAATACCGGATCATACGTTCTGTTTGTATTTCTTTCTTTGTCTTTGCCATAAAAATCTGTCTCTCCATTTAAGTATTGTCTTTTCCCATTGTACCACAGAACATCAAAGAAAAAAATATTTTTAAGAAAAAGTTTATGTAAAACTAAATATAATATAGAAAAAATGTATAAATAACTACGAATCTAAAGTTTTTGTCTATTTTATACAAAACAAAAGTTGAAAATTTGTTTAATTATAAAACATATTTATTTAGTAAACACGTTTGCAAAAACGGAAATTGCATGATATATTTATAGTGTTGAAGTGCGACATAAGAAAATGCATTGGTAAGAAAGGAGAAGGGAATGAAACTTACTATCGGTAATTTCTATGTAAAAGACATCGTATTTGGAGATGAACTTTCTTTCAAAGATGGTGTGCTGACAATCAATAAGGACGAAGCTCTGGCTTATATTAAAGAGGATGAGAGAATCACAGAAGCTGAGCTTTATATTGCAAAACCGGGCGATAAGATCCGTATGTGTCCGGTAAAAGAGGCTATCGAACCGCGTGTACGTCTGGATGGAAGAGGATTATTCCCAGGATATACAAGCGAGGTTGCAAAAGCTGGTGAAGGTGAACTGCACGCGCTGAAAAACTGCAGCGTTCTCGTAGTTGGCAGACACTGGGGTGGATTCCAGGACGGTATTATTGACATGAGCGGCGAAGGCCAGAAATATACATATTTCGGACAGCTCAACAACATCGTTCTTGTAGCAGATACAAACGAAGTATTTGAACAGAGAGAACAGCAGAAGAAAAATGATGCGCTCCGCAGAGCAGGCCATAAGCTTGCAGAATTCATCGGCAACTGTGTAAAGGAACTTACACCGGAAGAGGAAGAAGTATTCGAACTTCCGGCAGTGATCAAACGTGATGCAGAAGTTGAGAAACTTCCGTCCGTTGTTTATGTTATGCAGCCGCAGTCCCAGATGGAAGAAATGGGATACAACGATCTGATTTATGGATGGGATCTGAACCATTTCGTGCCGACATTTATGAGCCCGAGCGAAGTACTTGACGGTGCACTCGTATCCGGTAGCTTCATGCCGGTATCTTCCAAGTGGTCCACATACGACTTCCAGAACCATCCGAACATCAAAGCTCTTTACAGGGAGCATGGCAAGACAATCAACTTCCTTGGCGTGATCATGTCCAACCTGAACGTTGCTCTTGAGCAGAAAGAACGTTCCGCATACATGGTAGCACAGATGGCACGCAACCTTGGTGCTGACGGTGCTGTTGTAGCAGAAGAAGGTTACGGTAATCCGGATGCTGACTTCGTAGGTTGCATCGTAGCTCTTGAGGATGTTGGCGTTAAGACTGTTGGTGTTACAAATGAGTGTACAGGTCGTGATGGCAGATCCCAGCCGTTAGTAACTCTGGATGAGAAGCTTGATGCGATCGTTTCCTGCGGTAACGTATCCGAGCTGATCGAATTACCTCCGATGGAAACAGTTCTCGGTGAACTGGAAGCTCTTGCAAGAGACGGTTTATCCGGTGGATGGGCTGGCGACGAAGTATTCGGACCATCTGTTCGTGAAGATGGCTCCATCATTATGGAAAACAACTCAATGTTCTGCGGCGATATGGTTGCAGGATGGTCTCCAAAACAGATGAAAGACTTTTAATGGAGGTACAAGTTTATGAAGAAAGCGATTTTATATATTAACCAGTTCTTCGGTCAGATTGGTGGAGAAGATATGGCTGGTATCGAACCGCAGATCCATGAGGGTCATGTGGGACCGGCTGTGCAGTTCGCAAAAGATCTGGATGCAGAGATCACTCATACAATTATCTGCGGTGATAACTATATGGGTACAAACACAGATGACGCAGTAGCTACAATTCTTGGAATGCTTGAGGGTAAAGAGTTTGATATTTTCCTTGCAGGTCCGGCTTTCCAGGCGGGTCGATACACAGTAGCTTGCGGTACAATCTGTAAAGCAGTAAAAGAGAAATTCGGCGTTCCGGTTGTTACATCTATGAATGAAGAGACACCGGGTGTTGATATGTTTAAGAAAGATATGTACATCTTAAAGGGCGGTAATATCGCTTCTAAGATGAGACAGGACGTAGCTGCAATGGTTAAAGTTGCAAATAAATTGTTAAACGGTGTTCCGGTTGGCTCCGCAGACGAAGAAGGTTTCTTCCCGAGAGGCATCCGTCGTCAGACATGGAGAGCAGACGGAAAACCGGCTTCTGAGCGTATGGTAGAAATGCTCGTTGCAAAATTAAACGGTCAGCCGTTCGTAACAGAGCTTCCGATGCCGAAACTCGACAGAGTTCCGATCGCTCCTGCAGTAAAAGATATTAAGAAAGCAAAGATTGCTCTTCTTAATACCGGCGGTATTGTTCCGGTTGATAACCCGGATCGTATCCAGTCCGCTTCAGCTACACGTTGGGGCAGATACTATGTTGGTGACTGCGATGCATTAAAGGGTGGTGAATTTAAGACAATTCACGCAGGTTTTGACCCGGCAGCAGCTGATGCAAACCCGAACGTTATCACACCAATCGATGCTCTGAAAGTTCTTGAAAAAGAAGGCGAGTTCGGCAGCTTACATCCGTACTTCTACACAACAGTAGGTACAGGTACAACAGAGGCTGAAGCAGCAAGAATGGCGAGAGAGATCATTCCGCTTCTGAAAGAAGACAATGTTGACGCAGTAATTATGGTTTCCACCTGAGGAACCTGTACACGTTGCGGTGCAACAATGGTTAAAGAAGTAGAAAAAGCTGGTTTCCCGATCGTTCAGATGTGTAACCTGATTCCGGTAGCGAAGACTGTTGGTTCCAACAGAATCGTTCCGACAATCTCTATCCCGTATCCGCTCGGTGATCCGGGTACATCCAAAGAGGATCAGTGGAAGCTTCGTTATCACAGAACAAAAGTTGCGATTCAGGCTCTGGCAACAGATATTGAAGAGCAGACTGTATTTAAAGTACAGATTTAATGAAATAAAATAAGAGTCTGTCCCGGAGAGGGGAACTTCGGGACAGACGATGTAAAAAAATATCCTAAAGTAGGCATAAAAGGGAATGGAGGAAAACTTTATGGATAAAAAGAAATTAAGCCCAACCTTTATTATTTCGTTGGTAATTTGTGCGATTCTCGTATTATGGGGTCTTGTATTACCGCAGAGTTTCGAAGCTGCAGCAAATGCGGCGTTTGGTTTTATCACAACTAACTTTAGTTGGTGGTATGCGCTGATCATGACAGCGTTCGTAGTATTTATCGTTTGGATCGGTTTCTTCAGTAAATGGAAAAATGTGAAACTTGGTCCGGATGATGCGGCACCGGAATATAGCCTTTTCACATGGTTCGCAATGTTATTCTCCGCTGGTATGGGTATCGGTCTGGTATTCTGGGGTGTAGCTGAGCCGTTAAACTTCTGGATGGCGCCGATCGGCGGTATGGAAGCCGGTAGTGCAGAGGCAGCAGAATTTGCAATGCAGAAAGCGTTCCTTCACTGGGGTCTTCATCCGTGGGCAAACTACTCCGTACTTGCTCTCGGCCTTGCGTACATGATGTTCCGTAAGAACAAACCAAGCCTTGTAAGCTCTATCTTTATTCCGCTTGTTGGCGAAAAGAGAGTAAAAGGCGCTTTCGGTATTACCGTTGACGTACTTGCTATCTTCGCGACTGTTGCAGGCGTAGCTACATCTCTTGGTCTTGGTGCTTACCAGATCAACTCCGGTTTGAACAAACTGTTTGGTATTCCGGAAAACAATATTGTCCTGATCATCATCGTTGTGGTTGTAACTGCTATGTTCATGGCATCTGCAATTTCTGGTCTTGACAAGGGTATCGCATTCCTGTCCAATACAAACGTTGTTCTTTGTATCATCATCGCTCTTGCATGTATGATCATTGGACCGACAAAGGATATCTTTAATACATTTATCGAAGGTACAGGTGTTTATTTACAGAATATCATTCATGATACATTTGCAGTAGGTGCATACGCAGATGCAAGCTGGTACGGTGGATGGACAATCTTCTACTGGGGCTGGTGGATTGCTTGGGCACCGTTCTCCGGTATCTTTATTGCACGTATCTCCAAGGGTCGTACAATTAAAGAGTTCTGTGCAGGCGTTATGCTCGTTCCGGCGATTGTTTCCATGATCTGGTTCTCCGTATTTGGTCAGTTAGGTATGCATACTGGTGTAGAAGTTGCATCTGAAGCAATCCAGAATACAGCTACGGCATTATTCGTAGTACTTGAGCAGTATCCGATGGGCGCTGCAATCTCTCTCGTAGTAGTAGTTCTTCTCTGCACATTTTTCGTTACATCTGCAGACTCTGCTACATTCGTACTTGGTATGCTGAGTTCTTACGGCGATCTGAATCCGACAACAAAGAGAAAAGTTGTTTGGGGTTTTATCCAGTCTCTGACAGCACTGGCACTGATGCTCTTTACATCTAACGGTCTTAATATGTTACAGACGATGTCCATCGTAGGTGCATTACCATTCTCCTTTGTAATGGCAGGTATTATGATAGCAACTGTGAAGGCTCTGAAGAGTGAAAAAACAAAATAATTGAGATAATAGATATCGATTACACGGGGGACTGTTGCTTGCAGCAGTCCTTTCGTGTTATCATGGAATCGTGTTATGTTGGAATTAGGAGGTTTCATGGAAACGATGACATTATGGACCAGGCAGGTTCCGCAGGTTTGGGAAGAACTGGAAACAAACGATGTTTATCATGTAAAAGAAGAATATATTCGTGCGAAGAATGATACGATCGCGGACTACTATCTGGAGCTCTATCGATGGTATACCGGTGAGGCGAGGAAGTATGTTCAGATCCCTCAGGACTTAAAATACCCGGTGTGGCTGTGTGTTACGGATGAGAACATGCTTCAGCCGGCAAAAGATACGGTAATTCTTCGGCTGGAAGTTCCGAAAGAGCAGGTGGTGATCGCCAATATGGAAGCATGGGGATATGTGGTAAATTACTGGTATGTTCCGTTGAATGAAGAGGATGCGAAAAAACATGAAGCGGAACTGAAACGCTACGGGATCACAGAAGAGGATACGCTGATTTCTACATCCAAAGGCAATTTTTATCCCACGCTAAAACGAAAGATTCTTTCCAGCTGGGGCAGAGTCTTTACCCTGCCGCCGGCAAACAACAATGATGCGGTTGCAACAATCTGGGAGATTAAAAGAGACTGGGTAAAAGAGGTGTGGCAGTATGAGTCAGAAGAAACATGTCATCATGTGGACTTCTCAAACCGGACAGGTTGCTGATGTGATTGCCCAGGATGGCGTTTCTTATGTCAAAAAGGAATTTATTGACATGAAGTATGGAGATGTGGCCTGGGTGTTTAAGACCGCATATGATTTCTTTATCAGAAAGATGGAGCAGAGGGTTGTCAAACCGGAAGAAGCAGAGTCACCGGTATGGCTGTTTAAGGATCCGAAGTGGGTAGATGTTGGTAGCGGCATGGTGTTAATGAAACTGACAATTCCGGAAGAAGAACTGGTGTATTTTGATACACGAAAATGGTCGAAGATTCTGAATTTGGGCTACATCGGCAATCAAAAAGAGGAGGAGGATTTTGAGGCCGAACTGAAACGTCAGGGAATTCGGGATACCATGGAAGTGTTTGCGAAACCGTTTTATCCACTGGTCAAAAGAAAGATCATGCAGAGCTGGGAACGCGTATTTGACATTGATGGAGTGGATGAGCAGTATTTGCAGGGCGCTGTCTGGTGTATTAAAAAAGAATGGATACAAAGAATATAAAAAAGATCTCCCTGATTGAGAAAAATCAATCACTGGGAGATCTTATGCGTTGTATCCGATCATATATCGAAGAGCGGATAAAATATCTTCGGTTGCCTCTTCGGGCAAGAGCGTGGAATTGGTACGTTGACGATCAAGCATATCTTTGAAATAACTGGTAGAAATGCGGTTTACCAGTTCCAAATTGCTGGAATTCACGCAGACATGTTCCAGATCAATCAAAGAACTCAATAACTGACGATTGCGATCGTAAATATTATTCCCATAGAACATGTTCTCCAATCCTGCGGAAAACTTATATTTTTTCTCTGGGAATAATTCATAATACTCATTCATGATAGGGGTAATATTATTGCTGTACTTACCGAAGAAAAAGGAATAAAAGAGATTCGGGTGGGCAAATGCTGCGTTACAGAAATATGTCCATACAGCAAAGAAACTATCAATTGTAGAAAGATTTTTTGTGCTTAACTCAGCCAGTGAGCGGCTGTATTCTTCGAAATAACGCATGGAGGCAAGAAGAATCAGATAATCCACATCTTTAAAATAGAGGTATATTGTAGAATTATGGAAACCGGCACGAGTGGCAATTTTACGGATAGAAACATTTTCAATGCTGATTTCGTCAATCAATTCCTGTGTCGCTTTTACAAAGCGAATCATATTCTGGATTCTCTGATCTTCATTCATTGACTTGCTCATGATGCCTCCTGCAATCGTTGTTTGGTAATTGACTTGTATAATTAGAAAGCGGTGTATATATAATAACATAAACGCGTTTAATTTGTAAACAAATTTTCAATATAAAAATGAGTCTTATGCTTGAAAACAAGCGCGCTTAGTGGTATAATATTAAAGAAGATAATCGCGCTTATCAAAAAAGAGAACTTCCAGCTGGGTCGCCATTCCATTCCCTGACCCCGGAAGTTCTTTTTTTTGATGAAATTATGAAAAAACCTCTTTCTTTTCCAAAAGCTTTTGTATATAATGAAACTGATATTTTGCGCTCATTGGAGAGCGGGAATGAAGAAAGAGAAACTTTTTGTATATAAATTAGTAAAGATGACAGGAGGAAAATGTCAATGCTGTTTGCGTCACATGACATTGGAATTGACTTAGGTACAGCCAGCATTCTGGTATATATCAAGGGAAAGGGCGTTGTTTTAAAGGAACCGTCCGTAGTTGCGCTGGATCGCGAGACCAATAAAGTTATTACATTCGGTGAGGAGGCGCGTCTGATGATCGGACGTACTCCGGGTAATATCGTAGCGGTTCGTCCGCTTAGAAAAGGTGTTATTTCTGACTATACGGTAACAGAAAAAATGTTAAAGTATTTTATCGATAAGGCAGTTGGAAAGAAATCTTTAAGAAAGCCGAGAATCGCAGTTTGTATCCCGAGCGGTGCAACGGAAGTTGAGAAAAAAGCAGTTGAAGATGCAACTTACCAGGCTGGTGCCCGTGAAGTGTGTATTATTGAGGAGCCGGTAGCGGCAGCAATTGGTGCCGGTATCGATATCTCCAAGGCATGCGGTAATATGATCGTCGATATCGGTGGCGGTACTGCGGATATCGCGGTAATCTCCCTTGGCGGTACTGTAGTAAGCACTTCCATTAAGACAGCCGGTGATGACTTTGATGAGGCGCTGGTTCGCTATATGAGAAAGAAACACAATCTTCTGATCGGTGAGAGAACTGCCGAAGAGATTAAGATCAATATTGGTGCGGCATACCGACGTCCGGAGCTGATCACAATGGAAGTTCGCGGAAGAAACCTGGTGACAGGTCTTCCGAAGACGATCACAGTTACTTCTGATGAGACTCTGGAAGCATTAAAGGAGCCGGCTATGCAGATTGTAGACGCGGTACACAACGTTCTTGAGAGAACTCCACCGGAGCTTGCGGCAGATATCTTTGATCGCGGTATCGTTCTGACCGGCGGTGGTGCTCTTCTTTCCGGTCTGGATGCACTGATCGAGGAGAAGACAGGTATTACAACTATGATCGCAGAAGAGCCGTTAACGGCGGTTGCGATCGGTACCGGTAAATTTATTGAGTTCTATCATACAGGTAAGCGCGTAGAAAAATAAAATGGCAACTGTAACAGGTTATGTAGAAAAAATTAAATTTCGCAATGAAGAGAATGGATACTCTGTCCTGAGTGTGACCGATGGCAAGGAAGAATATATCCTTGTGGGGATTTTTCCTTATATTAGTGAGGGAGAGCGGATCGAAGCAACGGGACGGATGGTGGAGCATTCGATTTATGGCGAACAGCTGGCGGTGGAGAGTTACGAAGTGAAAGCTCCTGAAGATACGCTGGCGATTGAACGGTATCTCGGCTCCGGTGCTATCAAAGGCATCGGAGCTGCTTTAGCTAAGAGGATCGTAAAAAAATTTAAGACAGATACGTTCCGGATCATGGAGGAAGAGCCGGAGCGTCTGGCAGAGGTCAAAGGAATCAGCGAGCGTATGGCGATGGAGATCGCGGGACAGGTGGAAGAAAAGCGGGATATGCGCCAGGCGATGCTGTTTCTGCAGCAGTATGGCATTTCCATGAACCTGGCGGTCAAGATCTACCATCAGTATGGCCAGAGACTTTATTCCGTGATCCAGGAGAATCCATATCAGCTGGCTGACGATATTTCCGGTGTGGGATTTAAGATTGCCGATGAGATCGCGGCGAAAGTGGGAATTTTCACGGATTCGGATTATCGCATTAAGAGTGGTCTGTTTTATACACTTTTGCAGGCGACCAGTTCCGGTCATACGTATCTTCCGGAGGAAGAATTGCTGGCTTATGCATCCAATCTCCTGCAGGTGGATTCGGAGCATATGGGGAAGCATATCATGGATCTGCAGATGGAAAGGAAGCTGATCGTAAAGGAAAAGGACGAGAAGCGGATTGTTTATCCTGCGCAATTCTACTACATGGAGCTGAATACGGCCCGCATGCTCCATGATCTCAATCTGAAGGATAAGACATCTGCCGATAAGGTTCGCGAACGGATCCGGCGAATTCTGGCAGCAGATGAAATGGAGCTGGATGAACTGCAGGAACAGGCGGTGATCGAGGCGGTTAACAATGGACTTTTGATCATTACCGGCGGCCCTGGTACCGGAAAGACCACGACCATCAACACGATCATACGTTATTTCGAACAGGAGCAGATGGAGATCCTTCTTGCGGCTCCGACCGGCCGCGCGGCAAAGCGGATGGCGGAGGCGACGGGGTATGAGGCAAAGACGATCCATCGCTTGCTGGAACTGACCGGAATTCCGACCATGGATTCCGGACGTCCCGGAGCAGCGGACGGTGTGGGAAGTGCAGCCGGCAGTTCCAGACTGGAAGGCATGCATTTTGAACGCAACGAGCAGAATCCACTGGATGCGGATGTGATCATCATCGACGAGATGTCTATGGTGGATATCAGTCTCATGCATGCACTTTTGAAGGCTGTCAATATGGGTACACGTCTGATCCTGGTGGGTGATGTGAATCAGCTCCCAAGTGTTGGACCGGGAAATGTGCTCCGTGATATAATTGAATCGGGTAAGTTCCCGGTAGTAAAGCTGACAAAGATCTTTCGTCAGGCGGCTCAGAGCGACATCGTTGTAAACGCTCATAAGATCCATGCAGGCGAGCGGGTTCCGCTGGAAAAACGAAGCAAAGATTTTGTGTTTATCCGCAGGGAACATCCGGCAGACATCGTTAGTGATATGATGATTCTTTTGCGGGATAAGCTGCCGAATTATGTACAGGCTGATATGTCCGATATTCAGATCATGACACCGATGCGTAAAGGCGCTCTCGGTGTGGAACAGTTAAATAAGATTCTGCAGGAACGGTTTAATCCGCCGGCACCGGGCAAGCAGGAAAAGGAATCCGGAGGAACGATTTTTCGAGTGGGTGACAAGGTCATGCAGATCAAAAATAACTATCAGATTACCTGGGAGACCAGAAATCGTTACGGTATTCCGCTGGAACGGGGCGAAGGTGTGTTTAACGGTGACATTGGAATCATCCGACAGGTCAACAACTTCGCAGAGACAATGGAAGTGGAATTTGATGAAGGGAAGATGGTCGAGTATAGTTTTAAACAGCTGGAGGAACTGGAGCTGGCTTACGCGATCACGATCCATAAATCCCAGGGAAGTGAGTACCCGGCGGTGGTCATTCCGGTTCACACTGGCCCGAGAATGCTGATGAGTCGGAATCTGATCTATACGGCAGTGACCAGGGCGAAGAAATGTGTGTGCCTGGTGGGACTTCCGGAGATGTTCCAGTTTATGGTGGACAATGAGGTAGAACAGAAGCGTTATTCCGGATTGAAAGACCGGATCCTCGAGATCGATTTTTAGCCAAACAATAGTTTTATATGTCAAAACGAACAATTCTTGATATTCTCTTTCCCCGCCGCTGTCCGGTGTGCGGGGAGATCGTAAAGCCGGCGGGTGGTCTGATCTGCCCGCCATGCTTTCAAAAACTTTCTTTTGTTACCGGCCCAGTATGTAAAAAATGCGGAAAAGAAATTGCGGATGGGACCATGGAGTTCTGTGAGGACTGCATGGCGCATCGTCATACCTTCGAGTCCGGTGTGGCACTTCTTAATTATGATGAAATTGCCAGAAAATCTATGGTGCAGATGAAGTATAATAACAAACGTGAGTATCTGGATTTTTATGGGGAGGCGATGGCGATCCGTTATGAAACGGTCATTCGCCGTATGCAGGTAGATGTGATCGTGCCGGTTCCTGTTCATCGTTCCAGAAGGCGAAAACGAGGATTCAACCAGGCGGAGCTCCTGGCAGAGATTCTCGGAAAAAAACTGAATATTCCGGTTGAAAACAATTGTCTGAGGCGTGACAGAAGGACATTGCCGCAGAAAGAGCTTTCTCCGACGGAGCGCCTAAAAAACCTGACCGGCGCATTCCGCGCAGAGACACTTCCGAAACATATGCGGAGAATTCTTCTGGTGGACGATATTTACACGACAGGAAGTACATTGGAAGCATGCGCCCGGGCTTTGAAATGGGCAGGGGCTGAGAATGTATATTTTGCTGTAATATGCATGACTGGAGGTCGATGATGCATATTATGCGATTCGCGCGTGGATAATGTGCATAAAAATTCTAAAACAATTTATATTTATGCTTGCTTTTTGAAAATGAATGTGCTATAGTAGGTCACATCATAAGAACCGGTTCAATCGGAGTCGGTGGAATGGAGGACATTATGAAGAAATTATTGGCAGTTTGTATGACAGTGGCACTGTCTGTATCTATGTTAGCAGGTTGTGGAAGCAAGGCTGATGAGGCAGCAAGTGGAGTTAAAGTGATCGATATCAACCTGACTCAGGAAGAGTATGCATTTGGTGTGGATAAGGATCAGCCGGAACTTTTAGAGCAGACAAATGAGTTCGTTAAAAAGATCAAAGAAGACGGAACTCTGGATGAGATCTGTGAGAAGTACTTTGGCGGCGGCGAGCCGACAGCTGTAGTATCCGCAGAACTGGATACCTCCAAGGATCAGCTTGTGGTTGCAACAAACGCAGCGTTCGAGCCGTTTGAGTATATCAGCGGTGACAGCTACTATGGTATCGATATGGAGATCGCAGCACTTCTGGCAGAGGAACTTGGCCAGGAACTTGTAATCCAGAATATGGATTTTGATGCAGTTTGTCTTTCTGTAGGTCAGCACAAATGCGATATCGCGATGGCAGGTCTGACAGTAAATGAAGAGAGAACAGAGTACGTAACCTTTACAGATTCTTATTATGAGGCTTCTCAGAAGCTGATCGTAGGTGCTGCGGATACTGATTTTGATGCATGTAAGGATGCAGCAGCCGTTGAGGCGCTCCTGAATAAACTGGAAGCAAGCGATAAGATCGGTGTTCAGGCAGGAACAACTGCTCAGTATTATATCGAGGGCGATGCAGACTGGGGATTTGCTGGACTTCCGGCAGGGTGCGTACCGTATAAGAACGGTTCTCTTGCCGTACAGGATCTGATCAATGGAAATATCAACTATGTGATCATCGATGCAGCTCCGGCAGCATGTATCGTAGAGGCGATTAACGCAATGCAGTAAAATAAAGATTCTAAGCGGGCAGCTTGGCGGCTGTCCGTTTTTCCTGCATAATAAGTTTATGGAGAGAGATAATGGGAAATTTTGGAAACAAATGGAACAAATTTTTGGAAATCTTCTTTGAGCAAAATGGCTATGTGAAGGTTTTGGAAGGTCTGCAGAATACGATCCTGATCGCAGTCGCAGGTCTTTTGATCGGTATCGTGATCGGCACACTGATCGCGACTGTGCGTGTTGTGCCGAAATACAAGCGTCTTCCGCGTGTGTTAAATGGCATCTGCAGTTTTTATGTGGGATTGTTCCGCGGCACACCGATCGTGGTACAGCTGCTGGTATTCTACTATGTATTATTGCCGATTCTCGGAATCAAGATGGGCGGTGTGCAGGTGTCCATGCTGGTATTCGGATTGAACAGCGGCGCCTATATCTCTGAGATCATGCGAAGCGGTATCCAGTCCGTAGATCCGGGTCAGCTGGAGGCAGGACGTGCGGTTGGTTTAAGCTTTGCGACAACTATGATCGATATTGTAATCCCGCAGGCGGTAAAGAACATTCTTCCTACTCTGGGCAATGAATTCATTTCCTTAATTAAGGAAACTTCAGTTGTCAGCTTTGTCGGTGCTGCGGATCTTTATGTAGCGTTCAGCTTTATTGGAAGCAACAGCTACGAGTTCATGGTGCCGTATCTGGTCATGGCTGCAATTTATGTGGTGCTGGTAATGTTTATTGCGGCGCTGGTAAAATTAATGGAAAGGAGCCTGAAGAAGAGTGATCGACGTAATTAATTTGAAGAAAAGTTTCGGAGATGTGGATGTTTTAAAAGGCATCGATGTGAAGATCAACAAAGGCGATATCGTAGTTGTGATCGGTCCGTCCGGCTCCGGTAAAAGCACATTTTTGAGATGTCTGAACTGTATGGAGGATCCGACCGGAGGAAGTATTATTTTTAATGGTGTGGATATCGCAGATATGAGCGTGGATATTAATATTCACCGCCGCCATATGGGTATGGTGTTCCAGCATTTCAATCTTTTCAATAATAAGACAGTGGCGGAGAATATCATGCTGGCTCCGGTCCACGTGAGAACCGAGGAATTAAAGAAATCCGGAAAAATGAGTCTGGTGGAAAAGATTACAGGAAAAGGCAAGGAACAGATCAGGGCACAGGCCCGAGAGGAGGCGATGGCGCTCCTAAAACGCATTGGCCTGGAGGATAAGGCAGATGTGTATCCGTCCACTCTTTCCGGCGGTCAGAAACAGCGTGTGGCGATCGTTAGAGCATTGGCTATGAATCCGGACGTGATCCTGTTCGATGAGCCGACCAGCGCTTTGGACCCGGAAATGGTTGGTGAGGTTCTGGATCTGATGAAGCAGCTGGCATCGGAAGGCATGACCATGGTCATCGTAACTCATGAGATGGGATTTGCAAAAGAGGTTGCAAACCGGGTGCTCTTTATGGACAACGGAGTGATCCTTGAGGAAGCGCCGCCGGCGGAGTTTTTTGCCAACCCGAAGCATGACAGAACGAAAGAGTTTCTGTCAAAGGTATTATAAGATATTATATAAGGAAGAGAAATGATCCGCCGTATCAGAAAAGATATGGCGGATTTTTTTGGTAAGAAAACACGAAAAACCTTGAATTCTCAAGAAAAAAACACTTGACGAGGTATTGCATCTATGCTACAATGGTCGGGCGAATGGAAGAACATAGGTCTTTTTTTTATGCTCAAAATTCGATAGCAAAAGCAGAGAGAGAAGACCGCCTTACAACAAAGAAATTAAACGGAGGTGGAAGTCGTGCGCACAAGGATTACACTGGCATGTACAGAATGCAAGCAGCGCAACTACAATATGACAAAGGATAAGAAAACTCATCCGGATCGTATGGAAACAAAGAAGTACTGCAGATTCTGTAAGACACACACAATGCACAAAGAAACAAAATAATCCGGTTTGCAGAAGGACGTGAATTTATGGGTGAAAAAAGTAATGAGAAGGCCCCGAAAAAGGACTTCATCAAAGGCTTAAAAGCCGAGTTCAAGAAAATCATCTGGCCGGATAAGAAGACTCTTACAAAGCAGACAATCGCAGTTGTTGCTGTATCTGTCGCTTTAGGAGCAACAATCGCAGTCCTCGATCTGATCATTAAATTTGGTCTCAACATCATTATTTAAGGATGAGGTGAAGATATGTCAGAAGCACAATGGTATGTTGTACACACTTATTCCGGATACGAGAATAAGGTAAGGGTTGACATTGAAAAGACAATCGAGAACAGAGGGCTTCAGGACCAGATCTTAGAAGTTTCCGTCCCGCTGGAAGAAGTGATCGAGCTTAAGAACGGCACTCAGAAACAGGTAGAACGCAAGATGTTCCCGGGCTACGTACTGATTCATATGGTTATGAATGATGATACATGGTACGTAGTACGCAACACAAGAGGCGTTACCGGTTTCGTAGGTCCGGGATCCAAGCCGGTTCCGCTCAGCGAAGAGGAAATGAGAAGTCTTGGCTTTAAAACAACCGGAGTTGTCGTTGATTTCGAAGTTGGAGAAGCAATCGTGGTTATCTCCGGCGCTTGGAAGGACACTGTTGGTGTTATTAAGAGCGTAAACGAGTCTAAACAGACACTTACAATCAACGTCGAAATGTTCGGCCGTGAAACACCGGTTGAACTGAACTTTTCTGAAGTAAAGAAAATGTAACGAAAGCGCTTTTCCGCCTGGCGGAATGACAGCGCGTGGGAGGGAAATCCCCGACATTACCACATGATTTAGGAGGTTGCTAATTATGGCAAAGAAAGTAACAGGATATATTAAATTACAGATCCCGGCAGGCAAGGCTACACCAGCTCCGCCAGTAGGTCCGGCACTCGGC